>NZ_JBBGZQ010000018.1:0-114144 GCF_037572595.1 Chryseobacterium sp. MYb328 | reverse complement strand
ATTTTATGAAATATATTTAAATATTTTATACTTTTATCGCCTGACTATTATTTTTACTATTTATGAAAAGAATTTTACTTACGTGCCTGACCGCTTTTTATTACAGCGTGTCTGCACAGGTTGGGCCACCGCAAATAACGAGCCCGAATACAAATAACGGATATGGATTTACACAATCTGTGGGAACATATGCACCATTATCCGCAGGAAGAACAGTATGGCAGTCGGGAGCTACCCTGGCTACGGATTTAGTATCTGCAGCTATTCCTTTACCCTCCAATTTTACATACAATAATCAGAAATATAACTCTGTTTATATCAGTAATAATGGTTTTGTAACATTAGGAGGAGCTACCAGTGCCACTACTTATACCGGGCTATCCAGTGAGATTACTCCCACTACCCATGAGGCTGCTTTTGCCGGTTTTGGAGCAAATCTAAGGAACGCAAACACAACAAGCTCTGAAATTTCATATGAGACTGTAGGAACTAAATTTATTGTACAGTTTACTGATGTGCAAAGCAATTCCGGTTCTGCTTCTCAACTTCTCAACTTCCAGATCCAGTTAGATCTTACTTCCCATACAGTAGCTATTGTTTATGGAAATTGTGTTTCCGGAGCAAGTACATTTACTGGACAGGTAGGGATAAGAGGATCGGAAGCTTCGGACATTAATAATTTAACAGGAACAAACTGGACTTCACTGACAGCAGGGACAACAGCTACTTCCAGTTCAACTTTAGGGACAACAAACGGGACTACTGTGCCTGCTTCTGGACTGACATTTACTTATACTCCAGGAACGTGGTTGGCTGCCCCAAATACTTTCGCCACTTTGCCTTTTACTGAAAGCTTCAGTACCTGGGCAAATGGTAATTCTACATTGGATCTGCCTAATGCAGATTATTGGCGAACCTGGCCGGCAAGGGGCGATAATTCCTGGAGACAGAGTGATACTTCAGGGAGTGGGTTTGCATCTGCTTCAGGGTGGACAAGTACGAGTGGATCCGTAACAATTGGTGGATCTGCAGTAGCACCTGCAGCAAGATTCCATTCCTATAACTGTCAATATGCTTCAGGGTATATGGACTTGTATATTAATTTATCGTCAGGTTCTGGTGATAGGATTCTAAGTTTTGATTACGCAAATCCATCAGGAACAGATGTTTTGAAAATACAAATCTCAACAGACAATGGAGTCACCTTTACAGATGTAGGAATGACATTTGGTTCCACATCATCAACCTCACCATGGGTCACAAATTATGTGAATTTAGCATCTTCCAGTCCTAATGCCATCATAAGATTTTTAGCCAAAGGAGATAACGGAAGTGATGATATCTATGTGGATAATATTAATATTTCCTCTGTTAATGTTGCGCCTAATTGCTCCACTATTACGGCACCTACCAATGCTGCTACAGGATTGTCAATTACCCCAAATTTTAAATGGGATGCTTCACCTAATGCAACTTCATATAAATTAAATTTGGGAACTACATCAGGTGGATCCAATGTGATGGCCGGTGTAGATGTTGGAAATGTACTTACTTATACTATACCTGCAGCAAGCCAATTATTATATGGTACTACTTATTACGCAACCATATTGCCTACGAACAGTACCGGAACAGCAAGCGGATGTACAGAAATATCATTTATTACAAAAAATATCGGTTGTCCAACAGTGACATTGCCTGTATCAGGGGCATCGGGAGTTTCTGTTATGCCAACAATAACATGGGGTGCCGTAACTGATGCAACTGGGTATAAAATATCTGTCGGAACAACAGCAGGTGGAACTGATGTTATGAACAGTGTTGATGTTGGAAATATTACATCATATACACTTTCCTCTGCACTTAATTATAGTACAAAATATTATTATACAGTAAACGCCTATACTCCTACAAGTACTTCAGCTTCATGTACTGAACGTAGCTTTACGACAGTTTGTGGATCTGAAAATATACCAACCATCTCACAAGGATTTAGTACATTGACTCCCGTATGCTGGTCTGTCGCTAAAGGTGATGTTACCGCCAATTCTACTTTGACGTATGGAAGCAGTAAATGGGCAGCCGCATCAGGTTTTGCTAATACGGGCAATAATACGGCTGTAAAATTAAATTTATATGGAACAAACACCGGTGACTGGTTAATTTCTCAGCCAATCAATCTGGGTGCAACTCCAGGGGCAAATAGGATTAGATATAGAATGGCTGTTACCAGTTATACAGGTACCACAGCTCAGTCGACATTAGGGACACATCAGGTTAGAGTTATCATTTCTACAGATGGAGGAACTACCTGGAGCAATACTAATGTTCTAAAAACATATACAGGAGCAGGAACCTATTCTAATACAGGGCAAACGGAAACTGTTGATCTTGCAGCGTATTCTGGTACTGTTAAAGTGGCTTTTGTAGCGACTACAAGTTCTACTTCGCCTGATATTTATTTCCATCTTGATGATTTCATTGTAGAACCTATCCCAACATGTATAGAACCAGATTCTCCGGTAGTGGCAAATATTACTTCTGCTTCATCAGACTTATCTTGGAACGCTCCTGCTTCAGTACCTGCAAATGGTTATGAGTACTATTATTCTACCAATAGTACAGTACCTGCTGCTAATGTAACTATATCAGGAACAAGCACTGCTACAAGTACTGTTTTAAATGGACTTAGCTCTGCTACCACTTATTATGTATGGGTTCGCTCGGCGTGTAGTGCTGCAAATAAGAGTATTTGGTCACAGGCAGCAATATTTACTACTACATGTACTCCGTTACAGGTATATTCTCAGAATTTTGATACTACGCCTGTTGATACACTTCCTATGTGCTGGACTAGCATAGGAACTGTTGTTGGTAATGCGAAAGTATCTGCTTATTCAACAACTGTTGCAAGTGCTCCTAATGCTCTGTATATCTATAGTAGCAGTTCAGGAGTAGGTATGGTTTCAACGCCTGAATTTATAGGTTTAGATTCTAACACTGCAACAATTAGTTTTAAAGGAAGAGCTAACTTTACTGCTGGTGGAATTGTTGAGATTGGTTATTTAACAAATCCTGCAGATACTTCTACATTTGTAGTATTGGATAGCTATACTGCATCAAATATTTCTACCATCGATAATTATTCTTTAAATATTATGGGAGTTCCTGCCGGAATTAATAAGCTTGTATTCAGGCATACAGGTTCTCCTGCAAACAGTGTATTGATTGATAATTTTGTGTATCAGTTTGGAAGCCTTTCTACTTCTGAGGTAACAACAGCTAAGAACGAAATTAAAGTATATCCTAATCCGTTCTCAGACACTTTAAATATTTCTGATATTTCCAAAGTACAGTCTGTATCTGTTGTAGATCTTGCAGGAAGAGTAGTGAAAACAATTGAAAAACCTTCTTCTGAACTTCATTTAGCAGACCTTAAACAAGGAATGTATCTAGTCGTGCTTCATATGAAAGACGGATCGAAACAAGTGGTTAAGTCAATTAAGAAATAAAACCGATTAATATAATAATTTAAAGCAGTAACTTAACGGTTGCTGCTTTTTTATTTTTTATATTGAATTTTGTTTAAATTTGAGAGCGATTTCGCAACTTAATATAAACAATAATACATGAAAAAATTATTACTCTTATGCTTATTTTTAATAGCATCTATTACAAACGCCCAAATAGCATTGGGAGGAGAAAAATTTAGTGATGGAGGTTCTGTTCCAATAAGATTGTCGTCTGAATATAATTACACTCAGCAAATTTTTAATAAAGATGAGATCTCTGCAAATGCTGCAGGTAATATTACGGGCATCAAATTTTATCTTCCTCCTTCTACTGATCTTAGTAAGGCTATCAATTGGAGGATTTATCTAGGACATACTACAAAAACAGTTTTTTCCGGTGGTAATGACTGGGTTCCACCGTCAAGTTTGACTCAGGTCTTCACAGGAGCTGTAAGTGAATCCGGAGGTGAAATGACTATTACTTTCAATACTCCTTTTGCTTATAATAATACGGATAATCTTGTGATTGCAATTCATGAAAATAATCCAGGTTCTGCGGCGTATACAAACTTTTTTTACAGTTATAAAGGAGTTGATAATTCAACAATGGTGTATAATAGTAATTTTTTGGATGTGCATCCTCTTTTCCCTGCACCTGGATTTAGTGGAGATTTAAAGTCAGTAGCCACCTTATTGGGCTTAACAGCTGCTGTGGTACCTTCTTGTCCTGTTGTTTCTTTTCCTGATAATACGGTGGCTCTCATAGCTCCTGTAATTAATTGGCTAAGGTCAAGTAGTGCATTATCATACCGAATAAAAGTAGGAACCACTCCTGGTGGATCTGATGTGTTGAATATGCAGGACTTGGGAACTTCTAATTCGTTTGCTTTTACAAATCAACTGAATTTTAATACTAAATATTATTATACAGTGTATGCTGTAAACTCTGCAGGTGTTTCTGCATGTACGGAAAGAACTTTTACAACAGTTGCAACATTAGACTGTCCTTTTGTGGATGTACCTAATCCATCTCAAAAAGGATTTCCCTTGAAAACAACATTTAAATGGGGGACTTCTACAGCCGCATTAGGATATCGATTAAGTATCGGAACTTCTGCAGGTGCATCTGATGTTTTGGATAATTTTGATGTAGGAAATGTTAATACCTATACACTTAGCCAAGCTCAACAATTAAATCCTTCCACGAAATATTATTTTAGAGTTACAGCATATAATGGCGGAGTAGTATCTCCTAATTGCTTTGAAAGAAATTTTACCACTACAGTTGCTGCTCCTTCTAATGATGAGTGCTCAGGTGCAATTAGTTTACCCATAAATCCTTCCTTGACTTGTACAAATGTTGTACACGGTGATACTGTAGGTGCAACCAGATCACCTGAGGGGATGGGGGCTTGCTCAGGAGGGGATAATGATGATGTTTGGTATAAGTTTGTTGCAACATATCCGAGTCATATCATATCACTCTCTAATATGGTTTCTACGGGAGGACAATCTGGATCTCCTTATGTGCATATTGCCGTTTTTTCAGGAGAATGCGGGAATCTTACTCCTTTTTATTGTGCTGGATCACTGGATGCAATTAACGGTCTTACAGTGGGTAAAACTTATTATTTAAAAATATATACTTCTTCAAATGAAGTTAATGTTAACGCAGGTTTTGATATTTGTATAGGTTTACCGCCATCACCACCCGTAAATGATAATTGTGTAAATGCGATACCAATTACAATAAATCCAGATATGAATTGTGGTAGTATGACATCAGGAACTACATTAGGAGGAACAAAATCATTGGCTTCAGTGAGTGCATGTACAGGATATGGAGATCCGGATGATGATGTTTGGTATAAATTTACAGCAACAGCTACTGGGCATACTTTTCAACTGAAAAATATAACTTCTGTAGGAAATACTACTTCTACATCTCTGATTGCTCAAGTATTTAGTGGCGCTTGTAATGCTTTAGTAAGTACATTTTGTATAAATAATCATACCAATTATACATTTCTAAACGGATTAGTACCTGGCCAGACTTATTATGTTAGATTTTACAATAATGAAACTAATTATAGGGGGGCATATTATGCAAGTTCTTTTGATATTTGCATGGGAACCCTACCTAAGCCTGTAAACGATGAATGTTCAGGTGCTGTTGAGTTATCGGTTAGTCCTACTTTAGCTTGTACTTCACCGGTGTCGGGAACTACTTTAGGAGCAACTAATTCAGGTTTAGCAGTAGCTCCATGTTCTGGGTCTGCAGATGATGATGTCTGGTATAAATTTACTGCAGTAGCTTCTGAGCATGTAGTGATGCTTTCTAATATTAATGCGGTAGGAACTTCTGCATCTAAAAGTTTGTATACTCAGTTTTTTAGTGGGGCCTGTGGAACTTTAACAAGTATAAAGTGCAGCACACTACCTAATACAACACTTAGGGGACTTACCCCTGGTGATACATATTATGTGAGAGTGTATGATTCTAATGCAAATGGAACTACGGTATATGCTGATAGTTTTAATATTTGTGTTGGTACGCTACCACCACCACCTGCTAATGATGAGTGTGTTAATGCAATACCACTGACTGTTAGCAATACAGATGCTTTTGTTAATCCTGTAAATGGCTCTTTGTTAGGCGCAACGCCAAGTATCGGAGCGCCGGCTTGTTCTTCATTTGTTACAGAATTTAATGGTGATATTTGGTATTCATTTACTGCAAGTGCCTCAATGCAGCTTGTGCATGTTTTGCGTGATCCTTCTATTGGAACAGAGGTTCTTACAGGGACATGTGGAAATTTAACTTCAGTTAGATGCCATCCTGGTTCTTTTGGAAATGCTAATGTGTTATTACTGAATCTTAATGTGGGGCAGACTTATTATGTAAGGGTATTTATGGAGCCTCTTACAACACCTCTAAATGCTGATTTTCAGATTGCTGTAACTACACCTTCTGTAGTTACTAATGATGTGTGCAGTACAGCTATACCTATAGGATATGATGAAACTGTACAAGGAGTAAATGCATTGGCCAATGATGATTTGTGGCCATCTAATTCTTGCAGTAATATGGTTCCTCCTTTCAAAGGTGTTTGGTTTAAAGTAACAGCTACTGAAAATGGTCCTATAGTTCTTGATGCTTGTGGGACACAATTTGAGTCATCTCTGAACGTATATACAGGGGCATGTGGGGCACTTGCTTGTGATTCTGTAAATATTATTGGATCTACCTATAAAGCGTGTACGGCTAATCCTTTAATTGGTTCCAAAATAACATTTATGGGAGTTGCAGGTACTACTTATTATATAATGCTGAATGGAAGAGCTGCCTGGTGCTATGGTAATTATACAATTTCCATGCGAAGAGGTGTATTGGCAACAGAAGAGGTTGAGCGTAAAAAAGAAGATATTAAGGTTTATCCGAATCCATTTACAGATGTTTTAAAAATTTCGAATGCTTCTAAAGTGAAATCTGTTTCCATAGTTGAACTTTCAGGAAAATTGGTGAAAACAATTGAAAAACCTTCTTCTGAACTTCAATTAGCAGACCTTAAACAAGGAATGTATCTAGTCGTGCTTCATATGAAAGACGGATCGAAACAAGTGGTTAAGTCAATTAAGAAATAAAACCGATTAATATAATAATTTAAAGCAGTAACTTAATAGTTGCTGCTTTTTTTTAATATTTTTTTAATGTTGTATTAAAATTATTATTAATTTGGCAAATGTATTAACACCTTAAAAAAATTGTATATGAAGAAAATCTTACTCTTGTGCTTGCTAACGGTAAGCTTGTTTTTGAGTGCCCAAATTACCTTAGGGGAAGGAAGCACTAAAGTCGGACGGGTTCCGATTGATAATTTTTCGAGTTATTCTTACTCCCAACAAATATTTAAAAAAGAAGAAATTAACACCAATGCCGCCGGAAATATTACAGGCCTTAAATTCTATCTGGACCCGGCTTCAACCATAGCTAACTCTTCAGATTGGGTTGTTTATATGGGGCATACTTCAAAAACTGGATTTACGTCTGCAGGTGATTGGGTTCCGGTTTCAGCCCTTACAGAGGTGTACACCGGTACCATCAGTAATGTAAACGGAATGGTAGAGCTTACTTTTGCTACCCCTTTTGCTTATAATAATACACAGAATCTGGTGATTGCTGTGGATGAAAATGGCTCAGGTTCAGATTATGGTGACGACCGGGTATTTTATGTACATCATCTTAATTATGCACCCAAAAGTGCAATTATCCGTACCTCTTATATAGATGTTGATTCATCGGATCCTGGGAATGGTAATTTATTAGACTATAGACCTGTTGTTAGTTTTACAGGGCTTACGCCTAAGGCGTTGCCATCTTGTACTAATGTGATGTCTCCGATAAACAATGCTGTACTGGTTCCTGTAACTCCTGAAATTAAATGGTATGCATCAGCGGGTGCCACAAGTTATAAAATCTCCATCGGAACAACTCCGGGAGGTTCAAATATTGTAAATCAGCAAACAGTAAGTACCACAAGTTTTACTCCGTCAGCTCCTCTTTCTCTTAATACAAACTATTATGTAAGGATTATAGCTGTGGGAACAGGAGGTTCATCTTCAGGTTGTTTCGAAACAAAATTTACTACTACACCGCCGCCACCTTCTAATGATGAGTGTGCTGCTGCTGTCACTTTAACGGTAAACCCAGATATGAATTGTGGGGCTGTTACTGCAGGAACTACTTTAGCTGCAACAGATTCCAGTGTAGACATTGACCCGTGTTATGGTACTCCCGATGATGATGTATGGTACAAATTTACCGCTACAGATTCAGGTCATATCATTTCACTTTCAAATGTAGCTTCTGTGGGATCAGAAGATAGTGATTATATTGGATTTCAAATATTCAGTGGAGACTGTAATGGTTTGACAAGTATTGTATGTTCATCATATTCAGGGGTTAGTATTGCTGAAGGACTTACAATAGGTGAAACTTATTATGTAAGAGTATATAGCATGGATGAAGGAGGACAATTTGCGCAAAGTTTTAATATATGTGTTGGCACATTGCCACCACCACCAACAAATGACGATTGTACTACAGCAATTACATTAACAGTAAATCCGAACATGAACTGTAGCAGTAAAACATTCGGACACACCCGTGGAGCTACTGAGTCTAGTCAGTCTGTAAGTCCTTGTTACGGGGAAGTAGATGATGATGTATGGTATAAGTTTACGGCAACCTCTACTGCACATGTGATTTCATTAAGTAACATGATTTCTATTGGTACTGAGGACAGTTATTCACTGTTATTCCAGGTATTCAGTGGAGATTGCAGTAACCCGACTAGCATTGAATGTTCAGATTATGATGATATGAAAGTGATTTCAAACCTTACTGCAGGTGAGACCTATTATATAAGAGTATATACAGATGGAGGAGCAGGTGAGGCACAGAGTTTTGATATTTGTATAGGAACTATTCCTCCACCTCCGGTAAATGATAATTGCTTGGGTGCTTTGGTTGCATCAGTATTTCCTTACGCTTATACACAGTCTGACGCAGCCGGAGCTACTAATAATGACGGAATTATTGACATCTGTTCGAATGCTATGAATGATGGTACATGGTTCACCTTTACAGGAGATGGTACTGTTCATAATATAAAAGTTACCATGCCGGAAGGAAGTAATTTTGATGCTCAGCTAGGGGTGTATAATGGCACATGTGATAATTTGGTCTGTGTAAATACAGTAGATGACGGCCTTACTGGTGGAGCAGAAGAAACAATGTCAGTGCCAACTGTTGCAGGTACGGTATACTATGTAAATGTAGGACATTATGATGGTGGTGAAGATCAAATGGAGGGTACGTTTACGATTACTATTAATAAAGAAACTCTTGGAACTGCAGAAGTATCTAAAGCTAATAAGAATGAAATTAAAGTATATCCTAACCCATTCGCAGAGGTACTGAATATTTCAAAAACAGACCAGGTAAAATCGGTCTCTCTTCTGGATGTTTCAGGCAGATTGGTGAAAACAATTGAAAACCCTTCTTCTGCACTTCATTTAGGTGATCTGAAACAGGGAATGTATATGGTAGTACTGAATATGAAAGATGGTTCTCAACAAGTAATAAAAGCTATCAAGAAATAATTAGTCCTAAATAAAGGCGGATCTGTGATTCGCCTTTATTGTTTTTTATAAGAACAACTTAAATTTTATTCTAATCTAAATTTAAAGTTGTAAAATAGTTTTCAAATAAACAAAATTGAAGCAGAATGTTGATTTATTATAGTTTTTTAATTTGTTTTTATCTTGTTTTGAGTGTTTTGTTTGAATTATTACTAATTTAGTGATTGAATTAACATCTAAAAAAAATATATGAAGAAAATCTTACTCTTATACTTACTCATGGTAAGTTTAATCTTGAATGCTCAAATTACCCTAGGAGAGGGGAGCACGACAGTTGGAAATATTCCAATCAATACAAATTACGGATATTCCTATTCTCAGCAGATTTTTACCAAACAGGAAATTAATGCTGCAGCAGCGGGAACTGTTTCGGGGCTTAAATTGTATGTAAACCCATCTGCGGATTTTACCAATTCAGCCAACTGGACGATTTATCTCGGCCATAGTTCCAAAACCAATTTTACATCAGGCAGTGATTGGGTTCCTGTTGCAGAACTTACAGAAGTTTTTTCAGGAACAGTTACCAATACGAATGGTGTTTTGGAGGTAGCATTTACTACCCCATTTACTTATAACAATACACAGAACTTGGTAGTTGCAGTGCATGAAAGTACTCCGGATTATGATTCTGATGATGATTCATTTTCTGTATTTGATGACCCTAATGCACAGAACAAATCTATTTTGTATAAATCGGATAGTAATGATCCGGATCCTACAGATCCTGAGTGGGGAAATCTGCAGGGGACCAGGTCTGTTATCAGTCTGATAGGGCTTAGCCCAAGCCCGATACCTTCTTGTCCTGTTGTAACTTATCCGCTCAATAATGCGGTTCTTGTACCTCTGTCTCCTGTGATTACCTGGAGTGCATCATCTGGAGCTTCAAGCTATAAAGTTTCAATAGGAACTACTCCGGGAGGAACAGATGTTGCTAATCAGCAAACCGTAACCACAACGAGCCTTACTCCCTTATCTCCTCTTTCTACCGGTGTAACTTATTATCTTAAGGTAACTTCAGTAGGAACTGGAGGGGAATCTTCAGGATGCACTGAAATAAAATTCAAAACAGCACCACCACCACCATCCAATGATGAATGTACAAGTGCTGTTACCCTAACTGTAAACCCAGATATGAACTGTGGAAGTGCTACAGCAGGAACAACCCTTTCTGCAACAGATTCCGGATTGGATCCGGATCCATGTTATGGTACTCCTGATGATGATGTGTGGTATAAATTTACCGCTACAGCTTCTACTCATGTGGTTTCACTTAAAAATATCACTTCGGCTGGTTCAGATTCAGATACTGATACTTATTTTCAGGTGTTCAGTGGAGCTTGTGGAAACATGACCAGTATTTTATGCTCAGATCCCGATACAGGAATAGTGAATGGTCTTAATCCGGGAGAAGTATATTATATAAGAGTTTACAGTTATGAAGATGGAACACAGTATGCACAAAGCTTTAAAATCTGTATTGGGACATTTCCACCGCCGCCAGCCAACGATGAGTGTGATAACGCAGTTACTCTGGCCATAAACCCAGATCTGAATTGTGGAATAGCTACTCCAGGAACAACCCTTTCTGCAACAGATTCCGGAGTGGATCCGGATCCATGTTATGGTACTCCTGATGATGATGTATGGTATAAATTTGTTGCGACAGCTTCCTCCCACGTTATTTCACTTAAAAATGTACAAGCGGCAGGAACAGGAACCAGCACCGATGCTTATTTTCAGGTTTTAAGCGGAATTTGTGGAGGACTAACAAGTATTCTTTGTTCAGATCCTAACACTGGAACTGTATCAGGTCTTACTGTAGGGGATACTTATTATGTAAGAGTGTACAGCTACGGAGGAACAGGGCAGGCTCAAAGTTTCAATATCTGTGTAGGAACATTCCCTCCACCCCCTTTGAATGATGAATGTACTGCTGCTGTTACACTAACGGTAAATCCGGACATGAACTGCGGTAGCAAAGTATCAGGACATACCCTTGGAGCTACAGATTCAAACCAACCGGTAGATCCTTGTGACGGAGAAGCAGATGATGATGTATGGTTTAAGTTTACAGCCACTGCAGATACTCACGCCATATCATTGAGCAACATGAGTTCTATCGGAGCAGATTATAGCTATTCACTTTTATTTCAGGTTTTGAATGGAAGTTGTAGCAGTCTGGCCAATGTAGCATGTTCAGAGTATGATGAGACGAAACTTATTTCCGGCCTTACTGTAGGAGAAACATATTATATAAGAGTATATACAGATGGAGGAGCAGGAGAAGCACAGATGTTTGATATTTGTGTAGGAACACTTCCGCCGGCGCCTGCAAATGACAGCTGTTCAGGAGCTTTGGTAGCTTCTGTATTCCCTTATATATATACACAGTCTGATGCTGCAGGAGCTACAAATAATAACGGATTTATTGAAATCTGTTCGGATGGTATGAATGATGGTACGTGGTTCACTTTTACAGGAGATGGTACTGTTTATGATATAAAAGTTACCATGCCGGCAGACAGTAGCTTTGACCCTCAGGTAGGATTATACAGTGGTACGTGTAATAATTTAACCTGTGAAAATACTGTAGATAGCGGAAGCGGTGGCGGAACAGAAACAATGTCTGTTTCAACGACTGCAGGAACCGTATATTATGTGAATGTAGGGCATTATGATGATAATGAAGATATAATGGAAGGAACATTTACCATTACCATCAATAAAGAGACCCTTGGAACCTCAGAAATAGCTAAAGCTAAAAATGAAATTAAAGTATATCCGAATCCATTCACTGAAATACTGAATATTTCAAAAGTAGACCAGGTAAAAACAGTTTCTGTTCTGGATGTTTCCGGAAGACTGGTAAAAACAATTGAAAACCCTTCTTCCGTTCTTCATTTAGGGGATCTGAAACAGGGAATGTATCTGGTAGTATTAAATATGAAAGATGGTTCTAAACAAACAGTGAAAGCTATTAAGAAATAAATAATAGTTACAGAATATTCAGTCACATACTGAATATCTTATTTGATAAAAAAAGATGAGCGAAATTTTCGCTCATCTTTTCTATTTTAGATGGTCTATTGCTCATTACTTGTCATGCATTATTTATCCGGTACTGGCTGTATCTCCCCCGTATTCATAAGATCGAAAACAGTTGGGAAGAACATGACGAGGATAAAGTAAATAATAATCATCAGGACTATTAATGAGAAAAGAATAATGACTAAACTATTCGGTTTGTTTTTCTTTTTTGGTTCCATGATTTTGTGGTATTTGGTGAATAGATTAAACTAATATCCAAATATCAAGCTAATTTCTTGCCACATTGCTTGCAGTATCTTGCATCATCATCAATATCTTCATTACCACAACGGTCACATATCTTTTCCAGATTCTGTCTTTTGTTTCGCATTTCTGCTGTTACAATACCTGTTGGAACTGCAATAATAGAATAACCGGCCAGCATCAGAACAACGGCGAAAAACTTGCCAAGGGGAGTAATAGGGGAGACATCACCATATCCTACGGTAGTCACGGTTACTACAGCCCAATAGATTGCCTGAGGAATGGTTTCAAATCCCTGCCGGCCTCCTTCCACCATGAACATAAGAGAGCCTACGATCACTGAAAATATAATCAGAAACAGCAGAAATATATAAATTTTTCTAGAGCTGTTTTTTAAAGCCTTTACAATAAGATAGCCGTCATTCATGAAATCCAGCAAATTGAAAATTCTGAAAACTCTCAGCATTCTCAGCATTCTGAAGATCAGAAAATATTTGGTAACAGGAAAGAAGAAACTTAGATAAAAAGGAACTAATGCAAGGAAATCTATGATCCCGAAGAAGCTGAATATATAGTGCTTTTTATTTTTTAGTACTGCAATCCGCATGGAATATTCTGCGGTGAAAAAAATAGAAATAATCCATTCAAGAATGAGAAAAGTATAATGAAATCTTTTATCAAGCTGAGGCACGCTTTCCATCATAATAATAGCAGTGCTCACAAGAATTAAGGACAATAAGATGATATCGAACAGTTTTCCGAGCCTGGTATCGGAACGATAAATGATTCGATAAAGGTATCTTTTCCAAAGTTTGTCTTCAGGAACAAGATTGTGTTCTCTTTCCATTCTGAATGTTTTTTAAAATTAACAAATTATCGTTATTTTCGTAGCAAACATACAGAATAAAATGACAATAAGAAAAGTAATCTCAGAAATAGATAGGCTCATTCCGTTGCAGCAGGCAGAAGATTTTGATAATGTAGGATTATTATGCGGAGTTCCTGACCGTAACGTATCCGGGATTCTGATTTGTCATGATGCATTGGAAAATGTAGTAGATGAGGCCATTGAGAAAAACTGTAATCTCATTGTATGTTTTCATCCTATTATTTTTTCCGGACTGAAATCTTTAACCGGGAAAAACTATGTAGAAAGAGCAGTCTTAAAAGCAATTGAAAATAAAATTGCGATTTATGCCATTCATACAGCTTTTGATAATGATTTCTTTGGAGTGAATCATGGAATATGCAGCCAGCTGGGATTAAAGAATATGAAAATTCTTCAGCCGAAAGAAAATAATTTAAAACAGCTGACGGTTTTCGTACCTAAAGACTATTCAGAAAAAGTAAAAGAAGCGATGTTCTCTGCAGGAGCAGGAAGCATAGGATTTTATGACGAATGTAGCTTTACTGTTAATGGAAATGGTACATTCAGACCTGTTGAAGGTTCAAATCCGTTTTCAGGGCAACAGAATATTCGGGAGAATGCCGATGAAGACATGATTTCTGTAATTTTTGAAGGATTTAGGCAGGGGCAGATTGTGGGGGCAATGAAAGAGGCACATCCTTATGAAGAAGTAGCTCATCAGATATACAGTCTTGATAATAAAAACCATCATGTAGGACTCGGGATGTACGGTGAGCTAGAGGAAGAAATGGAAGAAAAGGATTTCCTGAGGTTTGTGAAAGAAAAATTCGGCATTGAAGTTATTAAACATTCAGATTTTACGAGTAAAAAAATTAAAAGAGTAGGGGTTCTTGGCGGTTCCGGAGCCAGTGGAATACGATCTGCAGTTTCCAGGAAATGTGATGCTTACCTTACCGGAGATCTTAAATATCATGACTATTTTTTAGCAGAGTCTAAAATGTTGTTGTGCGATATAGGACACTATGAATCAGAACAATTTGTAAGTCAACAATTATTTGAAATTTTATCACAAAAATTTAGTACATTTGCAATTTCAAAATCTATTGAAAAAACAAACCCAGTAAATTATTTCATTTAAATATGGCAAAAACCAACGATATTTCAGTTGAAGAAAAATTAAGAGCTTTATACGATTTACAGATCATTGATTCAAGATTGGATGAAATCCGAAATACTAGAGGAGAATTGCCAATTGAAGTTGAAGATCTAGAGATCGAGATTGAAGGTCTTGAGAAGAGAGCTGAAAAATTTCATGCAGACATCAAAGATCAGGACGATCAGATCAAAACAAAGCATGAAGTGATTAACCATGCAAAAACTTTAATTGAGAAATACAAGTCTCAGCAGGATAATGTAAGAAACAATAAAGAGTTTGAAGCATTAGGAAAAGAAATGGAATTCCAGGATCTGGAAATTCAGCTTGCTGAAAAAAGAATTAAAGAGTTCGGAGCTAAAATCGCTCACAAAAACGAAACTTTAAGCGAACTTACTTCAAAGATCGACGATTTAAAAAGCCACTTGAAATTCAAGAAAGAAGAGTTGGATGGTTTGATCTCTGAAACTCAAAAAGAAGAAGAGTACCTTATTGAGCAGTCTAAAGAATATGCAGGTAAAATCGATGAGAGATTACTGGCTTCTTATAACAGAATCAGAAAAAGCTCTATCAACGGACTTGCAGTTGTAGGATTAGAAAGAGGAGCTCCAAAAGGATCTTTCTTCACTATTCCACCTCAAAAACAAATGGAAATTGCTCAGAGAAAGAAAATCATCATTGATGAGCACTCTGGAAAAATCCTTGTTGACGATGAGTTGGTAATGGAAGAAAACGAAAGAATGAAATCTGTAATTAAATTCTAATTACTAATTTTAAAAATATAAAAAAGCTGTTTCAGAAATGAGACAGCTTTTTTATTTTGTTGAACCATGAATGACACAAATGTTTCACAAATGCCACAAATTACTTGGCTGTTTTCTTGTCATTCCGACGAAGGAGGAATCTCAACATCATAAGATAAATAAAAACAGCCCTCTATTTCTAAAGAAATGACAAAGATTACGCTTGAAAATCTGCTAAATCTGAGAGTGAAAAATTCAATAGAAATAGGCTTTAGCCTATTTAATAAAAATAAACAAATTCCATTGGCTTTAGCCAAAACCTAATTAGTTTATCAGATTAAAATCCACAAAAAAACCGCTTCAAACGAAGCGGTTATATTTTTATTTATTCATGATGATCATACATCTTATTGTACAGGGCAATAAACTTCTCTTTTACCGCCTTTCTCTTCAGTTTCAGCGTAGGAGTCAGAAGTCCGGATTCAATGCTCCATATTTCAGGAGTAAGCTCGATCTTCTTAATTTTCTCCCAGTTTCCGAGATGCTCATTGATACCTTCAATTTCTTTTTCAATCCTTTGTTTCAGTTCAGCGCTGTTTGCAATTTCAGCTGGATTGGAACCGATATTCAGGTTATTTCTCATCGCCCAGCTTTTTGCAAACTCAAAATCAGGCTGTACCAGAGCGCATGGCATTTTCTCACCATCACCTACCACCATGATCTGCTCGATGAATTTAGAGGCTTTTGCTAGGTTTTCAATCGTTTGAGGAGCAATATATTTACCACCGGATGTTTTGAACATTTCTTTTTTACGGTCTGTAATCTGTAGGAATCCATCAGTATCAATGTGGCCGATGTCTCCTGTTTTAAAGAATCCGTCTTGTGTAAATGCCTCTCTTGTCATTTCTTCATTTTGGAAGTACCCTTTGAAAACAGATGGTCCTTTTACCGTAATTTCACCATCTTCCTGGATTTTTACCTGTAGGTTATCCAAAGGTACACCCACGGTTCCCACTCTCATTTTTTCAAAACTGTTTACAGAAATTACAGGTGAAGTTTCCGTTAAGCCATATCCTTCCAAAATAGGAATTCCAGCATTCTGGAACATTAAATTCAGTCTTGTAGATAAAGCAGCAGATCCTGAAACTAATGTAACAATTTCACCTCCTAAACCTTCTCTCCATTTAGAAAACACCAGCTTGTCTGCAATAAGTTCCTGAATTCCGGATGGTTTGGAAACAGATTTCTTTTTGGTAATCAGATTCAGAGCCCAGAAGAAGATTTTTGATTTTAAACCTCCGGCAGAAGAACCGGTATTGTAGATCTTATCATATACTTTTTCTACCAATCTTGGGACCACAGTCATGTAATGGGGTTTCACTTCCTTTACATTTTCACCCATTTTATCGATGCTTTCAGCAAAATAAAGAGAAAAACCGTTGTATTGGTAAAGATAGAAAAGCATTCTTTCAAAAATATGACAGATAGGAAGGAAACTTAATGCTCTTGTTTCCTTATAATCCAGACTTTTTTTCTTAGGAATTCTAGGGATAGAACCTAATACATTGGAAACAATATTATTATGGGTCAGCATAACCCCTTTAGGTCTTCCTGTAGTTCCTGAAGTATATATAATAGTAGCCAGATCCTCAGTATTGATGGCATTGGAAAGATCTTCCACCTCAATTTGAGTGGATTCATCCTCACCAAGATCCAGAATTTCGCTCCAGTTGGCAGCACCGCTTATTTTATCAAAAGTAAAAATTCCCTGTAAGCTGGGAATATTGTGCTTTACCTTCATTACTTTGTTGAGAAGCTCCTTATCAGAGACAAAGCAGTATTGTATTTGTGCGTTATTGAAAATAAATTCATAATCCTCCGGAGAAATACTTGGATAAACCGGTACCGAAACAACACCAATCTGGGAGATTCCAAAATCCATAATAGCCCATTCTGTACGGGAATTGGTGGTTATCAAAGCGATCTTATCACCCGGCTTTATACCTAGCTTCAGTAATCCTCTGGATATCTTATTGCCTTCATTAATAAACTCCTGTGTAGAAGTTTTTTTCCATTCACCATGATACTTCGTTGCAAACATATCCGTTTTAGGATATTTCTCTAAAGCGTAGTGCGGAATATCGAATAATCTCTTGATCGTCATGATTTTTTAAATAATTTATAAAGAAATCTAAATATAAGCATTTTTTTTAATTGAAAAAATTGAATGGTATGAATTCAAGATTATTAAAATGCTTAACATATTAATTTAAAATCCAGGCCGGAAAATATATTACTTCTTATTTCTTTTCAACTATTCATTAAGCCCATCTGTTTTTTATGAAAATATAATTTATTGATTACCTGAAAATTTTATTTCCCTGTTTCTATCAACCCAGCCGGCAAGGAAGAGGATAAGAGCCATAAGAATTACAAAAGATATAAATAAAACTTTCACAGAATCAGGAGGAGGTGGTCCAAATGTATTGGAAAGCGTTACGATAACAAGTAATACTGCCAGTCCCAAAAGTCCCCATTTACCTTTCTTATTTTTTACAGTGGTTGTAGATATATAGACAGACAGGCCTCCAAAAAAGATAAGAAATTCAATAATGAGAGTAGCCGCAATATGATTCCATAATCCGAACCCCATTTTATAATTGCCAAATGGTGTAATGGGCAGATCTGTAGTGTGAACTATCAAATCAAAGAACCAATGGCTGAGAACACATAAACCAATGACCACAGCGCTTCTGATATCTTTTTTTATTAAAAAATAGATGAACGTGGCAAGAATTCCCCATACAATTCCCATCAAAAGACTGTGAGTAAACGGGAAGTAAAGAAAATCGTACGCATTGACTTTAGTATACCCGGGAACAACTGCTACTTTTTCTATATTAAAAATGAGCATAAAAGGCCAGAGGATATCTACAAACTGAGTAGCCGCGAATAAGGTAATTAATGAAACCTTTGGAGCTGCTTTTTTGGCAGCAAATGATAAACCGAAGTGTCCTATAAACATGATTGTATTGTTTTTACGTTTAATAACGAACACAAAGTTAAAATATAGAAGAAGGCGTACACTTGATAAAAATCAAGAATTACATAAGCTGTTTTTTTCTGATTCTGCTGAAAGTCTCAGGTGTCATTCCCAATATTGAAGCAATATATTGTAATGGAACCTGATTAAATAACTCTTTGTTGCTCTCAAAAAAAGAATTGTATCTCTCTTCCGCAGACATAGACAAATGGCTGAAAATTCTATCCTCCATATAAGTTACACATTGGATGATGAAATTCTTCTCCAGTTCATTCCATGTCGGAACTATATTGATGATTTTACTATAGTCATTGTGGGTAATAAAATAGATTTCTGTATCAGATAGAGCCTGAATGGTCCAACGGGATGGAATTTTAAAATAAAAACTTGACAGGTCTGTTCCAAAATATCCTTTGGTTGCAATCCATTGGGTAATTTCCTTATCATATTTTGTTGTAAAGACTCTCAATAATCCGGATTGAATAAAACATAATTTATCACATATCCTTCCTGCTTTTAGAAAGTTATCTCCCTTTTTCAAAATCTCTGATTTGAAAAGTGAACTTACCTGATTCAATTGCTCCGGCTGAATAATTTTAAAATGAGATTGGATATATTGTTCAAGTTCTTTCATCATGCAGAAATTAAAATATTCTTATGGCCAAATCTACACATTAAATCAATACTTTATATGCTTTGTGCTTTAACCCAATAGTTGTTTTTTGGTAATATTTGTGCAGCCGGATAATTAATAATGGGCAATTACCAATTCTATTTTCAGATTTCGTTAAAAAGTGTAAATTTACGGCTATCTAATTATTTTTTTATGGACTTTAATTTATCGGAAGAACAGCTGATGATTCAGCAGGCGGCAAGAGACTTTGCACAGAACGAACTATTACCTGAAGTTATTGAAAGAGACCGCGACCAGAAATTCCCTGTAGAACAGGTGAAGAAAATGGGGGAAATGGGACTTTTAGGAATGATGGTGGATCCAAAATACGGTGGTGCAGGTATGGACAGTGTTTCTTACGTGCTGGCAATGGAGGAGATTGCAAAAATAGACGCTTCTGCAGCTGTTGTAATGTCTGTAAACAACTCATTGGTTTGTGCCGGTCTTGAAAAATTTGCTTCTGAAGAGCAGAAAGTAAAATATCTTACACCATTGGCAAGCGGAAAAGTGATCGGAGCATTTGCATTATCTGAGCCGGAGGCTGGTTCTGATGCAACTTCTCAGAAAACTACTGCTGAAGATAAAGGAGATTACTATCTTTTAAATGGGATCAAAAACTGGATCACCAATGGTGGAACAGCAACTTACTATATCGTAATTGCACAGACTGATCCTGAGAAAAAACATAAAGGAATCAATGCTTTCATCGTAGAAAGAGGATGGGAAGGCTTTGAAATCGGAACAAAAGAAGATAAACTGGGAATCAGAGGAAGTGATACACACTCTTTGATCTTCAATAACGTTAAAATTCCAAAAGAAAACAGAATCGGTGAAGACGGGTTTGGTTTCAATTTTGCAATGGCTGTATTGAACGGTGGTAGAATCGGTATTGCTTCTCAGGCATTAGGTATTGCTTCAGGAGCTTACGAATTGGCGTTGAAATATGCTAAAACAAGAAAAGCTTTCAAAACTGAGATCATCAATCACCAGGCGATCGCATTCAAATTAGCAGATATGGCAACTCAGATCACAGCAGCAAGAATGCTTTGCTTCAAAGCAGCTTGTGAGAAAGATGCAGGAAAAGATATCTCTGAAAGCGGAGCTATGGCAAAATTATACGCTTCTCAGGTAGCAATGGATACTACTATTGAAGCTGTACAGATTCACGGTGGATATGGATATGTGAAAGAATACCATGTAGAAAGATTAATGAGAGATGCAAAAATTACTCAGATCTACGAAGGAACTTCTGAAATCCAGAAAATCGTGATCTCCAGAAGTATTGCAAAATAAGAATTTATAAAACACACACGCTATGAAAAAATCTTTGTGGATCACCCTTGGTGTCGTACTGCTGTTATTAGGAGTATTTGTATGGTATAAGTACTTCTTCGTTTTCGGAGAAGGCGTGAAATCCGGATACCTGAACTATGCCATGAAAAAAGGCTATGTCTTCAAAACCTATGAAGGTAAATTGATTCAGGAAGGTTTCGGAAAAGGTAAAGCGGGAGGTATTACAAGCTATGAGTTTGAATTTTCTGTAGATGACCCTGAAGTTTTCAAACAATTGGAGACCAACAGTGGTAAAACCTTTGACCTCCATTACAAAGAATACAATGGTGCTCTTCCGTGGCGGGGAAATACAAAGTTTGTCGTAGACAAAGTTGTGAATATGAAATAATCTTAAAGGCTTCCGTTATGGAAGCCTTTTTTGCAGGGCAGGATGCTTTATTGTTTTCAAAACAGTTGTCACCATATCATTTCAATAGGGTTCTGTGTCTTTTTGGTGCTATCTACGATCAAAGATTGTTGTGTGTTGAATAGTAAAAAAAATAGATTTATTTATTGGTAATCAATAATTTAATTATATTTAATATCACAAATAAATCACACTATGATGAGAATTTTATCTCTATTGTTCCTTTTCGGAGCAGTAACACTTGTTAGTTCCCAGATTGGAATTAACACAGAGAAACCTACCGAAACACTAGATGTAAACGGTACGGTACGCATACGAAACATCAAACAAACTGGTCCCCGTACTTCAGCAAAAGATTCTATCGTTGCATTTGATAACGGTGGTGTACTTAAAAGAGTAACAGCTGCACAGATTGTTGCTGAGGGAAATGGATTAGTTTCTGTCGTAACGGCGAGTCCGCTCACAGGAAATGGAACGGCTGCCAATCCTGTTGTTCTGGGACAAAATGGAGCATCCAACGAGCAACTTCTTCAATGGAACGGAACCACATGGATCCCTGTCTCTGCTTCTGCTTTAGGAACCATATCATTGAATGTGGGAACTTCCGGCAGCAATATCAATGTTTCCGGTTCACCAGCTTCTTTAGGAGGAAGTATGACACTTAATATTCCGGATGCAAGTCCCACGGCAAGGGGAGTGGTTACTACTGCCAATCAGTCGTTTGCAGGGGTGAAAATATTTTCAACAGTAGGTATAAACACTACTGCCCCTACTGCCTCTTCGAAATTAGATGTTAATGGTGCTTATAAGCTGGGAAGCACAGGAACAGTTCATAAAAATATGATTAGTTTCTCAACAACAGTCAATAGTTCCATTTCTTCTGGAGATTCAACATTCTTAGGCAATTTTAATTCTTCCGGAGTTTTGGATGTCAATGTGACCATTCCTGCAGCAAGCAGGCCTGGGTCTTCACAGGCAGTAGTAGCAGTATCTCCAAATTTCGACCTACCCGGAGCTGTTTCAATAGCTTCTGCAAGGCTTACTTCACCCACCAATGTAAGAGTTCGCTTTATTAATACCGATAGAAATAATGGGCAAACCATTTCCGGGACACTGTTTATTACGATCAGTGAATTTTAATTTGGCTTTTTTCTTATCATCTTCCTCTTGGGAAATAACTTGTAAAAATATGATCTTACTGAGAGGAAGGTGAGTTTTTAGACC
Organism: Chryseobacterium sp. MYb328; assembly: GCF_037572595.1. Classification (NCBI taxonomy): domain Bacteria; kingdom Pseudomonadati; phylum Bacteroidota; class Flavobacteriia; order Flavobacteriales; family Weeksellaceae; genus Chryseobacterium; species Chryseobacterium sp. MYb328. Next base: position 91,734 of record NZ_JBBGZQ010000018.1, on the reverse strand, counting down.
GTTGGTTCTTATTTTTAATTCAACTTTTGAAAACTGATATTCTAAATACAATTAAATAAACTAAAAAATCCATCACACAGGTGACGGATTCAAAAATCTATTCTATTGAGAATCCCTATCAGGAGTATTGGAATTTCTCTTTTTATAGAAATAGTATCCAATACCACCAATCAGAAATACAGGCCATAATGGAAGAAGGAAAAGAAAGATGGAAGTAATCACATCCCAGCCTGATTCAATAGCTGCCAATGATTTTCCGCCAAAAGTTTTAGGTTCCTTTTCCACTTCAGTTTTATCCGTGATATTGATATCGATACTGCAGATGGTGTTGTCTGTATAATTACGTCCTGTAACCTGAATATCTCTGGTTTCAATATCCCCGATAGTACTGTTCAGGGCTTCCATTAATCCATCGAAATGCTGGATAGGTACTTTGATGTCCAGAGTGTATACTTTTTGATTTTCATCCCGCTGATTTGCTGATTCAATATAGGACTGGTTCTCACTTTTAATGTAACCATTATTTTTAATAGCTTCTTCTTTAATGATTTCTTTTACCGTTTCAATATTATCTGCTCTTATCGCAAGATACCCTGTTTTTACCATTTTATCTTTTGGCATATTCAGCTCATAGCTGTCATTTTTTGGCTTTTCCTTGTAAATGATTTTGGTCTCTTTAATAACTTTGGGAGCTGGAGTATTTGTGGCAATTTTCTCAGTTTTCTTTGCTGTAGAATCATTTTTCTCAACTTTTGATTCCAGTTTTGTAGATGCAATTTTATCAGATAGAGAATCTACCATTTTGGAAGTGCGTTCTATTTTCTCCTGAATATCATTTTTGGCACCTTCAATATCTTTTATTCTTATACTGGCTGAATCAAGAGCCTGGTTTGCCGTTTTGCCGGCATTGTCAATAGCTTCTGAAGCAACAGTAGCAGCACTGTCTATACTTTGGGCAGCATCCTCTATATTAGATTGAGAAGCTCCTCCTTTTTGACTGCACGCAATAAAAGCGCCTGATATAGCAATCAGTAATATGTACTTTTTCATAACATTAATTTTTTGATGAAGTAAAATTAGTGACGAAGCAGCTGAAGTACTTGTAAATGGAATGTATTCTGGTCGTAAAGTTATAACTGTAATATTTTCAGTTGTTTGTATTTATTTTACAAGAGATTTACAAAACGCCTTTTTTGTTCAACACAGCTAAATTTAAGCTGTATCAAGAAAAATATTACAATGGAAAATGTGTAATTTCTATCCTATGGAGGGAGCAAAAAAAATCCGCAGAAATTCTCTGCGGATCTATATCTTTAACAACTTCACTGTTTAGCGATTTTGTCTGTTCATATTAGTTTTCTCTGAATTCACTGATAAAATGAAGTTTCACATTCGGAAATTTCTCCTGTGTCATATGAATGGTGAAAGAAGAATCTGCCAAAAATACCAGTTGATTGTATTTATCTTTGGCAAGGAATCTCTGTTTTAATCTTGCAAACTCTTTAAACTCTTCTGATTTTTCATCAGCTTCCACCCAACATGCTTTATGCATTGAAAGTGGTTCGTAAGTACATTTTGCACCATATTCATGTTCCAGACGGTATTGAATAACCTCGTACTGAAGGGCTCCTACAGTTCCAATGATCTTTCTTCCGTTCATTTCCAGCGTAAATAGCTGGGCAACCCCTTCATCCATCAGCTGATCAATACCTTTAGCCAATTGTTTAGCTTTAAGCGGATCATTGTTATTGATATAACGGAAATGTTCCGGAGAGAAGCTTGGAATACCTTTGAAACTTAGCTTTTCACCGCCAGTCAAAGTATCACCGATTCTGAAACTTCCCGTGTCATGAAGACCAACGATATCGCCAGGGAAACTTTCTTCTACAACCTCTTTTTTATCAGCAAAGAAAGCATTAGGGGAAGAGAATTTCATCTTTTTACCTTCTCTTACCAACAGATAGTTTTCATTTCTCTTAAAAGTTCCGGAAACGATTTTTACGAAAGCCAGTCTGTCTCTGTGTTTAGGATCCATGTTAGCGTGGATTTTGAAAACAAAACCTGTGAAAGTACTTTCTTCCGGTTTTACCAAACGGGTATCACTTTCTTTAGGCTGTGGCATCGGAGCGATGTCAATGAACGCATTCAATAATTCACGAACTCCAAAATTGTTCAATGCAGAACCAAAGAACACAGGTTGTAAATCACCTTTCATATAATCTTCACGATTAAATTCAGGATAAACAGACTGGATCAGATCAAGCTCTTCTCTTAAAGTAGCGGCAGCTTTTTCACCAATAACATCATCTATTGAAGTATCATTAATATCATCAAACTTAATAGAATCTCCAACTTTCTGCTTTTTCTCTTCTAAGAATAATTGAATATTGTTTTCCCAGATATTATAAATTCCCTGGAAATCGCTACCCATACCAATCGGTAGAGAAAGCGGACAAACTGTTAACCCTAATTTCTGTTCCACTTCATCCAAAAGATCGAAGGCATCTTTACCCTCACGGTCAAGTTTGTTGATGAATACCAACATCGGAATGTTTCTCATTCTACAAACCTTAACCAGTTTTTCAGTCTGTTCCTCAACTCCTTTTGCTACGTCAATCACAACAATTACTGAATCTACAGCGGTTAGCGTTCTGTAAGTATCCTCAGCAAAATCCTTGTGACCCGGAGTATCGAGAATATTGATTTTATGATCTCTATATTCAAAAGCCAATACGGAAGTTGCTACAGAGATCCCTCTCTGTCTTTCAATTTCCATAAAGTCGGAAGTAGCTCCTTTTTTTATTTTGTTGGATTTTACCGCACCCGCTTCCTGGATTGCCCCCCCGAAAAGAAGCAGCTTTTCAGTAAGCGTTGTTTTTCCGGCATCCGGGTGGGAAATGATCCCGAAGGTCTTTCTTTTTTGTATTTCTTTGATTAAGTCTGACATATCGTATTTTGAAGTTGCAAAAATCGTGATTTTTTACGAGGTTTTCAAATTTAAATTAATACAATACTGATTAGAAGAGAAAGCAGGTAGATAAGAAGGATTGAGAATACCCAATAAAAGGAATAAAAGCATCCTTGTAATTTATAATTATAAAGCTGGTAATAACACTGAAATGTACTATAAAATTCACAAGCGCAGCGAATTGAGATTAATTATTCACCATTGCCGTTTCCGGTTATCAGAAAAGAATTCTTACTAATAATATCAGGACATAAATCAACCCTAAACCCACAAGAAAAATAAATGCAGATATAAATAAATCAAACTTTTCATATTTTTTCCTCGGTGAGGAATCTGGAGAAAGATCATACTCTTTAATGGTCTGCTGGCTTATTTTTAAGTCAGGACGAAAATATTGGATTCCTATTAAAAACTGACGATACATCTCAATTTGATTGCTAAGAAGAACATATTCAAAGTTGAAATCTATACTTGTCAATACACTTTCGCCTGCTTTATTTCGAAGAAAAACATTCAGATAGCTTTGGGGATATCTTGATGTAGTACTGTACATATAGGCGTCATGTGATAAGTTTCTAGACTGCTGCAGTTCACTATATAAAATGATATTGATAATATTATCCCGGCTGTCATAAAAAGTAACTCCTTTCTCATCAATAATGGCTTTCCTGATTTTTCCTTTTTTTCGATTGGTCAAGGCTAGAATCAGAGCCAAACAACAAAGTATAAGAAGAATTATAGCAATAACTAGAAGAAAAAAAATACCAAGATCATTTTCGAAATACTGGCTGATATTGTTATACATATTTTCGAAAACAGTTCCGATGACCATAATAATCATGATAATAGCTATCCACATGATTCCTATCAGAGAATAAGTGGCCGTTTTATTGACTTTAGACACTATGGTTTGAAACTTTTCCGTCATATCAGTTTTTTAATTCAGCTAATAAAAATACAAGGCCAAAAATGGCTGCACTGATCACAAATACTGCAAGAATTAAAAGCCAGCCTCCTAATGAAGTTCCTTTTCTATTGACTTTCCAAGTAGTCGGATCAATAGAAAAGCTACTGACAGCCATCGGATCTATTTTTAAATCCGGACGAAAAACCGTGATTCCATGCATAAAATGAGCATATAAAGTAAATTTATTCTTTACAACATGAAGAGGTAGGTTCATGTCAATACGTCTTTTCGTTTCTTCTTTTTTTTCAGGTTTTAAGGTTACTTCAAGAAAAGGGACAATGCTGCCACCAACTGTTGTTACCGTATAAATATCAAAATCTTGCTTTGAAGAACGAAGCTCTGTGTACAATATCTGTTCTACGATTTCATTTTTTGAATTGTAAAATAAAAGTCCGGTATTATCAACAATGATCTTCCTTGAAATATTTTTTCTTTTTATGATATAGTAGCGTGTAGAAGGAATTAAGATAAGAAGCGAAATTCCCCAACATATCAATGCGGGTGTTAACATTGCTTCAAATCCTCTTTTATAAATCCCATAAACGGGGCCGAGGACAAAAAGACTGAATAATAAAAACAGCATCCCGAAAAAAGTGGACTGAAGGATGAAAGTGGCCAGCCTGTTAATTTTAGATTCAACACCGGCGAAAGGAATTGCTGTATTTGTTTTGATGATATTCATGGTACTGGGGCTAATTTAAGTATTTTCTTTTTTAGTTGCCTGTAGCATTCAAAAAAATTATCTTTGTTTCAATAAATTTTTACAGAAAAAAGAATGGAAAATAGCAGGTATCCGAAGTTTACTTTCACATGGCTGGGCGCTGTTACTTTAGTGGTTGGATTGTTTGTAGGGACGATGGCTGTTTCTTTATTCAGTACCTTTTGGAAGGTGGCTTTCAAAGAAAATCTTGAATTGAAAGACTGGTTTCTGATGGTGGCCAATTCTGTAGGATTCGTCACATCCATTGCATTCTTCGATTTTTTCATTGTGAGAAGAACCACACAGCAGAGGCTTAATTTTAATCTTTCATCCGTTAATTTTTATACCTATCTCCTTATTTTTCCGATGATGGCAGGGATGATGTTTATTTCAGAGTTTACAACAACACTGATTCCTACATCAGGTCCTTTTTTTGGAGATTTCTACGAATATTTCACTCAGCTTATGAGCCAGCTGACCGATAATCCTGTGGTTATGATTATCATGACTGTAATTATGGCTCCCATTTTTGAAGAGATCATATTCAGAGGGATTATCCAGAAAGGACTGATCAATAAAGGAGTAAAACCATGGAGAGCTATTTTATATGCATCCATTATTTTTGGAGTAGTTCATGGCAACCCATGGCAGTTCATCAGTGCTGTGATGCTGGGGTGCGTGTTAGGATTGGTATATCACAAGACAAAATCTTTACTGATGCCGATATTGTTGCATGCATTTAATAACCTGACCTTGTCATTACTGGTACTTTATGGTAAAGATGAAAGTTTTGCAAAAGTTTTTAATGTTTCAGAATGGCTGATTTTAGCCATAGGAATTCTACTTTTTTCTTTGTTTTACTATCTTTTTATGAAGAAATATAAAGTACATTATTCTGAAATATAATCAACAGCAGTTAAAAAGTAAAATTGAAAATGAATATAGAAATGGAATTATTGGTAGCTACCCACAACGAGCATAAGAAAGAAGAGATTCAGCAGATTTTAGGAAATGACTGTACTGTTAAAAGTCTTACAGATTATAACATTCACGAAGAAATTATAGAAGATGGAGATTCTTTTCATGCTAATGCTTTAATTAAGGCGAAATATTGTTTTGAAAAGACTGGAGTTCCGAGTTTGGGAGATGACAGCGGGCTTGTTGTAGAATCTTTAGACGGAAGACCTGGGATATTCTCTGCCCGTTATGCCGGAGATCATGATTTTGCTAAAAATATTGAAAAAGTATTGGAAGAAATGAAGGGAGTAGAGAACAGGAAAGCTTATTTTGTGACTGTTTTATGTTATTATGATGAAAATGGGGCCCAATATTTCGAAGGAAGAGTTCACGGAAATTTACTGACTGAAAATAAAGGATTCAAAGGATTCGGATATGATCCGATTTTTGTTCCGGAAGGATATGACAGAACTTTTGCAGAAATGGATCCTGCAGATAAAAACAAGATCAGCCACCGTAAGCAGGCATTGGATCTGTTTATGGATTTTTTAAAAGTAAAGTAGTCAATACTACAGATAAAAAGAACCACTTCTCTTTCCCGGAGAAGTGGTTTTTTTATGCTTTTCCTGCTTAAAAGTAAAGGTAAAATATATGTTTTAAAATTTCTGTCGTACATTTGTTACAATAAACAATTGATTTGAGTACTTATTTAACAATATTAGGTTTTAATTCAGCGATTCCGACGATCAACACCTCACCCACAGCCCAGCTGTTGGAAATGGAAGAAAGGCTCTTCCTGATCGATTGTGGAGAGGGAACACAGGTACAGTTGAGAAAAGCAAAAGCCAGATTTTCAAAAATCAACCATATTTTTATTTCTCATCTTCACGGTGATCATTGCTTTGGTCTTCCGGGTCTTATTGCCTCTTTTCGTCTTTTGGGAAGAGAAAACCCATTACATGTTTATGGTCCGAAAGGGATTAAGAAGATGATGGAAACTATTTTCCAGATTACGGAAACACATCGTGGTTTTGAAGTGGTATATCATGAACTGGATAAAGATTATTCTGAAAAGATCTATGAGGACAATAGAGTGGAGGTATATACCATTCCTTTAGATCACAGAATCTACTGTAATGGTTATCTTTTTAAAGAAAAGCCGAAGGACAGACATCTGGATATGAAGGAAATTGTCAAATACAGTGAAATTGAAAGCTGTGATTATCATAATATCAAAGCAGGAAAAGATTTCGTTTTAAGTGATGGTTATGTTCTTAAAAATGATGTGCTTACTCTTGATCCGGCTCCATCAGTATCTTATGCATTCTGTAGTGATACCCGTTATCTAGAAAGTGTAATTCCGATCATTAAAAACGTGACGGCTCTGTATCATGAGTCTACCTTTTTGCATGATTTAAAAGAAATGGCAGATTATACAGGACATACCACTGCATTGGAGGCAGCAACCATTGCGCAAAAAGCTCAGGTAGGAAAGCTTATTTTGGGGCATTTTTCCAACAGATATGCAGATCTGACGGTATTTACCGATGAAGCCAGAACCATTTTCCCTAATTCATTCCTGCCAAAAGCTCTGGAGAGTGTAAAAATTTAAATAAGTATGTTGAAGTTTGAAGAGCTTAAAAGCTTTCTGGATGAAAAGGCTAACCAATACAACGCTCCTGATTTTATAGAAAATGATCCGATACAGATTCCGCATCGTTTCTCAGTGAAACAGGATATTGAGATTGCAGGCTTTCTGGCAGCAACTATTTCCTGGGGAAACAGAAAATCGATCATCAACTCTGCCAATAAAATGCTGGATCTTATGGGGAATTCTCCCTATGATTTTGTGTTGAATTATTCTGAAAGAGATTTGAAAGACATTCAGGATAAAAGCATTCACAGAACTTTTAACGGAGAAGATTTTTCTTATTTTATCAAACAGTTCAACAGAATTTATAAAGACCATGAAAGCCTGGAAGAACTGTTTAGAGTAAAAGATTCGGAAACTAATTTCCAACACGCTATAGAAAGATTCAGAAGCAGTTTCCTGCAGGTGGAGAAACATAGAAGTCATAAGCATATAAGCTCACCGTATAAGAATTCCTCAGCCAAAAGAATCATTATGTTTCTGAGGTGGATGGTACGTAAGGATAAACGTGGTGTAGACTTCGGTATCTGGGAAAATATAGATCAGAAATACCTGTCTATTCCATTGGATGTGCATACCGGGAATATCTCAAGAAAGTTGGGATTGGTGGAAAGAACTCAGAATGACTGGAAAACAGTGGAAGAACTGGATGTAGCCATTAGAAAATTTGATGAAAAAGACCCTGCAAAATATGATTTTGCTCTGTTTGGATTAGGTGTGACGAAAGAACTGTTGTAAAAAATAAAGGATGAAAAAATATAATGAAAAAGCAGAAGTTCTCGAAAAAATAGCAGATCGTATTACCTCATGGATAGGATCTATTCAGTCTCTGATTGTACATACTTTGCTGTTTGTTACTTCGTTTTTGCTTCCGATGCTGAAAATTGTTGATTTTGATAAGATGCTTCTGATTCTTACTACAGTACTTTCTCTGGAAGCTATTTATCTGGCAATTTTCATTCAGATGTCTGTGAACAAAAGCCACGAAAAAATTGAAGATATCCAGGAAGACATCGAAGATATTCAGGAAGATATAGAAGAAATCAGCGAAGATATTGAAGAGATCAGTGAGGATATTGAGGAAATTAATGAAGATATCGAGGATATTCAGGAAGACATCGAAGAAATCAGTGAGGATATTGAAGAGATTAATGAAGATGAAGAAGAAGAGGATCATAATGAAAAGGCTAAAAATGCTATCCTAAAAAGCAATGTAAGTTCAAATAAAAATGAAATAAAAGCTTTGAAGGACATTATTGCTCAACTTCGGGATGAAATAGATCAATTGAAAAAAGATGAATAGGAGATTGGAAGATCTCTGAGAATATAAGAACAGGTCAGCTTTGCTGGTCTGTTTTTTTATGATTGAGTATTGTTTTTTATAGTAAATTTAAAAATAAAAAGTATTTATTGTGAATTTTCATTAAAAACTGAGATTTAAGTGTCTTAAATGCTGATTAGATATAATTATTTTTGCTACATTTGGGCAAAATGAAATCAAAATGTTGAATTATAGATTGAAACACTACTTTTTTCTTTTAACGTTTTTACTGAGTTCTATTTCTGTATTTTCCCAGGTTGTTCCTGAAAGAAAGACAACAAAGGTGAAACCTACGGGAGCAAATCTTAAGGCTGGCAACTTTATAGATGTAAATGTTCCTCCTTATCCACCTTCAGGTTTTACTCCTGAACAGCTGGTTAAACAAATTTTGATCAATGGTGGAAGTTCCTGTACATCAGCAAATGTTACCAATGTTACCATATCTCCTAATCATGCCGTAAATAAGCCCGAAAGATTTTGGGGCTACTTTAATAGAGGAACTGCAAATTTTCCTTTTAAAGATGGAATTGTACTGACTACTGGTCATGCAAAAGATGCAGGAAATAGCTTTACTGATGATGTGAGCAAATCGGTAGGAACAGAAAGTGATCCGGATCTGGTGGCAGCAACTAATCCTCCTGTAGCCCTGAAAGATGCAGTAGCCCTTGAGTTTGACTTTGTTCCAAGCTCTACCCTGGTAAAATTCAATTATATATTTGCCTCTCAGGAATATGATCCTGGTGGGGATTATCCGTGCGGTAATTACGCTGATGCTTTTGCGCTTTTGCTTAAAAAAGTAGGAGATCCTGCGTATACGAATCTGGCTGTATTACCTGGAAGTGCAGGACCTGTAAGTGTAACGAATATTGTTCCGGGAGGAGTGGGTTTCAGTTGTGGACCCATCAATGAAACTTATTTTGGAGGGTTGAATATGCCACATATAGGAATTAATTATAACGGAAAAACTATTCCTTTAACGGCTGTTGCTAACGTAATTCCTGGAGAGACTTACCATTTCAAATTGGTTCTTGCAGATGCATCGGATACACAGTTAGACTCTTCTGTTTTTTTAGAAGGTGGATCATTTGATATCGGTGTGAAAATCGTTGATGAAACAGGAGCTGTTCTGCCATCTACAATTAATATGTGCGATAATACTCCTAAGGCATTAAAGGCACTGTTAGCTGATATTCCAGGGATGACTTATCAGTGGTATAAAGATGGCGTTGTGATTCCGGGAGCTACCAATTCTGTTTATACTGCTGTGGAACCAGGTGTATATTACGTAAAAGTAATGATTCCCGGAAATCAGTGCCCGGGTGAGGCTACGATTACCATTGTCGGAGGAACCAGCCCAACGGTACAGGATGCAGTACTCAAGCTTTGTATGACGCCTACTGTTAAGACTTTTAATTTAGAGAATGCAATCCCCATGATCAGTACAACACCAGGAATTGTAGTCCGTTTTTATGCGAAGCTTTCAGATGCTCAGGCTCAAAATAATAATTATATTAAAAATCTGGCCAGTTACGATGGAACAGATGGTCAAATCTTATATGTTCTTGTATCTAATGGAGCATTTTGTAGTAAAATTCCAACATTAACACTGAGAAAAGAAGAAACCCCTATTGCAGGTCTTAATGTTGCAAAGCTGAAGATATGTTTGGGAGAATCTGTGTTGATGACAGCAACCGGCGGGGTAACTTATGAATGGAGTGATACGACTTCTGTTACAGATGGAACAAGAACGGTGAGCCCTACCAAAACAACAACGTATTCCGTATATGCTGTAGGAGCTCTGGGATGTAAGTCTTCAAAACCGGCTGAAGTTACCGTTGAGGTAGTACCGGCTATTGTTTCTACACTGAAAGGCGGACAGATCTGTGAAGGTGACAGAATTCTTTTAGATGCAGGCTCAGGCCCCGGATATACCTATGAATGGAGTACCGGAGATAAAACACAGACTATTACAGCAAATAAACCTGGAGAATATAGTGTAACGATCAGTAATGGGGTGTGTTCTAAAGAATTTAAAACCAAAGTGATACAAGCGGTTATTCCTGAAATTATTAATGTGAACTATAATGACAAGGGAACCATGGTTCTTACAGCCACCAATCCTAGTAATGGTATATTGGAATACTCAGTAGATAACGGCCTTACATGGCAGAATTCCAATGTATTTACAAATGTACCTAAAAATGAGGTTATTGCTATTCGTGTAAGAGTGAAGACTACAAGCTGTGTAGGATTCCTGGAGTACTTTACCTTTGTCATGAGAAATGTAATTACTCCAAACGGAGATAATATTAACGATATTATCGATTTCAGAGGAATCGTAAAATATAAAGATTTCAGCGGTAAGGTCTTCGACCGTTATGGAAAAGAAGTATTCCGGGCTGAAAGGTTCAGACCTTATTGGGATGGATACTTCCAGGGAAAACGATTACCGTCCTCATCTTACTGGTATCAGGTTACCTTTGAAGATCCGGCAAGCAAATTGCTCACCGTTAAAACGGGTTGGATCCTGCTTAAGAATATAGAATAATTCAAAAATATTATTGAAAGACTGACTGCCTTGTCAGTCTTTTTTTTGTGATATTGAAATAAATTAAGTTGATATTCTACGATTAATAAATTTGAATTAGTAACAATGTAAATTATGTTAAACTGAATTTAAATCAAAAAAAATAGTATTTTTGTTTAAAATACTATAAAATGTTAAATAGGAGGAAAGGAAGTTTATTTTTAGTGTTGTTTTTTGTTTTTATGGGAAGCTTTATTTTTGCTCAGGAGAGAAGCAAAATAGGTGCGGCCAAAAAACCTAGCACTGCCACTATGAAAGCAGGTGCTTTTATTGATGTTAATACTTCCAATTATCCTGAGTCTTCCTATAGTATAACTCAGTTGGTGAAAGATGTTCTTATCTCAGGTGGGGGATGTGCTAGTAATAATATAAGTAATGTACTTGTTTTTCCTAATTTACCACCCACTAATCAGAACCGAAGCTGGGGCTACTTTAATAAAGTGGCAACGAATTTTCCTTTTTCTAAAGGGATTATTCTTTCTACCGGATTTGCTAAAAATGCAGGAAATTCTTATATACCCGATCTTAATGATGACTTGGGTACAGGAGGAGATGTAGATCTGGCAAATGCTTTGGGAATTAGTAATGCGAAGCTGACCAATGCTACCTATATTGAATTTGATTTCGTAGCTGTTGCCTCTGAGATTACCTTTAAATATTTATTTGCTTCAGAAGAATATCAGAAAACATTCCCTTGTAATATTACTGACGGTTTTGCTTTATTGCTGAAGAAAGTTGGTGATCCTAATTATACGAATTTAGCGGTACTTCCGGGAGGAGCAGGACCGGTAAGTGTAACGAATATCCACCCGGCTAATATTAATTGTGGTCCAAAAAACGAAATATATTACGGAGGAACCAATACTGCTCAGATTGAAACCAATTTTGAAGGCCGTACCGTTCCTTTGGAGGCAAAAGCAACCGTTATCCCTGGGCAGACCTATCATTTTAAGATGGTTCTGGCTGATTTTCAGGATGGTAACTATGATTCGGCTGTGTTTTTAGACGCGGGATCCTTTGATATAGGAGTGAAAATCCTCGGTCCGGGAGGTGTACAGCTGCCAAGCTCAGTGAATATGTGTGATAATACACCACAGACTTTCACCGCTTCAGTTCAGTATCCTAATGTGACATATCAGTGGTTTTTAAATAATGTACTGATCCCAGGAGAAACCAATGCCAGCTATACAGCAACACAACCTGGGGTCTATACGGTGAAAGTATTGATACCTGGTAGTACCTGTCCGGGAGAGGCAAAAATTACCGTTGTGGGAGGAACTTCTCCTACAGTGCAAAACGCTACTTTGACAGCCTGCTACAGTGCAGGAAATGCGACGTTTAATCTGCCTGCAGCACAACCTGCAATAAGTACAACAGCGGGAGCAGTCTTTACTTATTATACAACATTAGCAGATGCCAATGCAGGTGGTCCTGCTAATATAATTCCTAATCCTACAGCCTATCAGAGTGCCGGAGGAACGGTATATGTAAGGGTACAAAATGGCTTCTGTGCTAAAGTAGCTGAGCTGAATCTGGCTAAAGCACCACAGATGACAGGTTCTATTGTACCTCCTGCAATATTGACCTGTGCTAATTCGCAGATTACACTGGATGCATCAGCTTCAGTTTATCCTGCCGGAGCTACATTCAACTGGACTACTACAGGTGGGAATATTGTTTCAGGAAACACTACGCTGAATCCTGTAATCAATGCGCCGGGAACTTATACATTGACAATATCAAAAGCTTATCAGCCTGGAAATATCAACTGTACAGCGGTTGCAAACGTAACGGTGACAGGAAATAGTGCTCCGCCTAATACAACTTTAACAGCTCCTAAACTAAAAATCTGTAAGGGAGAATCTATAACACTTACAGCTTCAGGGGCGGCAACTTATAATTGGGGTGGTGGCCTTCCCGGAAATGGAAATACACAAACTGTAACTCCTACAGTTACTACAACATATACTGTAATCGGTGTGGGAGCTAATGGATGTGCTTCTGCCAACCCTGCAACACTTACCATCGAAGTATCTGAGCCATTCACAGCACAGAATGCAATACTTCACAAATGCTATCAGCCGGGATTAACTTTTAATCTTCAGGAATCACAGGGCCAGATCACAACAGCAACTGGGGTTACTTTTGCATATTATGTAAATCAAACCGATGCTGATGCCGGTAATGGTAACGTTATAGCAACTCCTACAGCGTATTTACCTACTTCGGCAAACCAGACAGTCTATGTAAGAGTTAGCAACGGAGGTTGTAGCTATGTGGTTTCTCTGCAATTATTGAGAGCTGCAGAAACTACCTTAACCATAGTTGCTCCACAGACTATTACCTGTACAACTCCCCAGATTACCCTTAATGCATCAGCTTCTGTAATACCGCCAGGATCTACCATTACCTGGACGACAGTTGGGGGCGTTATTCAGTCAGGAGGGAATACCCTTACGCCTGTAGTAAGTGCGGGAGGTACATATACATTAACTGTTACCAATATATCCCAGCCGGGAAATCTAAATTGCCCATATAGTTCAACAGTAACAGTAACTCAGGATAAAGTGGCACCTATTGCAGCTCTTGTATCGTCAGAAGCTCGTATATGCGTTGGTGAATCAGTAACATTAACTGCATCCGGTGGAGCTACCTATACCTGGGGGAATGGTCTTACAGGTACCGGAAATACTCAGGTTGTTTCACCTACAGTTACGACAGTATATACAGTACATGCAGTAGGGGCTAATGGATGTGTTTCTGCTACACCTGCAACCGTTACTGTTAAAGTAGGACCTCCGATAGCAGGAGTTTCTGCAGATAAAGTGAAAATATGTGCCGGAGAATCTGTTACCCTTACCGCTACTGGTGGAGTTACTTATAATTGGGTGGGTCTTACCGGAACCGGAGATACACAGGTAGTAAGTCCTACCACTACTACCATTTATTCTGTGTTTGCATTAGGAGGGAACGGGTGTATTTCTGAGAAAGCTGCCGAGATAAAAATAGATGTAGTTCCTGCTATTGTTTCTACGTTAGAAAATGTGTATGTCTGTGCCGGAGATAACGGTACTCTTGATGCCGGAGCAGGCCCTAATTATACCTACCTGTGGAATACCGGAGCTACCACGCAGACAATTACTACAAAAATTGCCGGAACGTATTCTGTAACAATAAGTAATGGGGTGTGTTCCAAAGTATTTACAGCGCAGCTTGTCAATCCTGATCTTCCTGAGATCATCAATGTTGCTTATGATAAGAATATCATGACCCTTACTGCAACTAATCCTACAGGTGGAGTGTTAGAATTCTCCATAGATGGTGGGTTGACCTGGCAGGGATCAAATGTATTTAACGGTATCTTAAACAATACAATGTATCATTTGATGGTTAGGGTGAAGAATGCAAAATGTGGAACTTCAGTGGATTATTATACCTTCGTACTCAGCAACGCTATTACTCCTAATATGGATGGAATAAATGATACGATAGATTTCTCCGGAATCAGTGGATATAAGGACTTTTCTGCCTCTATTTTTGATAGATACGGAGCAGAAGTCTTTAAGGCAACAAAAGGAGATGTAATATGGAGAGGATCTCTAAAAGGAATCAATCTGCCTACGGGCACTTACTGGTATAGAGTTCAGTGGGAAAACCCAGCGAGCAAAAAACTGGAGCAACGCTCAGGATGGATACTTTTGAAAAACAGAAATTAAGTTATAATATAAAATAAACAACAAAACCCTTCGTAATTGAAGGGTTTTGTTATTTGTTTTGGTTGATTTTGTTAATGTATTTCTTGAATTGTAGTGAAGTTTATAAATTGTGTTTTTATTTTATATTATCATTTTCTTAAAACACCTTTTATTACTATAAATATTGTTTTGTGCCTATAAATGTTGTTATTTTTTTATAAAAAATATAAATATGTGTATTAGATATTTAAAAAAAAATTAAATTTGTTGAAACAGAAATATTATGATAAGATACCTACCGATTTGTTTATTATTTTTATTTATCTCAAATTTTTCATTTTCACAAAGTCAGCAGCCCAGATCAGTGCTAAAGAAACAAGCGTCTATTCAGTCTAAAAAAGCAGGCGCTTTTATTGATGTGAATGCACCGGGATATTTGGAATCCGCTTATAGTATAGAGAAGCTAGTAAAAGATGTATTGATTTCATCAGGAACCAATACCTGTATTACTCCCAATGTATCCAATGTAAAGATTACCCCTAATCATGCTGTAGGTGATGCAAACAGGGCATGGGGATATTTTCATAAGGCAACAACCAATTTTCCTTTTAAAGATGGTATTGTACTTTCTACAGGGTATGCAAGAAAGGCAGGTAATAGTTTTGAATCCAGTAATAGTGATACCAATGGTGGTGGGTCAGATGCTGATCTGGCACAGGTGCTTGGGGTTACTGAAAGCAAATTGTATGATGCAGTACTTCTGGAGTTTGATTTTGTTCCTACAACTACTCAGATCAAGTTTAATTATTTAATTGCATCCGACGAATATACCGGGACATTTCCCTGTAACTATGCGGATGCCTTTGCTATATTACTGAGACCTACATCAGGAGCAGCAGCCTATACCAATATGGCGATACTGCCTGGAGGAGCAGGACCAGTAAGTATTACCAATATTCACCCTGCAATTGGATCCACTTGTGGAGCTGTTAATCAACAGTATTTTGGAGGGTATAATACTACTAATGTTGAGACGAACTTTAACGGAAGAACGGTTCCGCTTACTGCTGTAGCAGATGTAGTGGCAGGACAGGAATATCATTTTAAAATGGTAATCGCTGACTTCAATGACCATAGCTTCGACTCTGCAGTATTTCTGGAAGGAGGTTCTTTTAATATCGGGGTAGACCTTTTAGGACCTGGCGGAGCAAAATTACCTAGTGATATTAATGTATGTGATAATGTACCTCAGGTACTTACTGCTTCTGTAAGTGATCCGAACTTATTGTATCAGTGGTATTATAACGGAACCCTGATTCCTAATGCAACAACCAATGTAGTTACTGCTGCACAGCCGGGAACCTATACAATTGAAGTAAGTGTACCCGGAAACCCATGTCCAGGTAAAGCATCGATAGAAATCCACGGCGGAACAACGCCTGAAGCATTTGATGCTACATTATTGCTCTGTACTACACCGGATATTACCACTTTTGATTTAAGTACCATTAAGCCATCAATCAGTACAACACCGGGAGCTATATTTAAATTTTATGAAAATCAGGCTGATGCCGTTGCTGAGAATAATAATTATATCAAGAATATCCTGAACTATAATGGTACAGATGGACAGATATTGCATGTAGTAGTTTCTAATGGAGGTTTCTGTAGAAAATTGGTAGAGTTGAAATTGTTGAAAGAAGAAACACCTACTGCCCAACTGAAAGCATCAAGTATCCAGGTATGCCCGGGAGAAACCGTAACCCTTACAGCAGAAGGTGGAAATACCTACCTTTGGAGTAACTTTCCGGGAACAGGCAATATGCAAGATGTTACTTTATATCAGAGTACAGTATTCACAGTGTATGCAATAGGAGAAAAAGGGTGTAAGTCTCTTAACCCTGCAACTATCAGAATTGAAGTTACTCCTGAAATCATAAGCCCGTTAGCAGATGTTGAAATGTGTGACGGAGACCGTGTTACCCTTGATGCAGGAGCTGGACCTAAGTATAAATACAAGTGGAGTACAGGAGCTACTACACAGAAAATAGACGTAGAAAAATGGGGAATTTATACCGTTGAAATTGATAACGGATACTGTAAAAAGACCTTTTCTGCCAAAGTGATGGGAGCTGCAATCCCTTATGTTATCGGAATAGATTACCAAACATCTAAAAAAACTCTGACGATTGCTGCAGAAAACCCTCCGATGAATAATACCCCAAGCAGTATTGAATATTCTATTGATAACGGAATTACATGGCAGCAGTCTAATATATTCACGGGGCTTTTAGATAATACCAATTATACAATCCAGGTGAGAAGAGTAGGAACGCACTGTATAGGAACATTTGATTTCTTTACTTTGCAGATCAACAATATGATTACTCCTAATAATGATGGAATTAATGATGTACTTGATCTGAAAGCTTTAGGTCAGTTTAAAAATTTCACAGGTTCTATCTATGACCGGTATGGAGTAGAGATGTTCAGATTCTCGAAAGAAACTCCAACCTGGGACGGTACTGTATCTGGTAAGAGATTGCCTTCAGCGACTTACTGGTATAAGTTTACCTATGAATATCCAAAATCCAAAACCCAGATGAACTGGTCTGGCTGGATCATGCTAAAAAACAGAGAATAATAAAGTGTAAAGCCTTTCAGTCAGAAAGGCTTTATTTAAATAAATTTCATAAAAAAGCTCCTTAATGAGGAGCTTTTTGTTATATGTCTTATTGGTTTTCTTTCCAGAGATTTGCAAAGTGAATGAAATCATACACGCTGAGTTCCTCTGCTCTTTTATCTAAAAATTCATGACCTTTCAAGGCTTCAGGTATAACCAATGACTTCAATGCATTGGAAAGTTTTTTTCTTCTCTGGTTGAAGCCTGTCTTTACTATCTGTTTAAAAAGAACCTCATTACCGGCCAGACCTTCTTTAGGGTTTCTGGTAAGGCGGATTACTCCGGATTTTACCTTTGGTGGCGGATTAAAGACATTCTCATGAACCGTAAACATGTAGGATACATCATAGTAGGCCTGGATAAGAACAGAAAGAATACCATAATCTTTGGTTCTTGGTACCGCAGCAGTTCTTTCAGCTACTTCTTTCTGGAACATTCCTACCATTTCAGGAATCATTTCGTAATGGTCAACGATCTTAAATAATATCTGCGATGAAATATTATACGGAAAGTTCCCGATAATAGCAATCTGCTCATCCTTGATAAAATTAAAGTCCTGTTTCAGGAAATCCCCTACAAAAGTATTTTCCGTAACTTTGGAATAGTTGTTTTTCAGGTATTCGATGGACTCTGTGTCGATCTCTGCAAGATAAATGTTCTGTTCCTTTTCAAGAAGATATTTGGTAAGAACTCCCATTCCGGGACCTACTTCCATAATATTATTATAGTTCTCAAAACTAAGACCTTCTACGATTTTTCTTGCGATATTTTCATCTGTCAGAAAGTGCTGCCCAAGATGTTTTTTTGCTTTTACACTCAAAGTTTTTTATGATTTTATTAACAATGATTTTCTTTATTTCGTCCCAAATTTCGGAAGATTTTTTCTATTTTAGCCAAAAATTTTAATATTAATGGCTAAATCTGTAGATGAGTTTAATAAGAAAAGGCTTCGGTCCAGCAATATTACAGTAGTGATAAGTATTGCCTTAGTGTTATTTTTGTTAGGATTAATGGGGCTTATTTTAATCAATGCCCAGAAGTATTCTGACTATATCAAAGAGCAGTTGGTAGTGAACGCTTACTTTGATGAAAACTATGATGCTAAAGACTCTGTGAAAATTGCAAAACTAGAGGAAGAAACTTTTAAAAAGGTACAGACGTTAGCTCCTGTAAAAAAAGCAACCTATATTTCCAGAAGCATGGCTGCCACAGAAGCCAAAAAGAGTATGGGAATTGATAGTGACGCATTGTTTGAAGAAAATATCTTCCCGTCGTCTATCGAAATTGCTTTAAAACCTGAATATGTAGATCCTGCGAAAATTGATGAAGCTATCAAGGTGATCAAGTCGGTTCCGGGTATCATTGATGTAAAGAACGACAGTACTTTGATGGTGGATGTTTACAACAACCTGAGCAGAATCTTAAAATGGATTTTTGGATTTTCGTTGCTGTTTTTAGTATTGGCAGTGGTGTTGATCAATAACTCTATCCGTCTGAAAATTTTCTCCAAGAGGTTTATTATTAAAACCATGCAGCTGGTAGGAGCGAAAAGAAGATTTATCCTTAAGCCTTTTATCATTGAAGCGATTATTTTAGGGGCCATTGGTTCTCTAATTGGTCTTATTGCTTTAGGAGGTGTTTGGTATTATTTCACAAGCCAGATCGGATCGGCTTTTGTACAGGACAATAATCAGTATGTCTGGTTAGTAATTTTAGTATTAGGTGTAGGAATTTTTATTTCTGTCTTAAGTACTATTTTTGCTACATGGAGATTCTTAAAATCAAACGTTGACGATTTATATTACTCTTAAAAATGAGCAAAAAAATAAATAAAATTTCTGCTTCAGACTTCGGAAGTGAAGCAGAAGCACTACAAGAAAATGCTTTCTATTTCGGAAAGCAGAACTTTAAATGGATGTTAATCGGATTGGCATTTATTGTGGTAGGATTTCTTTTGATGATGGGACCTGATGCTAATACCGTAGACGGTAAATTTGATCCTAACTCATGGAATGACGATATCTTCTCCATCAGAAGAATCAGAATCGCTCCGCTATTTGTTGTGATAGGTTTTGTAATAGAAGTCTACGCGATCTTAAAAAGGAAATAAATAGAAATTTATATTTAGAGATTAAGAGATTAAGAAATTTAAAGCCAGCTTTAAATCTCTCAATCTCTTAATCTTTTAATTTTTGTAAAAGAATATGGATTTAATTAAAGCAATTATTATTGCCATTGTAGAAGGACTTACGGAATATCTTCCTATTTCATCTACAGCACACATGGGATTCACTGCCAATTTATTGGGAATGCCTGATGATGAATTTTTGAAAATGTTTCAGGTATCCATTCAGTTTGGAGCCATTCTATCAGTTGTAGTCGCCTATTGGAAAAAGTTTTTTGATCTGAATAACATTCAGTTTTACTTTAAACTGGCCTTTGCCGTAGTTCCTGCATTGGTGTTGGGATATTTATTTGATGATAAAATTGAAGCCATTCTTGGAAATCAGATTGCTATTTCTTCAGTATTGGTTTTGGGCGGAGTTGTTTTATTATTTGCTGATCAATGGTTTAAAAACCCTACCATTGATGATGAAAAAGGAATTACAATAAAAAAAGCAGTAACCATAGGATTCTGGCAGTGTCTGGCTATGATGCCGGGAACCAGCCGTAGCGCCGCTTCCATTATTGGAGGGATGGCTCAGGGACTTACAAGAAAAGCTGCTGCTGAATTCTCTTTCTTCCTTGCTGTACCTACCATGCTGGCGGTAACTGTATATTCGGTTTTTGTAAAGACCTGGGGAAAAGAAACTGCTAATCCACAGAAAGGATATGAGATGATTATGGCGTCACAGGATCACATCATGATCTTCGTAATTGGAAATGTGGTGGCATTTATTGTAGCATTAATCGCGATAAAAGCATTCATTGGAGTGCTTAATAAGTATGGTTTCAAACCTTGGGGATGGTACCGTATTTTTGTGGGAATTGCTTTACTAATCTATTTTTATTTCTTTAAATAATGAAAAATGAATTATTTAAAGAGAAATTTGTAAGTACATTTTGTTTGTTATTTTTTATACTTGGTGGCTTTATCTTTATTCCTTTAAATATTCATCCTTTTGCTTATAATGTAGGAGTAGAGCATAATTTTTTTGTAATAAGTAT
The DNA here is from genome assembly GCF_037572595.1 of Chryseobacterium sp. MYb328. NCBI lineage: Bacteria > Pseudomonadati > Bacteroidota > Flavobacteriia > Flavobacteriales > Weeksellaceae > Chryseobacterium > Chryseobacterium sp. MYb328. The sequence goes on along the minus strand of NZ_JBBGZQ010000018.1, from coordinate 71,037 downwards.
TCTTATTTTTGCAATTGTAATTTTCATTTTGTTGATTAGCAAAAAAAGAATTACAATACGATTAATCAATATTTATCTCATATTAGTTTTATTAATCAATATTAAATCTTTTATAGCTTTATTTTTTAATCAGTATTATGATTATTCTCATTATTATTTAAAAGGCATAATAACTATATTTTTAATAACTCTTCTTTATCTCGTAAATAAATATAAAGTGAGTTTCAAGCAAGTGGGAGAAATAAACAATATTGGAAAAGAATGACGGCAGAAGATCTACAAGCAGGACACATTTTTTTATTAGACAAACCTTTGGACTGGACTTCCTTCCAGGCTGTCAATAAAATGAAATATAAACTTAAAAGGGAGTTTGATCTTCCTAAAAAATTTAAAATCGGACATGCAGGAACTCTGGATCCAAGAGCTACGGGGCTTCTGATCGTATGTTGCGGGAAATTCACAAAGAAGATCCCTGAAATTCAGGATGCACCTAAAGAATACTGGACAGAAATTAAAATAGGAGTACAAACTGAATCCTATGATACTGAAAAGCCGGAAATTCTTCATCAGGATTTTTCGCATATCACAGAAGATCAGGTGAAAGAGGTTTTAGAAAAATTTGTTGGAGAAATTGAACAGAAACCACCTGTATACTCTGCCATAAAGATTGATGGGGAAAGAGCCTATAATCTGGCAAGAGCAGGAGAAGAAGTGGAAATGAAATTCAGAAAGACAACGATTCACTATCTCAACGATATTAAAATAGATTTTCCTTTGATAAGCTTTACAGTTGGATGTTCAAAAGGAACTTATATAAGAAGTTTGGCCCATGATATAGGGCAGGAATTAGGAGTAGGTGCTTATCTTACTCAATTAAGAAGAACAAAAATCGGTGATTATAAAATTGAAGATGCTACAGATCAGTTTTTAAACAATGATTTCAGATTTCAAGGTGAATGAAAAATGATACCAATTACGGTAGAGACTAATGGAAAAGACACGTATTAATAAATATTTATCAGAAGTAGGATACTGTTCAAGAAGAGCAGCAGATAAGCTGCTGGAGGAAGGCAGAATAAAGATTAATGGTAAAGTACCTGAAATGGGAACCAAAGTTTCTGATGAAGATCTGGTGGAAGTAGACGGAAAACCTATCAGAGAGCCACAGGATAAGCCTGTTTATATTGCTTTTAATAAACCGGTAGGAATCGTATGTACTACTGATACAAAACGTGAACAGAATAATATTATAGAGTATATCAACCATCCTAAAAGGATTTTTCCGATCGGTAGATTGGATAAACCCAGTGAAGGACTTATCCTCTTAACCAGTGATGGAGATATCGTAAATAAAATTCTAAGGGCAAGAAATAATCACGAAAAAGAATATCTGGTGCGGGTAGATAAACCGATAACACCAACGTTTCTTCAAAAAATGAGAAATGGAGTTCCTATTTTGGACACAGTCACAAAGAAATGTGAGGTGGAAAAGATTGATGATATGAATTTCAGAATTATTCTTACTCAGGGACTCAACAGGCAGATCCGTAGAATGTGTGAATACCTTGGCTATGATGTAAAAAAGCTGAAAAGAATCCGTATCATGAATATCAAGCTTGATCTTCCTGTAGGAAAATGGAGAGATTTAACAGATGACGAGCTTAGCAATTTAAATTCTCTTTTAACAGATTCAAGTAAAACAATCGATTAAGAGTATAGTATAAAATAAAAAAGATGGCAGGTAGAAAATTTCTTCTTGCCATCTTTTTTAGTTGTTTTTCTGAAGCAAAAGTAAAGCAGAGTATCTGTTTTATTCTATTTTACATAGATTTTTATACGGATTAGCATGCCCATTGCTGTATAGAAAGTTGGTTTAAAGAATCTTAAAAGGATTACTTTTTATGAATATTCACATATTGGTGTAATATTTTTAGTTTTTTGGTCAAATTATATTATATTTATAATTAAAAATACTAAAAACTTGAAAATCATGAAATTAAAATTTAATCCCGTTTTTTTATTTGTCATTTTACTTCCATTTTCTAATTGTCAAAATGATAATCATAACCCAGACCTTCCCCATGATACTGCTTTTTATATCGATTATAGAAGTCTGACAGGACAATCTGATGGAATAGCGGTCATAGAGCTGGATCCGGAAGCTCCCGATTTCGGAAATATCAGCAGTAAACTTGAATTAGGTGCCGGCGTTCTGCCTCACCATCTTTATTATAACCAGAATGCAAACAAATTATATACAACAGCTTTAGGAGGAAGCTATCTCTATCAGGTGAAAACTGAAAAAGACAAAAACGGACAACCAAAATTAGTGAGTGCAACCCCAATTGACACAGGAGAAAATACGGTAGGCGAAAACTTATTTTTCACCAATGACGGAAGGTTTTTTATGACCTTTATGGGAGGAGCAGGAGGGTTGAAAGATGGAAGTGTAGGTGTTTTTAATGCTAATAACAATCAGCTTATCAAAACCATTAAAGCTCCAATTCAGGACAATCCCAATAAATTTATTATGTACCCACATGGTATTTCTGTTAATGAAGAAAAAGGGCTGATGATGGTAACTTCAACTATTCATCCGGATCTTACCAGTGGTTTTGGAAATACCTGTACTTTGATAGATTTAAAAACGTATGAGTTAAAAGAGACCTATCAGGTTGCAGACTCACCAGCTGATTTGTCAAGTCCTGTTGAGGTTTTATTGCTTCGTGGACAATTTCCACAATATGCTCTTGCTACAACCATGCTTGGAGGAGATATCTGGATTGCTCCATATAATGCTGCAACTAAGAAATACGATGCTTTTACCAAAATATTTGACGGAAGTACACAAGGCTTAGGCTGGACTCTCGAAATGTATATTGATGATAACAACAGGCTGTATGTAAGTTTTGCCGATCCGGGCAAAGTTCTGGTTTTTGACATCAGTAATCTTCCTCAACTAAAGCTTTTAAAAACCCTTACTGCAGATAAAGGAGCGCATCATATGGTTTTCTTTAAAACCAAAAAAGGAAAAGAAGTGGTAGCCGTACAAAATAATCTGCTGGATATTCCAAACTTAAATTCCGGCACCATTAGTGTCATTGAAATTCAGACTGGAAAAACCTTGGGTACAGTTAATTTACGCTCCAAATATGGAATACTGCCCGAATCCATTGAAGGTACCAATGGGCCAAGTAATTATATGCATCACTAAAGTATAAACCGATATTTCAGATTAGAAACTATCCGAAATAGAAGATCTGTTTTGGATAGTTTTGCATTAACCGGTATGGTATTTTTGTTATTTTAAATATAATTTCATTCTTTCTTCATATTCTGGTTTTAATTTCAAAAATTTTAAAATCTTCTTATCATCAGGATAGGTAATCCGGTAGAAGATGATCTTGTCTGCAGAATATTTGAAATAAGGATGATCCTTCAGCCATTCTTCAGGGGCATCAGCTAAAGTATATTTAGGAACGCCGGAGATGTCCAACGGAGCAATATTGATTAACTTTTGAACTAAATCTTTATCAATATTATAAGTATCTAAAATCTGCTGTTTATTGACAAAACCTCTCAGTTTTTTTCTGAAGCCAATAATTGAACCTGAGCTCTTTTCATCAAGCCCAAACTCAATAAGCTGTCTGAAGGTAATAGTATTGAGGTCTGTTTTCGTAAAATCTGTTTTTTCCTGCTTAATTTCTTCTTTCTTTATTGCCTCAGGACTGAGCCTGATGAAAGATTTAATCTCCTGAAATTTTTCTGGAGAAATGACAAAACATTTTTGAAGATCTTCAGGACTTTTAAAGTTGCCCCGAAGGTTTCTGTCACGATAATTGATGATAATCTGAGCCTGCTTTTCCGAAAACCCAAGGTTTTTCCATCCGTTAACATCCAGTCTGTTAGGGTCAAAAGTATGATATTGCACCTTTATTTTTTCCGGATAACGAGTACCGACAGCTTTAAAACTTTCCGGAGTTTTCACAGGTAATAGTAAATAGGGCTCCAGTTTGCTGTAATTTTCAGGGGAAATAATAAAACATTCTCTGAATTTCTCTTTGCTGATGAAACTTCCGCCCAGATAATTTTTATACTTTATAATGGCTTCTGCCTGCCTTTCACTGAAACCCATTTTGATCCAGTCCTGAGCAGAAACAATATCAGGATTGAATTTCCCGTTAACAATGACTTCCTTCTTTACAAAACTGCTAAACTTTTTGGGATTATTTTTTTCAGCCGTTTCAGGAAGGAGAATAAACTTTTTTAATTCTTCAAATTTTTCGTTGGAAATTGCATAGCATTTTTTCAGCTGTTCCTTTGATGTAAATGTTCCGCCCACAATATCTTTATATTTAAGAATCGTTGTGATCTGTTTTTCAGAAAATCCGAGTTTTTGCCATTGTTCCTGATTCAGACTATTAGGATCAAAATCAGATAGATTGGCTGAAACAGAAGAATTGGCAATAAATTTTACTTCAGGAAAAGTACCCTTGTCCTTGCTGGTGTATTTCTGGAAGGCTAATAAAATAGTCAGTAAAATGACCATAAAAGCCAGTTTTTGGTAATAGTTTTTTCTCATCATGTGTATAAACATATTGATAAAAACCATGCATTGCAATAGCCAGAACTAAAATGGTTGATTTTAGAATATAAAAAATTGTAATTTATTTAAAATTAAACGTTTATATCCTTTGGTATAGAAATATTTAAAGAGATATTTTGAAGAAAACGGCAACAGAAAAGCTCTTATTCAGAATCATTTTCACCCAGCGATTCTTTCAGTTTTAAAAGTTCAGCTTTTACAAATTCAAGACGGTCAATAATGGTAATGGTTTCTGAAATTTTACTGTTGGTAGTCAGAGCCACTCGTGCACCATCAAGTGTGTATCCTTTTTCTTTAACCAAATGATAGATCATCTGTAGGTTCTTGATATCTTCAGGAGTGAAGTAACGGTTCCCTTTTTTATTCTTTTTAGGTTTGATGATAGGAAATTCCTGTTCCCAATAGCGTATTAATGAAGTGTTTACATCGAATGCTTTAGCAACTTCTCCTATAGAATAATACAGTTTATCAGGTAAATTTATTTTCATTTTACAACTCCTAAACTTCAAAGATAAAAATTTTTTAAAGTTTCATCCAAATATATCTTGAAAAGTCCTGTCATAACCCCGTTTTTTTTAACCAGAATAAAATATCATGATGTTGTGAAAAAAATAAAAAAATGAATGGTTTTTTTTATAACTTAGTGAAAAACAAGAAAATATAATGATATGAAGCAACATTTATTCATTTTTGCATTGATGATTCCTTTCTTTGGATTTTCTCAGTGGACAAGAACCGAAATTAGGAATCAAAAAGTTAAGAAATCACAGGAAAAACTCGAATTTGCAGGACTTTATTCACTCAATGCTGACCAGTTCAGACAGAGTCTTAAAAATACACCAGCGCGCTTTTCAAGCCCCAAAGGAACAATTATCTCTCTTCCAACGGCTAAAGGAGGATTGGAGAAATTCCAGGTTTGGGAATATTCCAATATGGCTCCGGAATTGCAGGCAAAATATCCTGATATTAAATCGTATGTAGGAACTGCATTGGAGGACCCTTCCGTATATTTAAGATTCAGTTTGTCTCCGGTGGGATTTTCCTCAATGATCACTCGCTCTGGAATTTCTGAATTTATAGAACCCTATACTGAAGACAGAACTGTTTATGCTGTTTTTGATTCCAATGCAAGAAGAGGTCAGGAAAAAGATCCGTTTGAATGCTCTACAATAGAAGATGTAGAAAAGAATGCAGCCGAAAAAAAAAACAATGCTGTAAATAAAAAAGCGGCAGGATTTAATATTTTCAGATTGGCATTATCCTGTACAGGAGAATATGCCCAGTATCATTTAACTGCTGCCGGAACCCCTGCCACTGCTACTGATATGCAGAAAAAGGCAGTAATTCTTGCGGCAATGAATGCTAGTCTTACCCGTCTTAATAGTGTTTTTGAAAAAGATCTTTCTTTTCATTTTAATCTGATTGCCAATAATGAAACTATTATTTTCTTAGATCCTGCATCTGATCCTTATACAAGCGGTGGCCCTAGCGAAGCCCACGCCCAGATATCAGCAAGAATCCCTACTGAAGATTATGATATGGGACATCTGATTGATAAAAAAGGAGGTAATGGATCTGCCTTCGTAGGAGTTATTTGTGGGAGTAGCTCAAAAGGAGGAGGATGGACTGCTCACAATTTTCCGGAAGGAGATAAATTTGATATAGACTATGTCGCTCATGAAATGGGGCATCAATTGGGAGCTGGACATTCTTATACCTATAGATCTTCGCAGGCAGACCAAAAGGTAGAACCTGGAAGCGGAAGTACCATAATGGCATATACCGGGATTACTACGGCTTCTGATGTTCAGTTTAATTCCAATGATTACTATCATACCAATAGTATCAGCCAGATAAGAACTAAATTAAACAGCCTTACTTGTGGTACAAATACTCCTTTTGTAGATCCTGCTCCCAATATTAATGCCGGACTGGATTATACAATTCCTAAATCAACACCATTTGTTTTAAAAGCATCTACTACCGATGCGAACAATGCTTCTTATACATATATTTGGGAACAAACTGATCAGGCTGCAGCAGCTCAGATTGGTGCAGGTGATATTTCTTCAGCTTACCCTGCAAAACCAACAGGACCTACTTTCAGATCATTTGCTCCTGTAAACTCATTGGTAAGATATTTTCCGGATTTTAATAAAGTATTGGCAGGTGTTTTATCAACCCGTTGGGAAAGTGTATCAAGTGTAGCCAGAAACCTTAATTTTGCAGCTACCGTAAGAAATAATAATCCTTTGCAGCCTCAAGTCTCAAAAGATGCAATGACAATAACAGTAGATGCTGTGTCAGGGCCTTTTCAGGTAACAGCACCTGTATTTGGCCAGTCATTAAGCTCAGGAGCATCTGTAAATGTTACCTGGGATGTTGCTGGTACAAATGTTGCACCGGTAAATACTGCTAATGTAAATATTAAACTATCTACAGACGGTGGCAAGACATTTAGTGTTGTTTTGGCCAATACTCCCAATGACGGGAGTGAAGAAATCGTGATACCATCCGGCTCTAAGTCTGCCAATGCCTATATTCTGATTGAGGCGGTTGATAATATTTATTATACAGTGAGTCCTAGTTTTGTAATTGATTATAATGTAACTGGTGAAAACTGTAATACCTATACATACAGTGGAGGACCTGTAGCAGTTACCGATGGCCCTGGCGGCGGCGGTATATCAGCACCAAGAATAACAATTCCTTTAATGGTTAATAATAATGGTACTATTACGAAAATAAAAGTAACTCCAACTGTTGTTCATCCAAGTGTAAGCCAGTTGGCTATTGGTATTGAAAGTCCGGTAGGATCATCAGCTCTTTTCTGGAACAGACAGTGCTCAGGGCAATCGGGAATTACAGCTTCATTCAGTGATTCCGGAGCAGCGGTGAACTGTATTTCTCCAGTTCAGGGAAATGCTAAATCAAATGAATCCCTGGGTATATTTAAAGGTCATTCGGCACAAGGAGAATGGAAGCTTTTTGCAACAGATAATAATGCAGGTAATGCAGGAACCATCAATGGATGGTCACTCGAAGTATGTACAAGGGAAACTCAGACTCTTGCCACCAGAGAAGTCTCTTCTCCATTAGCAGAGAGTATTAAAGTATACCCTAATCCAAGTGATGGCAATTTCTTTATTAAATCTCAGAATATAAGAGGTGAGGTGAAAGTTACTTTATTTGATTCAAGCGGAAGACTGATCTATTCATCAGCTTATCAAAGTGAAGGAAATAATACCAAAGAGCTGAACGTTAATGTACCGAAAGGAGTATATGTCATCAGCATCAGCTCTTCGAAAGGAGTATACAACAGTAAACTGGTTATAAAATAATTATTTATAAAATATTATAAGGAGGATCGGCAATAGCCGGTCCTTTTTTGTATCGGATTTGTAGCTTGGCTTTATTTATAGTATTTTTATCATCCATTTACTAATCCGTTTTATAGGATGAATTCTATTTCCGTTCTTCATATTGATCTTTTTCAGGGTAAAAATCTTTCAGATTTTTATTTTAATACCATGAAAAACCATTTGGTTGTGGGACATCAGCACATAGAAAAGCCTCATAGGCATGATTTTTATGCTGCTGTACTTTTTACCAAAGGAACCGGTATTCATGAGATTGATTTCCAGAGGTACGATGTGTCAGAAGGAAGTCTGTTTTTTCTCTCACCAGGACAGATTCACAGTTGGGAACTGTCAGCAGATATAGATGGTTATATCTTCTTTTGTTCTCAGGAATTTTATGAAATGCATTATGTAAATCAGAAACTGAGAAATTTTCCTTTTTTCGGATCCGTATCATTTCCCAGAAAACAGCAATTGGATGAAGTAGAATTGGCGAAGAATATTCAGTTATTTCAGGAATTGGGAAATGAACATCAGTCTGACAGTTTGATGAAAAATGGGCTTATTCTCTCATTAATGTCTCAGATTTTTATCAACTCAACCCGGTTATTTTCAAGGGATTTTGATACACTTACTTCTTCTGCCGGGCTTTCTTATTTTAAGCATTATCAGGATTTTGAAAGTCTTATTGAACAACATTTTACGGAACATAAATCAATTGCCTATTATGCATCGTTATTAGGGATTTCTTCAAAGCACCTGAACAGAACCGTGCAGGCTGTAGTACAGAAAACAGCTACAGAAGTGATCACCGAACGGGTAGTATTGGAGGCCAAAAGAATGTTGATGTACCTTGATGAGAACCTTGTTGATATTGCTTTCAGACTGGGGTATGAAGAATATTCCTACTTTGTAAGAGTCTTCCGGAAAAGTTCCGGAATGACCCCTACTCAGTTTATGAGGAAATATAAGGCCTGATTTGTTTGATATTCAAAGTTCAATATTTAAAAGCTGGTTATTAGTTTTTATCACGTCTGTCACAAATATTTGAATCTCTTGTTTTCCTAATCTATTATAACGCCAGTTGAAATGGTCCTTCAAACGTAGTATCAAACGAATCTACCAATTCTCCTTTCTCGTCAAAAACACCAATAACCATATTCTGCTTGGAAAATTTGATTTTATCTTCAGGGAAAGAGATATTGATATTTCCTTTTAAGATCTGGTCGCCTTTCAGAATAATTTTCTCAGGGCCGAAGTAAGTAATTTCGGCATTATCAGGGGCTATCACTTTAATGGTGAGTGTTTTTTTCTCATTCGATTTATTCAGAAGGGTATAAATAAAAGTATTGGTGATTTTACCGTCTTTAATGAAGAAAGTAGAGCCTGCTGGCTTAATGAACTTAGCTTCCATAGATCCACGGTCATACATTAAAAAGCCAAGGAACCCGACTAATAGAGCCAGAATAGCAGTAGTAGCCTTCATTCTCGAAGTGAATTTGAATTTCTCACGATTTTCAATTTCAGATTCAGTGGCATAACGGATTAATCCTTTTGGCAGGCCTACTTTATCCATTACTTCATCGCAGGCATCAATACATGCTGTGCAGTTTACACACTCCAATTGTTGTCCATGTCTGATATCAATTCCCGTAGGGCAGACTACAACGCATTGATTACAATCTATACAATCTCCTTTACCAGCCGCTTTTCTATCTTCATTATTTCTCCATTTTGAACGGCCTTCTCCTCTTTTAAAATCGTAATATACGTTGATCGTCTGCTTATCAATTAAAACTCCCTGAAGTCTTCCATATGGACAAACCAGAGTACATACCTGCTCACGAAGCCATGCAAAAACAAAGTAGAAAGTCATCGTGAAAAAAATCATGGTGACAAACTTTAAAGGATGTTCTGCCGGCCCTTCAATCATAATCTGAAAAACCTGTTCATAACCTACTATATACATGAACATAAAAGTAGAGATGACCATAGAAATCAAAATAAATACAGACCATTTCGTAATTCTTTTTCTGATCTTTTCGGCATCCCACTCCTGTCTGTCGAGCTTCATTTGTTTGTTTCGGTCACCTTCAATCCAGTATTCTATTTTACGGAAAACCATTTCCATAAATAAAGTTTGCGGACATAGCCAGCCACAGAATATTCTTCCAAAAACTACGGTGAACAGCATAACAAAGATAACAGAGGTAACAGCTCCAAGGGCAAGGATAAAAAAGTCCTGAAGATAAAACGGCTGTCCAATAATAAAGAATTTCCCGTCGATAACATTAAATAGGAAGAAAGGATTGTTATTAATCTTTAGAAAAGGCAATCCAAAGAAAAGGGAAAGTAAAGCGTAACTGGTATAGTTCCTGTAATTGGTATATTTACCTTTGGGCTTTCTGGGGAAGATCCATTTTCTTTTTCCGGTCTCATCCATTGTTCCTACCGAATTTCTAAAATCTTCATTTTCAATTTCCAGGGATTTGATGTTGTTGGACTCTGCGCTCATTATCGTATGCTATAAAAGTATTTTGGTAATATTTTTCATCCGAACCAATACCTGTTTTCCAAGCTGAATCTCTATAGATAAACGGTATTGATTCCTCTACTGCAAAGCTCTGGATTATATCCTTCAACTACTAATATGATCTACTTCAAAAATAGTACAATTGGGACATTTTATATTTTGGTTAATCATAAATCAAAGGATGAAAATATTTTTGAAATCGATAAAGCATATCGTAAATTGCATATCTAAAAATGAAGTATGAAGAATATCTGTAAAGTTGGCCTGATTGGTTTGGTTTTCGCATTAGTAAACTGTCAATCAGTAAATAGTAGTAAAATGTTTTATGAAGGTGTACAACCACAAATGGTTTCTGATAAGTTTAGCTTTACAGAAGGCCCGTCAACCGATGAAGAAGGAAATGTATATTTTACCGATCAGCCTAATGATAAGATCTATTACTGGGACTGGAAAAGTAATCAGATCATTGAATTTTTAGATAAAACAGGAAGGGCAAACGGAACTCATTTTGATAAAGATGGTTTCCTGATTACCTGTTCCGATGATAATGGAGAGATGTGGAAGATCTCAAAAAATAGAAAAGTAGAAGTCCTGTTTAAAGATTTTGAAGGGAAAAGATTAAACGGTCCTAATGATGTTTGGAATGATGTTTTTGGGGGAATGTATTTTACCGATCCTTTATATGAAAGAGATTACTGGATAGATTTCAAACAGGAATTACCTAATAAAAGCCTTTATTACAGAAATAAGAATGGAAAGATTAATAAATTAGACACTTTCACACAACCCAACGGAATTGTAGGAAGTGAAAGACTAAGAAAACTGTACCTTTCAGACATTGATGCCGGAAAAACCTATGTATATGATATTCTGGGAGAAGGAAAGTTATCAGAGAAAAAACTCTTCTGTGAAATGGGTTCGGATGGAATGACGCTGGACAAACACGGAAACCTTTATTTAACCGGAGACGGAGTACATGTTTTTAACCGTGAAGGAAAGAAAATTTATCACATTTCGATTCCTGAAAAATGGACTTCCAATGTGACATTCGGAGGAGAAAATAATGATATTTTATTCATTACCGCTTCAAAATCAGTGTATACTTTTCCGATGAGAGTGAGGGGAATAAAATAAAATTTTGCCACGAACGCATAAATATTATTCGTGCATTCGTGGCAATTTAAAACAACTCTTATTAGCAGTATTCAATTTATCGAAGATAAATCCTGAGCTTATCCTTTAATAAGCAACTTCCATTTTTACTTTTTTCCCTTTCAGTTTTTCATTCTGAAGCTTTTTCAAAACAGTATTCACCTTATTTCTGGCAACCGCAACATAGGAAGTAGTGTCTTTTACTTCAATAGTACCCACATCTTCTTTTTGTAGTTCTCCTTTTTTAAGCAGATACCCTACGATATCAACTTTATTTACTTTATCTTTTTTTCCTGCGCTGATATAAATAGTCTGGAAAGGTGTTTTTTGCGGAACCTGGGTGAATCCGGCAACACTTTCTTCAGGCGTATCATTTTTGATGAACGGGAAATTTTCCTCTTCCGTCATAATCAGGTAGACAAAACCTTTAGCATTCATTCTGGCAGTACGTCCGTTTCTGTGGATGAAAGCATCTTCTTTTGGAGGAAGCTGATAATGTACGATAGATTCCACTTCAGGAATATCCAGCCCACGGGCAGCTAAATCTGTTGTGATAAGGATTCTTGCAGAATCGTTTCTGAATTTCAGTAATGCACGTTCTCTTTCATCCTGTTCCATACCGCCATGGAAGGTTTCTCTGTCAATACCCATTTGATTGAGAAGTTCAGAGATACGGTCAACAGCATCACGGTGATTACAGAAAATCAGAGTTCTCTTGTTTCCGATTTTACAAACCAGATTGAAGAGAGTATCCAGTTTTTCCTCAGAAATGGTCATTACTTTTCTTAACTGAATATCCGGTTTTACTTCATTCTCTTTAAGGAAGCTGATGATTTTTTCATCTTTCAAGCCTGTAAATGCAGGAATTTCATCCATTGCTGTTGCAGACGTTAAAATTCTTTGAGAAAGTCCTTTTAAAGAATTACAGATAAATTCCATATCATCATGGAAACCTAGCTCCAATGCCTTGTCAAATTCATCCAGAACCAATGTTTTGATCGTTTTAGGATCAAAATTATTATTTCTTACGTGATAAGTAACTCTACCCGGAGTTCCGATTAAAACAGCCGGAGCTTCAATTAAATTATTGACTTCAATTTTTTTATCATGTCCACCATAGCAAACGGAAACTTTAAAATCTGTTCCCATCGATTTGAAAACCTGTTCAATCTGTAACGCAAGTTCTCTGGCAGGAACTAATATCAATGCCTGAACTCCCTGAACATCTTTTTTCAGATTTCTGAGAACCGGAAATAGAAAAGCAAGGGTTTTCCCTGATCCGGTAGGAGAGAGCAGTACAATATCAGTATTGTTTTCAGACGCTTTATAAGTAGATTTCTGCATCTGATTCATATCCTGAATCTGCAGCTTTTGATAAATTGATTGTAGTTCCATGGCGCAAAGATAATGAATTTTAGAGTTTGAGAATGTTAGAGTTTGAGTGTTTTAGGCTGATAGAGTCATAGTCTGTGCTTCTGTCATTCTGAATGGAATGTAACGCAGTGAAGAATCTCAAAAGCAATAATGGTCTGCAACATCATCTATACTTATTGAATTATTAAGACTTTTTTCTTTCTTTCAATTATAGATGCTTCAACTTCGTTCAGTATGGCAGCTCTAATGTTATGCTGTTTAATTATACATTCTCAGACTGAGCGGAGTCGAAGCCTTTTAATATAGAGGTAACAGATTTTTAAATAATAGACAATCCGCTGACTGAATAATAGACAATTCACTTGCGAAGCAAAATTCACTATTGACGTTTTATGGGAAACCGTAAGTGTTTAAGTTTTAGAGGGGATAAATTTGAAGCAACAAAACTTACTGCTATGAAACTATATCAAACCTTAGAAAATCAAATTAAGAAAGAACCTAACTACGTTTCCGATAACGGAGAAATAAAAAAATGGGTGGTACTCAACAAAGCACAAAACTTCGATGAAGAACTGATTGGATTGTTATTAGAAGACGCAGACTTAAAGGAGAAATTTTTCATACAAATAAAAGAGGTCTGGGTATTTAAACAAAATCTTTTCATCCAGTTTCTTGAACAGAAGAATTATCTCAACGACAGTTATACCCAGTTTAAAAATAAAGTAGGATTAACCATTGATGGCAAGCATCTGAAACAGCGTAACGAAGTATCATTGGTCTGGCCATTTAAAGACTGTATTCTGGAGGGTGGTCAAAGCCGTGAAGAAGATAAAAGAGAAGAAATTTTCTTTAATGAAACTCTTGCACAGGATGAAATTACCGAATTACTGGATCCAAAAGTATTGACGAATGCCAAACGGTTTGATAAAGACGGGGAACATTCTTTTGATCAATTCAATAGAAATGAAAGTGGGACCATTACAGATAACCTGATCATCAAAGGAAACAATCTTTTGGCACTGCATTCTTTGAAAAAAGAGTTTGCGGGAAAGGTGAAGCTGATTTATATAGATCCGCCTTATTATTTTAATAACACAATTGATACAGATAGTTTTAAATATAATTCAAATTTTAAACTTTCAACTTGGCTCACATTTATGAAAAATAGATTAGAAATAGCAAAGAGCTTATTAAAGGATGATGGTTTGACATTTATTCAAATTAAGACTGATGGATATGCACATTTAAAAATTTTAGCTGATTCAATATTTGATTCTAATAATTTAGTAAATAGCATTTCAGTTAAAATGAGTGAAAGTTCTGGAGTTAAAATGGCTCATACAGATAAAAGGCTCCCTAATATTTTTGAACATATTTTAGTTTATTCAAAGAGTAGAAATAGCAAAATAAATCCAATAAAAATTGAAAAATCAGATGGAGAAGAAAATTTAAAACTTGAAAGATATTTAAATTATTATTCTAAGATTATTATTGATAAATCAAAAGCTGTCGAAGATTGGGAAATTATATCTATTGACAAATATTTTGAGATTAATAATTTAGAAAAGCCGAATGATAATTACAAAGAATTTAAGATTAAAAATGCTGATAAAATAGTTTATAGAACTAATAATAGTTCTTTTGAAAAATTAAATATTAAGAAAAAACTTACAAAAATTACTTCTGCAAAAGGAATAGAATATATATGGTGGGAAGGTAAACAAATGTTATTTCTTGAAGATTATATAAATGAATATTTATGTGATTTATGGTTAGATATTAGTACAATTAATCTAAATAAAGAAGGTGGAGTTAATTTGCCGAATGGAAAAAAACCAGAAAAGCTAATACAGCGGATAATAAGTTTATCTACAACAAAGAATGACATAGTGTTAGATTATCATTTGGGAAGTGGAACGACCGCAGCTGTAGCTCACAAAATGGAAAGACAATATATTGGACTTGAGCAACTTGATTATGGGGAGAATGATAGTATAATAAGGATGGGAAATGTTATAAGAGGAGAGCAGGGTGGCATCTCTAAATCCGTTAACTGGCAAGGCGGTGGCTCTTTCATCTACCTCGAACTCAAAAAATACAATCAAACCTTCATTGAAAAGATAGAAGAAGCAAAAGATGAAGAAACCCTTCTTCAGGTTTGGGAGGAAATGAAAGCAAAATCTTTTCTGAACTATAATGTAGACATTCAAAAACAGGAACAATGTATTGAAGATTTTAAAACATTAACCCTACAGGAACAGAAACAACATCTTTGCGAGCTGCTCGACAAAAATCAATTGTATGTCAATCTTTCTTCCCTTAATGATGGGAATTTTGAATGCACACCGAAAGAGCAGAGTGTAACCAGAGAATTCTATCAACTTAAAAACTAAGCAGATGGCATTTTTACATGAAATATTCAATAATCCGTTTGCCCGTAAGGCTCTGGCAGATGTTGTTTTGCCTAATGTGATTGCTGATAATCTGAAATTTGGGATTCGTCCTTATCAGGAAGAAGCCTTCAGACGTTATTTATATACTGAAAGGGAAGATTTTGACGGCAAGCCTAAGAAGCCTCTGCATCTCCTTTACAATATGGCAACGGGAAGTGGGAAAACAATGGTGATGGGTGGTTTAATGCTTCATCTTTATGAAAAAGGATATCGTGATTTTCTATTTTTTGTCAACAGTAATAATATCATTCAGAAAACGAAAGATAACTTTCTTAATCCTCATACGTCCAAATATTTATTTCAGGAGAAGATTGTCGTCAATGGGAAAGAAGTTTTTTTGAAACAGATCGATAATTTTGACGAGTCAGACCATGAAAACATCAATATCAAATTTACCACAATCCAGCAGCTTCATATTGATTTAAACAATACCAAAGAAAACAGTGTGACCTATGAAGATTTCCAGGATAAAAAGATCGTTCTGATAGCTGATGAGGCCCATCATCTGAACAGTGGGACAAAGAGCGGAACCCTTTTTGGAAGCTGGGAAGAGACCGTTTTGGAGATTCTGCGGCAGAATTTTGAAAATATCCTTTTGGAATTTACTGCCACCTTAGATTATGAAAGCCGGGAAATTGCGGAAAAATATAAGGATAAAGTCATTTATAAATATGATCTTGCCCAGTTTAGAACTGATAAGTTTTCCAAGGAAATTAATCTTGTCCGCTCCATGTATGATGAACAGGAAAGAATTATTCAGGCATTGATTTTAAATTTGTACCGTCAGGAATTGGCGGCCATTCATCATATTAATCTAAAGCCCGTTATTCTTTTCAAAGCTAAAAAAACGATCAAAGAATCGGAACAGAATAAAGAGAACTTCCATAAGCTGATTGACGATTTTTCTGAAAAACTGATAGAAAAGATCAGAAAAACTTCCACAGTTTCTATTATTCAAAAGGCTTTTGATTTTTTTGAAGCCAGAAATATTTCGAAACATGATATTGTAAAAAGGATACAGGCTAACTTCAGAGAAGAAAATTGTCTGAGTGCCAATAATGATTCAGAAGCAGAGAAAAACCAGATTTTACTCAATACGCTGGAAGAAGAAAATAACCCGATCCGTGCCGTATTTGCGGTCCATAAGCTCAATGAGGGCTGGGATGTTCTTAATTTATTTGATATTGTAAGACTGTATGAAGACCGCGACGGGAAAGATGGAAAGCCTGGAAAAACAACCCTTTCCGAGGCTCAGTTAATTGGTCGTGGAGCAAGATATTATCCGTTTGCTGTGGAAGAAGGAGAAGATAGATTTGTACGGAAATATGATGATGATATTTCAAATGATCTGAAGATTTTAGAGGAACTGTATTACCACACCAAAGAAGACAGCCGTTATATTTCAGAACTTAAAAAGGCATTGGTAGACTCAGGAATATACGAAGATGAGACCAATCTTGAGACAAAACAGCTAAAATTGAAACCTCTATTTAAAACCTCAGAATTATATAAAAGCGGAGTGGTATTCTCTAATAGAAAAATTCCCAAAAGTTTTGATCAAATAAAATCCTTTAAGGATCTGGGAATTATTAAACCCAGGTTTAGCCATCAGTTATCTTCAGGAAGTGGAAGAACATCCAATGTCTTTTTTGAATTAGAGAAACCGGTTCCTTCTGATGAGGGAATAAAGTCTGAAGGAATCAAAATTCAGGATATTCAGAAACATGTAGTCAGATATGCTTTAAGCCGGAATCCTTTTTACTACTTTGATCATCTTTCACGTTATTTTCCCAATATAACATCTATCTGGGATTTTATAGTAGATGAAAAATATTTGGGCGGAATGGAAATTATATTCTATGGAACTCAAAACCGTCTCCAGGAAATTTCACATTTTGATTACCTGCAGGCACTGAACGGATTGTTGCAGAATATAGAAGCAGATATTAAGCATAATGCTCCGGATTATGAAGGGTCTTCATTCCAGGCACAGCCTATTCGTGAAGTTTTCAGAGATAAAGAAATCAGGGTTAAAAAAGATAGTGAAAGAGCAAAAGGGCAGGAAAGTGTGGTTTCGGATGAACCTTGGTATGCTTATAACGCCAATTATGGAACCAATGAAGAAAAAAGATTTGTAGAATTATTTGCCAGACGCTTCAAAGGTCTAAACCAAAAGTTTCAGGATATTCATCTGATCCGTAATGAAAGGGAAGTTAAGATCTTTGATAAGTCAGGACGTGCTTTTGAACCGGACTTTATTCTGTTTTGCAGTCAGAAGAAAGATAAGCAGCTTACGTATCAGGTTTTTATAGAGCCTAAAGGAGCTCATTTAATAGATTATGACAAGTGGAAAGATGATTTTTTGAAAGAAATGGGAGATGAAAAAAACACCATTACCATTCATACTGATCATTATTTAATTACTGCTGTGCCATTTTACAACCATGAAACTGAAAAAGAGTTTGAACAGGCTTTGGAAAAAATATTTATGTAATCTCTGAATGTTCTTTTATTATTAAATATTGACAATCAATTGTTTGTAGAGTAAATTAGTGAATTTGAAAATATTGTTTATCTCAAATAAAATTTCTATCTTTGCACCCACTTTTGTGGTGAAAAGGTTTGAAAGGTAAATTACTTACAATTAATTACTTCCGTATTTTTTAATCCTCATTTATTCAAACCGTTAAAAAAGAAGGAATACAAATTTTATTAGAAAATGTCAAAAGAGACAAATTCAGCAGAGGTTTTATTAAACCACAACGTAGCACCAGAACAATTTGATTGGGATTCTTTCGAATCAGGTCTTGATGCAGATGCGAGAAAAGAAAAAAGCGATTTAGAAGAAATCTATAACGGATCTCTTAACAGCCTAAACGATAATGACGTTTTAGTTGGTAGAGTTGTAAGATTAACTGATAAAGAAGCTATCGTAGACATCAACTTTAAATCTGAAGGTGTTATTTCTCTTAACGAATTCCGTTACAACCAAGGCCTTAAAGTAGGTGACGAGGTAGAAGTAATGGTTGACAAGAGAGAAGACAAAACTGGTCAGTTACAATTATCTCACAGAAAAGCTAGAACGCTTAAAGCTTGGGATAAAGTAAACGAACTTCACGAAACTGGAGAAATCGTTAACGGTTTTGTTAAATCAAGAACTAAAGGTGGTATGATCGTTGACGTTCATGGAATCGAAGCATTCTTACCTGGTTCTCAAATTGATGTTAAGCCAATTAAAGATTACGATCAGTTCGTAGGAAAAACTATGGAGTTCAAAGTTGTGAAAATCAACCCTGAGTTCAAAAACGTAGTTGTATCTCACAAAGCATTGATCGAAGCAGATATTGAAGGTCAGAAAAAAGAAATCATCGCTCAGCTTGAAAAAGGTCAGGTTCTTGAAGGTACTGTTAAGAATATTACTTCTTACGGTGTATTCATTGACTTAGGAGGTGTTGATGGATTGATCCACATTACAGACCTTTCTTGGTCTAGAGTGAACCACCCATCTGAAATCCTTGAGGACGGACAAACTGTAAAAGTTGTAATCCTTGATTTCGATGATGAGAAAACAAGAATCCAATTAGGTATGAAGCAATTAGAAGCTCATCCTTGGGATGCTCTTTCTGCTGACATGAAAGTTGGAGACAAAGTAAAAGGAAAAGTAGTAGTTCTTGCTGACTATGGTGCATTCGTAGAAATCGCTCCAGGTGTTGAAGGATTAATCCACGTTTCTGAAATGTCTTGGTCTACTCACTTAAGATCTGCTGGAGATTTCGTAAAAGTAGGTGATGAAGTAGAAGCTGAAGTATTAACTTTAGATAGAGAAGAAAGAAAAATTTCTCTTGGTATCAAGCAATTGTCTAAAGATCCATGGGAAAACATCGAAGCTAAGTATCCGGTAGGATCTCAGCATGTAGGAACTGTAAGAAACTTCACTAACTTTGGTGTATTCGTAGAGTTAGAAGAAGGTATCGACGGATTAATCTACATCTCTGATCTTTCTTGGACTAAGAAAATCAAGCACCCATCTGAGTTCTGTGCAGTAGGTGATAAATTAGATGTTGTAGTTCTTGAACTAGATATCCAAGCTAGAAGATTATCTCTAGGTCACAAGCAATTGACTGAAAACCCATGGGATAAATTCGAAACTAAATATGCTGAAGGAACTATCCATGCTGGTAAAGCGGTAGAAGTTCACGATAAAGGAGCTTCTGTACAATTCGAAGATGCTGAGGTTGAAGCTTTCTGCCCTTCAAGATTATTAGAGAAAGAAGATGGATCTAAAATCAAGAAAGGTGAAGATGCTCAATTCAAAGTAATTGAATTCAACAAAGAATTCAAGAGAGTTGTAGTTTCTCACACAGGGATCTTCAGAGACGAAGAAAAGAAAAACGTTAAAGAATCTTCTTCTAGAAACGTATCTTCTTCTTCAAACAACGAAGAAAGATCTACTCTTGGAGACATCGATGCATTAGCAGAGTTGAAAAGAAAAATGGAAGAAGGTAAATAATCTTTGAACCATTCATAAATAAGGAGCCGCTCATTTGAGCGGCTTTTTTTGTGCTGTATTTTCAGGAGCTGTTTCCCGCTATCCACTCATACTCCTCGCTCCTTATCTTTCCAACGCATGCTGCGGGGTAACCGTTACTATCGGGGCTAGGAAGTTGGTGAAATAAAGACCATGATGAGTAAACCTAACAGGTTTGTTATATTATATGTTTATTTTGGTTTTTATTTATATTTTTCTATTTTTTATTTAATTGTGTTAAAATATTTCACTAAATAAAGAAAAAGTGTTATTTTCATCACGCTAAATTTAAAACTTTAACTATGAAAAAAACATGTTTATTTTTCTTCATGATATTCCTGATGTCATGGGGTAATCTTAGCGCACAGCGTGACTATATCATTATGGTGGATAATGGAGGTTCTATGGAAACTAAGCCGGATTATTTCGCTATGAGACGTGGTGTCATTAAGCTAATAGAGCAACTTTTAGCTTGTAATCCTGAAAATAGAGTTGTGGTTGTACAATATGGAACCGGAATATTAGATAATGATACCGGAGTGTATAAACCTTTAATTTATATTGAGTCCGATTTTACCAACGATTTTTTTACTGCGCAGAATTTTTACCGCCGTTTGGATTTTGGAGATTATTTGCAACAATCTGTAGGCTTGGTCAAAAATGCGATATTGGGAGTTCCGGATCCTGATATTGTAAGCCCTCAAAAAACACTGAATATAAAACAGGAAGCAAGATTTATTATATTTACCGACGCAGAGAGGGCTTCGGATGGTCTTAGTTCTTATATTGTAGATCCTGCCAACGCACCAAATTATGGTTCCTATGGGGCATTTGCCGATGTGATGGATTTTAAAACGAGTGTGGCAGTGGGGAGTACGATAAGATTCACTGTAATTCATACAAATACAAACGAAGAGGCAAAGAAGGCAGCAGCATCTGTTGCGAGTGGCGATGGATTATATTCGGGTGCATATGAAGCGGTTCCACAGGATCCGGGTAATGGTATTCCAAGATCTTATTATAATAGGACTACCGGATTTAGTATGATGCCTGGCGAAATAGAGTATTGGAAGAATCTGGCAACGAATATATGTACTTCTAATGGTAGAAGCACTGTAGATTTCCTTTATGAGCCGGGAGCATGTATAAATGGTACTTCTGGTCTTAAAGGGAATTATTATCTTGAGGCTGGGGCTGCTTTGCAGGATCTTAAATTGGAACTTATTAGTTTGCAGACCGGGGAAGTATATCCTGTAGATACTTATCCTGTAGTGCTTGGACCTGGAAATTCTTTCTCTTATACTTTTGTTCCTGGTAGTTTTGGAGCTGCGTTGAGCGCCGGATCAACAGGGGTACATAAGTTCAGGTTGACGATGACTTCAAGTTCTTGGAACGGTTCAGTTGCTTATAGCTGGAACAAATATCCGTTTTTTGACTATGATATTGACTTGAGTTGTCCGCAATCTTTAAGTCTTAAGTCTTCAGTGGATGAAAAGATTTTTAAACTAACGCCAAATCCTACCAATGGATTGTTTAAAGTAATGATAGATAAAGAAGTGAAATCAGGAACATTGGAAGTAAGAGATCTGGTTGGAAATACCGTTTACAATAAAATATTACGTGGAGAAAAAGAAATAGAGGTAGATCTGAGCTCCCGAAAAGAAGGAGTTTATATTGTTAATGTAACAACAGGTAAAAACGAAATCTACTCAGAAAAGATCATCAAGAAATAATTAAAATTAAAACTGTCTCTCGAGGCAGTTTTAATTTTTATAAGGCAATTTTATTGTAAAAATTAAATTAATTTCAATAATTATGTGAAAATTTTAAATCATTTTAATGAAATTAAATTTAAAACTTTTAACTATGAAAAAAACAATTTTATTTTTCTTCATGACATTGATGATGTCGTGGAGTACTCTTAGTGCAAAGGCTGACTATATCATTATGTTGGATAATGGAGGTTCTACAACTAAACAAGAATATATCAAAATGAGAAGGGGTGCTATTAAGTTAATAGAACAGCTTTTAGCTTGTAATCCTGAAAATAGAGTAGCGGTGGTGCAATATGGAACCGGAGTTTTTGATAATGATACCGGGGTGTATAAACCTTTGATTTATATTGAATCTGATTTTACTAACGATTTTTTTACCGCCCAGAATTTTGAACGGCGTTTGGACTTTGGAGATCATTTGCATCAGTCTCTAGGGTTGGTCAAAAATGCAATAATGGGAGTTCCGGATCCTGATATTATAAGTTCTCAAAAAACACTCAATGGGAATAATATTGAAAGGGTTATAGTGTTTACTGATGCAGAGAGGGCTTCAGCTGGTCTTGATTCTTATCTTGTAGATCCTGTTTATGCATCAAATTATAATTCCTATGAGGCATTTGCCAATGTGATGGAGTTTAAAACGAATATGACAATGGGTGGCTCAATAAGATTTACTGTAATTCATTCAAATACAAATAACGATGCTATTGAGGCTGCAGCAGCTATTGCGAGCCCTGATGGGCCCTATTCCGGGCCACTTGAAACGGTTCCTGGAGATCCAAGTAATGGTTATTCAAGATCTTATTATAATAGGACTATTGGATTTGGTCTGTATGATTATGAAAGAAATTATTGGAAAGATTTGGCTGCATATATATGTTATTCCAATAGTAGAGGAACTTTGGATTTTCTTTATGAGCCAGGGTGGTGTACATATCAAGCTTCTAATCTTATTGGGAAATATAATCTTGCGGCTGGAGTTACACTGCAGGAGCTTAAGTTGGAGTTAATCAATTTACAGACTGGTGAAATATATCCTGTGGAATCTGATCCTGTGTTTGGAGCTGGAAATTCGTTTACTTTTAATTTCTCTCCCTATAGCTTTTCTCATGTATTGAATGCAGGATCAACAGGTTTGCATAAGTTCAGGGTAACGATGGTATCCAATTCTTTAAATGGCCCTGAAGCATATAGTTGGAATGGATATCCGTATTTTGACTATGATATTAATATGGATTGTCCAGAACCAATAGGCAGAAAGTCTTTAGCAGAAGAAAAGATCTTTAAACTTACCCCTAATCCTACAAGTGGTTTGTTTAAGGTAGTGTTTAATAAAGAAGTTAAATCAGGAATTATGGAGATCAGGGATTTAGTTGGAAATACAGTATGTAACAAAGTACTTCGTGGAGAAAAAGAAATAGAAGTAGATCTGAGTTCCCACAAAGAAGGAGTGTATATAGTGAATGTAAGAACAGACAAAAACGAAACCTACTCAGAAAAAATCATCAAAAAATAAATAAAAAATTAAACTGTCCATCCGGGCAGTTTTTTTTCTGGATTTATTAATGAAAAAAAATAGTAATTATCGCAAATAAGGTTGGAGAGCATGATAACAGAATCGAATTCTCTACTTTGAGAAAAAAATAAATTATTAATTAATTTTTTTTATGCTTTGTTTATTTATTTTTAAATTTTAACATAAAATATTTGTAGATTAGCGCTTTTAATAATGGATATGAAAAATAAAACTCTACCTCTTCTATTTGCGGTGTTTTCTGTATTTCCGGCTATTGCTTTCGGACAAGATAATGAAAAACTAATTAAGGATTATATTTCTCAGAATAAAATGAGAGAATATAAGAAGTCTGATCTTAATAACTTTATTGTTGATAATGTAGATTCGTCAAAATCATTAAATGGTAATGTTGTGAAGTTTATACAGACTTATAACGGCTTACCGGTGTACAGTTCAGTAGGAACGGCACTTATTAAGGATAATAAAGTGGCATATTATACAGATAACTTTATCAAAGACTATGTGACGGTTTCTGCTAAAAATGCATCAATAAGTGAGAAAGCGGCACTTCAGAATATTGCAGCTGATCTGGAGAATAATAAAATTTCAGACCTTCCAATCATAGGTTTCTTTGAAAAAAGTGAAGCTAAATTAGTTTCAGCAAAGCAAAGACTTGTCTACATCAGTAATGAAAATAAAGAGCTTCGTTTAGCCTATGAATTTGTTTTTAAAGAACCGAATGCTGTTAATTCATGGGATATCCTGATAGATGCCAATACTGGGAAGATCATCAGTAAAATGAACCTGAATCTTTCATGTAACTTCCACGACGATGCTTATGGGCATGACCATAGTAACAGTCAGGTGAATGTGATGCCGCAACTGCAGGATTTTTATATCCATGATAATATCCAGAAAAAGAATATGATGTTTCTTGCTCCGGATAATGCATCATACAACGTCTTTGCCTTACCGTTGGAATCACCCACTTTTGGCTCACGTTCTTTAGTTAATAATCCTTGGAATCTGACTTCTTCACCTGAAGGCTGGCATTCTAACGGAACTACTCATTATACGATTACAAGAGGTAATAACGTATATGCTTACGATGATAAAGATAATAATGAATCTACTTTCGGAACTTCACCTGATGGAGGAGCCACAAGAAATTTTAATTTTACATATGATGCCAATGCGCTAACGTATAATAATTTGCCGGCAGCAACCACCAATTTATTCTATATCAGTAATATGGTACATGATATTTTTTATAAATTCGGGTTTACGGAGTCTGCAAGAAATTTCCAAAGTAATAATTTTGGTAATGGAGGGCTAGATGATGATGAGGTTTTTGCTCAATCCCAAGATGGAGGAGGTTTTAATAATGCCAATTTTGCAACTTATATGGATAATTATAATCCGATAATGCAAATGTACCTTTGGTTAGGTTCTAATAGAAAACTTTGGTATAATGCCCCTTCAGATGCTACTGCCAGAGTTGTAAATGCCGGAATAGCACAGTTTGGTTCTCAGCTTAATGATATAGGAATTACAGGTGATGTTAAATTATCAAGTGTTTTAGAAGGCTGTACAAGTATTCCTGCAGGTGAATTAACCGGTAAGATCGCTTTAATTCAAAGAGGAACATGTGGCTTTGCTATTAAAGTTAAAAATGCTGAAACAGCTGGAGCTATAGGAACTATTATTTATAACAATGCTGCAAACGGTGCTACAATTGGTAATATGGCAGGAGATGGAGTGGTTTCTCCAACTGTTACAATACCTTCTATATTAATTACTGAGGCTGAAGGATTGTTTATGAAAGGTAAACTTGATGCCAATACAGTAGTAAATACTACGTTGAGAGCCGATACAAAATACGATGGAAGCTTTGATAATGGTATTGTTACGCATGAATATGGTCATGGAATATCCAACAGGTTAACAGGAGATGGCTATACCTGCTTAAATGCAAGACCTTATGGTACAAATACAACCTATTCTACAGAACAAATGGGTGAAGGATGGTCTGACTTCTTTGCTTTGATGCTGACCAACAAACCAGGAGATAACTCTACTGTTGCCAGAGGGATAGGAACTTATCCAATGGGACAGCCAATAACAGGTAACGGGATCAGACCTGCAAAATATTCTCCGGATTTCACTGTGAATGATTTTACTTACGGTGATACAAACGGAATGGAGTATTCGGATAACGGGACAATGGTTCCGGATTCACACTCTATTGGCTTTATCTGGGCATCTATGTTATGGGATCTTCATTGGAAGTATGTTGAAAAATATGGGTATTCATCTGATGTAATGGCGAATGCTACAAACGGAAGTTCGAGAGTATTACAATTGATTCTTAACGGACTTAAACTGCAAACTTGTGATCCTAGTTTTATTGAAGGTAGAAATGCAATATTAGCAGCTGAATTGGCAGCAACAGAAGGTCAGGATAAATGTATGATCTGGAAGGTTTTTGCAAAAAGAGGATTAGGGGTAAATGCATCAGCAGGACTTAAAACGAATATCAACGATCAGGTGCAAAACTTTGATGTACCTTCAGACTGTGCTTCACTAGGTACAGATGAGCTTACTTCAATTAAAGATAATAAGATTTCTGTTTATCCAAACCCTGCAAAAGATGAGTTTTATATTAATTTCCCAAGCAAAACCCTTGGAAAAGTAAGTGTAGAACTGTATGATATGTCTGGTAAACTGGTTTCTTCTGAAGATAAAATTTCACCTGAAAACAAAAAGGCAATCTCTACAAGCAGTTTAGTTAATGGAACTTATATTGTAAAAGTAAAAGGACTTGGTTTTGAAGCCAATTCTAAAGTGATTGTAAAAAAATAACCAATTTATATAATCAATATAACAGATCGCCGCAAGCAAAGCTTGCGGCGATTTTATTTATATATCATGATAAGACTTCAAAGTACTTTAATTTATATGTCGTAACTTTGCAGGCTGTTAAAAAAATTATGAAGAAGAAAAATATACTAAAAGGTGTTTTATTTGTAGGGATTGGTGCTAGTATATACGGTATGTTGGCCACTTTTGTGAAAATGGCTTATCATGATGGTTTTACAACGTCTGAAGTAACAACATCCCAATTTGTACTAGGTTTAACCGGACTTTTGATCCTGAATCTTATTCAAACCCTGACATCAAAAAAGAAATTATCAATGCCCAGTTCCAAAGAGGTCAGAATGCTGATGCTTGCCGGAACGTCATTGGGAGGAACAAGTTTGTTTTATTATATAGCGGTTCAGTATATCAACGTTTCCATTGCTATCGTATTGCTGATGCAGTCGGTTTGGTTTAGTGTAGTAGTAGAAAGTATTATTACCAAAAAGTTTCCAAATGCAAGGAAAATTGTTGCTGTAATTATCGTATTGCTGGGAACGGTTTTAGCGACCAATCTTATCAATATGGAAATTGATCTTGATTGGCATGGAGTCTTCTGGGGACTGATGGCGGCAGCTTCATATACATTAACGATGTTTACTTCTAATACATTGGCTACCCATTTACCTGTTTTCAGAAAAAGTATTATTATGTTGGCAGGAGGTTCCATTGTGGTTTTTGCATTCCTGTTTTTTGCACAGATAGGACCTATGTATTTTGATGGATTAAAAGCTTTTTATCTGAATTTTACAGAAAATACAGAGCATATCCACTCTTTCAATTATTCGATATTTTTAACATATGGTTTTGTTCTGGCTTTATTCGGAACTATTATTCCCCCAATTCTGTTCAATGTTGGTTTCCCGAATGCAGGATTAGGTCTGGGAAGTATTGTTTCTTCCTTGGAACTTCCGGTTTCCGTAACCATGGCCTTTGTCCTGTTAGGAGAACAAGTGTTTTTAATACAATGGGTAGGGATTGCGCTAATTCTTTTTGCAATTGTTTTAATGAATCTTCCATCCAAAAAAGAAAAAGAAGTTTCTATGGCAGAAGTATCTTAAAAGATAATATTTAACTAAAAATAACAGTTGAAAACCGTTCCTTTTGGAGCGGTTTTTTTAATTTTAAAAGCTTAAAATAAAGTACCATGAGATATTTCAGAAATATAGCCTCAGCAATAGTATTCGTAGCCGGATCAGGATTATTGTTTTCACAAATAAGACCGTTGGATGCGATGCTGTCTGATTATCAATATCCTTACGAAGTTCATTTTTTAGAGTTAAAATCCCAGGATAACAATCTGAAGATGGCCTATATGGACGTAAAGCCACAAAAGGCTAATGGAAAGACAATCCTCCTTCTTCACGGAAAAAATTTTAATGGAGCTTATTGGGAGAAGACCGCCAAAGACCTTTCGGAGAAGGGATTCAGGGTGATTATTCCGGATCAGATCGGGTTTGGGAAATCATCGAAGCCTCACAGTTACCAGTTTTCCTTTTCACAATTGGCAGAAAATACAAAAGCAGTTCTGGATCAGTTGGGAATTGATAAAACCATTGTTCTGGGACATTCAATGGGAGGAATGGTGGCTGCAAGGTTTACTTTGCTTTATCCTGAAAAAGTTCAGAAGCTGATCCTTGAAAATCCTATCGGACTTGAAGACTATAAAGTATTTGCTGCTTATCAGACTATAGATCAGGCCTACCAGTCTGAGCTTAAAAATACTGCTGAAACCTATAAAAACTATCAGCTGAAATTCTATTATGACAACAAGTGGAAAGAAGAGTACCAGCCCTGGCTTGATCTTATTGCAGGATGGACTGTTCATAAAGATTATCCGCAGGTAGCTTGGGATGCAGCCCTTACTTCCGATATGATCTATAACCAACCAGTCTGTTATGAATTTAAAAATATAAAAACTCCCACCTTGCTTATTATAGGAACCAGAGACAGAACAGCGATTGGAAAAGACAGAGCTCCAAAGGAACTCCAATCTAAAATGGGACAGTATCAGGAGCTGGGAAAGAAGACACAACATGAAATTCCCGGGTCCAAACTGGTGGAAATTGAAAATGTAGGCCATCTTCCCCATATTGAAGTGTATCCCAGGTTTTTTGAAGCTTTGTATGATTTTATAAAATAATCTGATGAATCTGAAATATATCAAACGAATGATGGTTGGGAGCAGGAGCTTATTATAGGGATATACCTTTTCAAATAGAATATTGGTGTAATGGCAGAGAAAAATAGATGAAGAAAATTTTTTAACTTGTAACAATGATGAAACTTGTTTTTTGTACTGTATTATTTTTTAGTTCTATCAATAGTGATGCTCAGAAGCCGCATAAAATAATAGAATATCAAAAAAATGGGCTGCAGTTTGATTTGAAATATGAGCATGCTGATTGTTCATATGAAATTTTAATCAATGATATGCCTGTGATTACTTATTTTGGTATGGGAGGAAGATCCGGGCAGACAATAGATCTTAATCCTTATATCCTGCAGCCGGGGAAGCAGGAAATAACGATAAGAATGTCTCCCTCAAAAAAAGAAGAAAATGCTTTTGCTTCATCCCTCACTACAAATTCTTTTGTGAAGATAGAGCTTTCAAAAAATAAAAAGCCAATGTCTATGCTTGATCAGCTTAATGCAAAAGATAAAGGAGAGCAGTATAAATGGATGTTGCTGTCGTACCAAACGCCAGCATTGAAAAAAAATGCCTCTTATGCGGAATACAAAACCTCATTTGAAGTAGAAGCTAAAGATATTAATTGGAAAATAATAGGATGGAGTGAAAGTAAGGACCTGAAAAACGATTCGGATATAAAAAAAGAAGTTGATGCTTTTTATGAAGATTTCAAGAAAACCATGGAAACCGGAGATAGGTCCAAATACCTTTCTATGTTGAAAAATAACATCTATGAAGAGGCTGCATCTGTTCCCTGGGATAAAACTGCTGAATCACAGATAGTTCAAAATAAGGCTGAGTACGCCGTAGAAAAAAGGAATTTCATTTATCCGTGCAGACAAACAGAGTTAAAGTTTTTTGGAAATGGAAAAGTGGTTACTCTGGTATGTACGGACAGCCTTACCTTCGGGTACTCTCCATTGATATCGAAGACATCTAAGAATATGATGCCTAAAGTACATACTTTCTATCTGCATAAACCCAAAGGAAGTGATCAATTAGAAATTATCCGATGATAAAAGATTATTTTTTTATCTCAATCTAATTTGCAAAAATCATATTCCAGGTAATATCATAAAAAACGAGTTCATTTTGAAATTACCAGAAAATAAATTTGTTGGGACAATAGGTTCCTTTACTCCGGTATTTAAATATATTGGAATTATTTTCACATGGATCAGTCTGATCAATGAAACAGACGCTCAAACCTTTCTTACGGTTTTTGAAAAAAAGATAGGATTGGAAATATTTCTCTTATCCGCCAGTTTCTTCCTGATTGGTCTGGGACAAAATACCACTAGAAAAAAAGATGCTGCAGACTTTAAAATGTATGTTGTTCTTTTCTCTTTATTTACAATAGGTTCTGTGATTGCGGTTGGGGACAATATCCAATTATTATTATCTGTTCTTATCATTATGGTGTCTAATTTCTTAGGTTTTATAAGCCGGTCAGGTGAATATGGGGTATCTGCCAATGATATATTCATCAGTGGAAGAGGGGCTGTCTTCTGTTTTGTTTTGGCTGTAATCTATGGAATTCCTGTCGGACTGATGCTGAAACATTTTAATATATCGGGAAATACAGTTATTTTAGGAGCTGCAGTTATCGGATATTATGTGATCCTCTTATTTTTTGAAATCCTGTTTTTACTGAAATCAAGGTGATAAATAATTAAAATCTAATAATTGACGTATGTTTTATAAGTTCTCTTTAAATGATTCTTTTCTTGTTATTGAAAATACCTTTCTTTCGGAAAAAATAGATATCAACTCAATTGATGATATTGTCATTTCTAATGAATTTCCTGCCAAAAAGTATTCTTTATATATGTTTTTCACCAAGCCAATACAATATGAACCGAAGAAAGGATGGCTGAATAAAATGATCTTTTTAATCTCTAATAACAATAGTAATCCCTATGAAATCAAGAGAACCTATTATGATCATGAAATTGAACCCCTGCTTATATTGATAAAAAAAGGAGTGCCGGATGCCGATCTTCCAGAACTGAAAAATAGCCTGTTTTGGAGAACAGATGACGGAATAAATGTATTTTCCAAAATGAAAGTGATGTACAGTAGAGAAAAACGTTCTTTGACCGATATCTTTAAAAAACATGGAATGATGATGAAGTAAAGTAACTGGGCTTATTCTATAGATACGGAAAATTTGTTACCTCCGGAACAAAATGAATTTACAGAGTATATCTTAAATATTATATCCATGTATTATTCAGAAGACAGGACCGTTTATAGTTAAACAGTCTTATCTTTTGAATGAAATACCAGCAAAGTCAGGACCCCAATTCCTGAAAAAATTAAACATGAGATCCCCAGATTCTGAATAAATCCTATAGTTGCCAATCCTGTTCCTATCAGTATATAGTAAATGAGACCCAACAAAGCTCCGGCACTTCCTGTTTCGTTTTTATAATGAATCAATGCAGTGCTCAGAATATTAGGAATAGCAATGCTGAAGGCCATGACGATAAAGAAGTAAGGGATCAGAAAATAAATTCCATAACCGATTAGCATCCACACAAAAACAGAAGCTATAAATGCACCTATTACACTTGAAGTCACTAAAATCTTAGGTGTAATATTCCTTAAAAGCAGAAATCTGTTAAGTTTAGCTCCTGCAAAAGTTCCAGCAGCCAGTATAATGCTGCTGTATCCGAAAATATAAGATGAATATTGCTGTTGCTTGAAAATAAAAGGAGCCAGTGAATAATAAGAAAATAAGAGCACATTAAAGCTCATGATCAATAAACAGCATCTGATGATTTCCCAGTCTCTTAGCATTCGTTTTAATAAACCGGTCAGTATTTGGAAGTTGATTTCTTTTACCGAATGATGAGTTTCAGAAATGTTTCTCCTGGAAAGAATATAAAATACAGCTGCCAGCAGATACAAAGTAATAAAAACTCCCTGGTGACCTGTTAAAGATGCCAGTACTGAGCCGGTAGTCATGCCAATGACCGGGCTGATGGATAAGCCAATTCCGATCCATGAAAATACCTTGCTGATATGGTCTTTGTCATAAGTGTCACGCAAAATAGTCTGGGTGACAATGGATCCTACGGCAATTCCAAAAGCCGAAATAATTCTGGCAGCAATCAAAACCATGAAACTAGGAGCGAAAACCGCCGCAAAAGTTCCGATTCCATACGTGATCAACCCATATTCCAGAGACTTCTTTCTTCCGATTCTGTCACATTGTATACCCCAAAATGCTACGCCCAGAGCGAAAGCAATAAAATACATGCTTATCGTTAAAGTGGCAGATTCTTCATTTACCCCAAATTTTTCCTGAACCATTGGCAAAACAGGACTGTAAATGGTTTCCACAAACTGAGGAAGCATTACAAGTAACGTCAACAGCCAAAGAGGATTTGTCTTTTTCATTTTTTTCTGCAAAGGTTTGAAAAAATCAGAGTATATTTATAATGATATAAAAACAAAAAATATCAAAAATAAGACATGGCAATATTAAAACAGAATGATGAATTTAATGCAGATGCTCTTAAAGAAAAAATTATTGGAATAGCCTCCGATATGGTTATGCATGATTCTGGATTTCATGACCATAAAATCAAGGCACAGCTGCTGTACGCACCTTCCGGTTGTATGACGGTAACTACTTCTGACAGACAGTTTGTACTACCGCCATTCAGGATGTTGTGGATACCAGCTAACGAGATTCACCGGGTGAATTTCAGGAATATTGTAGCCTACAGATCTGTTTATTTTGACAATGATTACGCTAAAAAATACATGGACTCAAGCCTTAAGGTTTTGCATGTCAACTCTTTATTGAAAGAAATTATCGAAAGAATCTGCTTCTGGGAATGGACTGCTTTGAATACTGCTCAAAAGAGTCTTTTAAACGTTTTCTGGGACGAAATAAAACAAGCTCCTGAAGAAAAATTGAAACTTAGAATGCCCACTGACAGACGTTTTAAGAGGATTGTGGAAGAGTGGACAACCCGAACTTCCATACCTCCCATGCTGAAAAATCTGGCAGAAGAAACCGGAGCTGTTGAAAAAACGATTACCCGAATTTTCAAAAAAGAAACGGGCCTTTCTTATCAGGAATGGAGGCAGCAATGGCGTCTTCAGCGGTCAATAGAACTTTTGGTAGATGGAAACTCAATAGGAGAGGTGTCTCATATCTTAGATTTCTCCTCAGACAGTGCCTTTATTGAATTTTTTAAAAAACATACCGGAGCTACACCGCTACAATATCTCATGAAAAACGAATAAATCTGCAAATTATTCCCAATATCCCAATTGAAGACGTAATCATTTCCCTCCTCTAAAGGGGGGCAAAAATTCTTTGAATTTTTGACAGGGTGGCTAACTTATTACCCTTGATCCCATTTCTTACCCTATGCAAAGTCCTCTGAGAAATAATTTCCATAAAATTGTATACACCAACCAAAATAGATAATATGGAAAATTATACCAATACAATAGAAGTAAAATCTACTGCAGATAAAGCATATGAGGCTTTAACTCATCAGGTTCCGCTTTGGTGGACTGAAATGTTTGAGGGATCTTCCGTACAAACAGGAGATGTATTCACGATAAGATTTGGAGCAGCTATTCACAAAACGATGCGGGTGAAGGAATCAATCCCCAAATCAAAGATGATCTGGTATGTTGAAGATTCACTCATTGCTCTTCCTGAATTAAAGAACCAGACAGAATGGATTGGAACAGGAATCGTTTGGGAAATAAAACAAATAGAAGAAAATACTCGGATAACAGTTATACATATCGGCTTGAGCCCGGAAATTGAATGTTACGATATATGCTCCAATGGCTGGATACAATTTCTGGCCAGTCTGAAACTCTTTCTGGAAACCGGAAAAGGGACTCCATACAAAGAATAATAAGTATTCAAAAATGATAATAAGCCATACTTTGAACACTTAGGATACAAAACTCCATATATAGAATATTACTGATTACTCATGTCATTAACCACAGATGACATAAATTTTCACAGATGTTTGAGAATAGAAGTAAACTGGTTCTTTAATTGACCTAGGAATTAGGAGCGTTAAGAAAATTTGAATGTAATCCGTTAAGAAATTTCCACTGTCTGAGCATGGTCTTCAATTTTGAATCAAAGCAGTATCAACTGATCCATGCGAGTTTGGAAATTTTAGGAGTACATTTGAATTTTTAGCGGATAATTCCAGTCTTGAACTTTTGTATACTTTTGTTTCAAGACAAAAGTATAAGTGAGATAAAAAGAAAAATATTGTACATTAAAGGTATGACAAAACTTGTAGGAAATACAAAACCTATATATAGAATATTGCTCCTTACAGATTACCCCAAAAAAAAGAAGCCGTTTACATGTAAACAGCTTCTTTTTGCATTTATTGTTGTCTGAATTATTTCTTCTTGTAAGCAGCGTCTTTAATTCTCGCTTTTTTACCTCTAAGATCTCTGAAGTAATAGATTCTAGCTCTTCTAACTCTACCTCTTCTGTCAACCTCGATTTTTTGAAGTGCAGGTAAGTTGATAGGGAATACTCTTTCTACACCTACATCACCAGACATTTTTCTGATCGTGAAAGTTTTTGTAGAACCAGTACCTCTTAATTGGATAACTGTTCCTTTGAAGAACTGAGTTCTAGTCTTTTGTCCTTCTTTAATTTCGTAATACACAGTAATTGTATCACCTGCTTTGAATTCAGGGAATTCTTTTTTCGCAATGTACTTGTCTTGAACGTACTTTAATAAATCCATTATTAATAAAATAAAATGTTAAAGCTAAGCAACTTACACGCTTATCGTCAGAGGTTGAATAACAGGTTGCAAATGTACAAAATAGTTTTTGAATACACCAAATATTTAATGTGCTAAAAACTATAATTTTTTCATTCAGGTTTTGGTGAAAAATTAACAGATTCTTTAAGATTCCATCAGATTGAGTTTATACTGGAATTATACTTTTGCCCAAAGTAAAAATTCAATAAACGTTTTTCACTTATTTTTGAATTAATTATTTGTTACTTTGTATTTAACTACTTAAAATTTAACTATATATGAAACATTATTTCTTCTTTTTTTGTTTCGCGGTCCAGATGGCATTCGGGCAGGTTTTGTTCCCATATCTGCAAAACCCGACTCCGAGTTCCATGATCGTCAATTGGAAGACAGCTTCCGATAACGAAACTACCGTAATCTACGGTGATTCCCCAACCAATCTGAATGTGACGGTAACCGGTACTACAAACATCTTTTCAGATACAGGATACAATAACAACTACTATTATCACACGGCAAAAATTGCCAACCTGCAGCCGAATACCAAATACTATTATAAAATAAAGACCGGAACTAATGAATCTGCGGTATATAATTTCAGAACGCTTCCTTTACCGGGGCAGCCTGTAACAGCCAATGGAAAGATCCGTTTCCTGATCATGGGAGATAACCAGATCAAAGCAGAACCGAGATATGACAGCCTTACTTTGAATGCTTTTAAAAAATTAAAAGAAAAATTCGGAGCGACCTCAGATCCATCGGATAATATTGCCCTTACTTTCATGGTTGGAGACCAGGTGGATGTAGGAACATTGGACCATTATGAGAATGTTCACTTCAAAAAGAACATCAAATTATCACCTTACCTGCCGATCCAGACCACTGTAGGAAACCATGAGACGTATGGAACTCTTGGAATGAATTCTTACTATGCACATTTCTATATCGATGAGATTAAGTATAAAGGAATAACTTCAGGAAATGAGAATTATTATGCTCAGCAGGCAGGAAATGTACTGTTTATCAGTTTAAGTTCTGAGCATACAGGGGCTGCTCAGCAGACCTGGCTGCAACAGGTTTTAAACGAAGCCAATAATGATTCTACAGTAGACTGGATCATCTCATTAAGCCACAGACCTTATCAGGCTGAACAATATGTAGGGGATATTTCCACTTGGGTAAGAAACAATGCAGTTCCACTTTTGGTAACGTCTGACAAATACCTGATGCACGTTGGAGCCCACCATCACTTGTACCACAGGGGACAGTTGAAAAACACGCCGAATTACCAGATTATTTCAGGAGGAACAGCTTGGGATCAGTATTGGGGAATGTCTAATGAACAGGATTTTGACGATGTTCAGAAAACCCTTACAGATTGGACCTATCAGATCGTTGAAGTAGATATTCCAACCGGAAAAGTAGATATAGAATGTTACTCTATTGGTGGAAAATATACCAAGAAAAATAATGAACTGGTGGATTCATTCCACAGGTATAAAAATCAGCCAAAGCCTGCAAAACCATCTATTACCAATACATTTTCAGGTCCAACCACGTTGCCTTTAACATTGGATGGGAGTGCTTTCTCCTCATCTAATGGAGAACTTTTAAATACAACACAGTTTCTGATCAGTAAAGCATCCGATTTTTCTGTGATTGAAAAGGAATTCTACCGCGATTTTGAAAACTGGTTCGGAAAAGATGGAAACGGAAATCCGGATAAAGCCAAGAATTTAAATGAAGGCGTAGATATTACCAAGGCAAGTTTAGCCGCAAACTCAATTCCGAACGGAATTTATTACGTGAAAATCCGCTATAGAGACAGAAACCTGGAGTGGAGCGACTGGAGTGAGGTAAAGCAGTTTGAAATTACAGGAAGCGTGGTTTCAAACCCTACCTTTACTTTAGATAAAACGGAATATACCCCAAATGAACCTATTGTTGCTACTTATACAGGAGGTCCTGGAAATCAGCAGGATTGGGTAGGGATCTATAAAAAAGGACAGACACCAGGAGGTTCTACCACTTCACAGACCTACGTTTACACAAACGGACAAACCGCTGGAACAGCTACTTTCAATAATGGTTTGCCTAATAAAGGACAGTATTTTGCAGGATTTTTTGCCAACAACGGGTATACAGATATTACTTCAAGAAAAAGTTTCTATGTAGGCCCGAAAGTACAATTACAGGCTACAGCAGATACATATCCCGTAGGTGGAACAGTAACGATCAACTTTACGAATGCTCCGAGCCTTCAAAAAGACTGGATCGGAATTTATAAAATGGGACAGACGCCAGGAACAACTACTTCCATAAAATGGAGTTATGTAACTACAGCATCGGGAACTCTTAATTTTACAGGTCTTCCAAAAGGATATTATTATGCTCAGTACTTACTGGAAGATGGCTATAACGGAATTGGAGAAAAAGTATTCTTTAAAGTAGGGGATATCGTTACTGAGTTATGGATCAACAAACCTGTATATTCATTAGGAGAGAATATCACTGCTTCATGGACAGATTCTCCGGGAATTATTAAAGACTGGTTAGGAATCTATCCTCAGAACATTCAGACACCTGATGATAACTTTGTTTCATATACTTATTTTGATGGAGTAACACAAGGAACCAAAGCTATTACAGGAAATGTAAATGGCGTACCAACTACCCCAGGAAACTATTATATGGTGATGTTTACCAACGATTCTTATACTGAAGTTTCAAACAGAGTACAGTTTCAGGTAAGCTCGGGATCTTTAGGATTGGAAGAGGCGAAAAGTACTGAGAAAAATGTTATCCTCTACCCGAACCCTACAAAACCGGGTGAACCAACCTTTATTAAGAGTGATTATCCAATCGAAAAAATAGAACTGGTATCAGCAGCAGGAGAATTATTATATGAATCAAAAAATATTCATAACCAACGGTTCTCTTTAGTGAATGAAAGCCTTCCGAAAGGATTGTATTTTGTAAAAGTTCACGCAAGAAAACTATTTACTTTAAAACTGATTATCCAATAACAGAATAAAAATAACCATGAAGTAAACAGGCTGTCAGAAATGACAGCCTGTTTTTTTTCTTGTATTAAATTTCCCACAGATTCCACAGATTTAAAATGTTACATTTAAAACATAAAAGCTTCATTTTCCTTAATAGCTCAAATCCTCATAACCATCTGCAAAATCTGTGTGATCTGCGAGAGAATTAAAATATTCCATCAAAAATAAAAGCTTTACGTTTGAGCCTTGTCAAGGCTGCACCATCTGCGAGAACAAAATAAAAAAGCAGTTCCAAAAACTGAAACTGCTGTATATCCAAATGATCTGTTTATTAATCAAAATCGCTGTACAATTGACTTTCCTGAATGGCAGTATTGCTATCACTAGATAAGTAATCTTCACCGGTATCAGCCAGAATCTTAGAATCCTGAACAAGCTTTCCTTCTGAATTATAAACCTTTAATAAGACCCATTTTCCGTTACGTTCAAGCTCTTTTGCTCCGTAATAGTCTTTTATTCTGATTTTTCCACTTTGAAGAATACCTTCTTTTACTGAGGATTTGTTGGTAGGTTTCCCTTTTACATGCTGTACAATCTGCGCAGTGAAAGCGTAATCATCTTCACTTACTGGTTGGTTATAAGTGTATAAAATACCTCCTTTATTATCGTAGATTGTTGCATCATAAGCGTTTTGTTTAGTGTTTAATTTCTTCTCAAACTTTAGCTTGTTCTCTTCATGAAATTTTCTGGTATTAATCAAAACTCCGTTTTTATAATGCATTTCGTCAAGACCATCATAAGAAATACCGTTATAAGGACTGTCTTCCTGATAAGTTAACGTAGATTTTAGCTTTCCATCCGGAGCATAATATTTAATCTCCTGAATTGCTTCATCCTTTAGAGTTTTCTCTGTAGAAAGTTTTCCTTCTTCGTTAAATTCTTTATTCAGGATAACTGAACCATTTTTATAAACATCTATGGTTGAAATATGGGTGTAATCATAACTAAGCTGATAATCTTCACCATCCATTGGCTTATACATATCATTTTCTTTATCATATTGATAAATCAAATGGGCAATTTTCTTTCCGGATTCATCATAAGTGGTTTTGAAACCGTCCTTTTTTCCTCTCTTCTGTTCCTGTAAAAGATTGCCGTTTTTAGCATAGATAACACCTTCCTTGATGGTGCCATCGCTCTTATACTTTTCAATTTTGGAAACCCTCATAGGGTTATAGTAATATTCTACCTGAATACCTTCACTGTTACCCTCTGAGCTTACACTGCCAATAAATTTACCTTTATCACCATAGTATTTGTTTTCGTAGCTGCCGTTTTTACCGGTAATACTTTCTGTTCTGATTCCTTTGATATCCTCATCATAAATAATCGTCTGAGAAGGACTGGAGTTTTCATATACGGTGATTGAGTTATAGTAATACTCGCTTTCCGGATCTTTATAAGTAAACATTTTTCCGGAAAAAGTACCATCAGCTTTATAAACCATATCTTCCATCAATCTGCCTGTAGTATCGTAAGACTGAGAGACTCCAACCTGTTTTCCGTTAGAATAAGTCACAACACTCATTATCTTTCCTTCAGGAGTGTACCATGTTACTTTCCCATCAAAAACCTCATTGCTCGGAGTGGTATCAGAAGCAAGCCCCTCCATTTGAAGTTTCCCGTTTTTATAAAAATCTTTGATTAGGGTAAGTTTACCTTTTGGGGACGTTTCACGGTAATATTCCATGTTTTCTTTGGTCGTCTTTTCCCAGTTTTCATCAAAATAAGTTTTTTCCTGTGCACATACGTTGATGCTGAGTACCAGTGCAAGCAACGCTGACGTAAATAATTTTTTCATGTTTTATATTAAGTTCTGATTTTAAGTTTGTGATGATTTGCTTTTGTATACCAATAGGGTGAAAGGAAAAGGTAAAAGCGTTGAAGAGACAGCAGCTAGACTGTCAGAAATAATTTTACATTAAGATTGTGTTTATATCAATTATATCCGAAGATTAAATAATATGTGGTTTTTTTGAATTTAAGCCCCAAATATAAATCAATTTTACGAGATTTATAGAAAAAATGAACCGGTTTGTTCACTTTTAGCTGTAAAAATCTGACTATAAAAATCTTAATACATAAAATCAGGTATTCAGAATAGGATAGGCATCAGGATCTTTTTCCAGCCATAGCAGATACGATAAATTTTTATTAAATTTAGCCAACAGAAAAATCTAATATTTCATGATAGATAAAAGAGTAAAAAATGCAAAGGAAGCCATCGAAGGAATTAAAGATGGAATGACGCTGATGCTAGGCGGATTTGGACTTTGCGGAATCCCTGAAAATTCAATCAACGCCTTAGTGGAAAGTGATGTAAAAGATCTTACCTGTATTTCAAACAATGCCGGTGTAGATGATTTCGGATTAGGATTGCTGCTTCACAAAAGACAAATCAAGAAGATGATCTCTTCCTATGTAGGGGAAAATGCCGAGTTTGAAAGACAAATGCTTTCAGGAGAACTGGACGTTGAACTTACTCCACAGGGAACATTAGCTGAAAAATGCCGAGCTGCTCAGGCAGGAATCCCGGCTTTTTACACCCCTGCAGGATATGGAACAGAGGTGGCGGAAGGAAAAGAAGTGAAGGAATTCCACGGAAAACCTCACATTTTGGAACATGCCTTTGAAGCAGATTTCTCAATTGTAAAAGCATGGAAAGGAGATCATGCCGGAAACCTTATTTTCAAAGGATCTGCAAGAAACTTCAATCATCCGATGGCTGGAGCAGGAAAAATTACTGTTGCTGAGGTAGAAGAACTGGTAGAACCGGGAGAGCTAGACCCCAACCAAATCCATATTCCGGGCATCATGATTCAGAGAATTTTCCAGGGTGAAAAATTTGAAAAGAGAATTGAACAAAGAACAGTAAGAACTAAAGAATAATTTCTGAAGAGATACGATTAACCATAAAAAATAAAGCGCTGAATATATTTTCAGCGCTTTATTTATTTTTATGATGGTAAAACTGTTGTTTTTCTTTCTCCAATCTGCTGTCTCCACATGGCGTAATACAGACCTTTTTCGGCAATCAGATGATCGTGGGAACCTGTTTCTACAATTTGCCCGCGTTCCAATACATAGATTTTATCTGCATGCATGATTGTACTTAATCTGTGGGCAATAAGAACTGTAATTTGCTCTCTTTCCTCTGAAATACTCTTGATTGTAGAGGTGATTTCTTCCTCGGTGATGCTGTCCAGTGCAGAAGTGGCCTCATCAAAAATCAGTAAATGAGGTTGTCTTAAAAGTGCCCTTGCAATAGCGATTCTCTGTTTTTCTCCACCACTAAGCTTCAGCCCACCTTCACCAATGACGGTTTCTATTCCTTTTTCTGCTCTTTCCAGCAATGCAGTACAGCTCGATTTCTGTAATGCAATTCTGAGCTCCTCTTCAGTAGCGTTAGGATTCACAAAGAGAAGGTTTTCTTTGATGGTTCCTGCAAAAAGCTGAGTATCCTGTGTGACAAAGCCAATCTGATTTCTCAGCTCATCAAAATCAAATTCCTTTCCGTTAATTTCATTGTAAAAAATATTCCCTTCTTGAGGTCTGTAAAGTCCAACCAATAACTTTACCAGTGTACTTTTTCCAGATCCGCTTGGTCCTACAAAAGCAATCGTTTGTCCATTTTTAACATCAAAAGAAATATTATTCAATGCTTTATACTGAGCCGATTGATGTTTGAAAGAAACATGTTTGAATTCCAATTCTTCAATGGCACCAATCTGCTTAGGGTGAAGCGGTTTTTCTTCCACATCTTTTTTCATTAAACGGTGGAAATTCTGAAGGGATGCTTCTGCTTCTCTATAGGAAATAATAATGTTTCCTATCTCCTGCATAGGCCCGAAAATAAAGAACCCATAAAACATCAGCGAAAGGTATTGTCCCGGAGTTACAATATTTTTAAAAATTAAATACAGAAGAGTCAGGGTAATCATCTGTTGAAGAAAATTAACCATCGTTCCCTGAATAAAGCTTAAAGAACGGATGCTTTTTACCTTTCTGAGCTCAAGTCCAAGAATTTTATACGTATTGTTGTTCAAACGGATGACTTCCTGATTCGTTAACCCTAAACTCTTAACAATTTCTATATTTCTAAGGCTTTCCGTAGTACTTCCTGCCAATGCTGTCGTTTCCGAAACAATATTCTTCTGAATGCCTTTTATTCTTTTACTCAATAAATTAGTAATAAAAGCAATCAGGAAAATTCCACAGATATATACCGGCATAATGGACCAGTGCAGTCGGATAGCATACACCGAAACGAAAATAATACTTACTAAAATCCCAAAGAAAATATTAATGAAATTGGTTATAAACTTAACCGAATCCTCTCTTACTTTAGTTAAAATAGACAAGGTTTCACCACTTCTCTGATCTTCAAACTCCTGATAAGGTAAGGCCATTGAATGCTTTAAACCATCTGTAAAGATTTTAGCCCCAAATTTTTGAGTAATAACACTCACTACATAATCCTGAAAAGCTTTGGCTATTCTGCTTATCATAGCAGTTCCGATAAGTAAACCTAAGAAGTAGAAAGCGCCATGATACACTGAAGTTCCGTAAAGATATTCATCAATATCTCTTGGTAAAAGTTTTTCCTTATCGAAAAAATTGGGGTGAGTGACCAGCTGGTCCAGGATATTCCCTGTAATAGCCGGAGCAAATAAAGAGAAAACCTGATTAACGGTTGCCAGCAGTAAAGAAATGACAATCAGCCATTGGTAAGGTTTAAGATATCTTAAAAGTATTTTCATTCTGTTAAATAATGATGCAAAATTAATGATATTATTTTTACTAACGATGTTAATTATTAATGACAATGATCTGCAGTTGAGGAAGATTGGAAACCATATCCGGATATAAAGCATATGAGTAATATTAGGGTAGTATAGTAGTTCTTAGACTAAAACTCACTCCCAGCTTCCTTCTTCCAGCTCCACCTCTTAGAAATCCCTTTTGTATTCGACTGAAAATAATTAAATTGCAGTCTAAGTTTTTATTATGCTTACAAAAGAACAAATTGCCAAAAGAATTTCAAAAGAACTGAGAGACCGTTATTATGTAAACCTGGGAATCGGAATTCCTACTTTGGTTGCCAACTATGTACCGGAAGGTATTTCCGTAGAATTCCAGAGTGAAAATGGAGTACTGGGAATGGGACCTTTCCCTTTCGAAGGTGAAGAAG
The DNA here is from genome assembly GCF_037572595.1 of Chryseobacterium sp. MYb328. Lineage (NCBI taxonomy): Bacteria > Pseudomonadati > Bacteroidota > Flavobacteriia > Flavobacteriales > Weeksellaceae > Chryseobacterium > Chryseobacterium sp. MYb328. Next base: position 28,595 of record NZ_JBBGZQ010000018.1, on the reverse strand, counting down.
ATGCTGATGTTATCAATGCCGGGAAGCAAACGATTACTATTTTAGATGGAGGTTCATTCTTCGATTCTGCCTTTAGTTTCGGGATGATCCGCGGACAGAAAGTAGATCTTACCATCCTTGGAGCTATGGAGGTTTCAGAAAACGGAGATATTGCCAACTGGAAGATTCCGGGAAAAATGGTAAAAGGAATGGGTGGAGCTATGGATTTAGTAGCTTCTGCAGAAAATATCATCGTTGCCATGATGCATGTGAACAAAGCAGGAGAAAGTAAGATCCTTAAAAAATGTACCCTTCCTCTGACTGGAGTAAACTGTGTGAAAAAAGTGGTTACTGAATTAGCTGTACTGGAAGTAACTCCAAAAGGATTCAAACTTCTGGAAAGAGCTCCGGGAGTTTCAGTAGAAGACATCATCAAAGCAACAGAAGCAGACCTTATCATTGAAGGTGAAATTCCTGAAATGCAATTCTAAATACAATACAAACCTTGCCATCCGCAAGGTTTTTTTTATCTCATATCAAAAAATATGCAGATTTTTAATGCCATGAATACACGAATAACCTTATTCTATGTGGCTATTTGGTGAAAAAAATTAAACAACATAGGTTTTACATAGGCTTGTAAAGTATCTGTAATTATTTTATTCGTGCATTGGTGGCCAAAGAAATCAAAACAGAAAAAGGTTGCTTCACCCCTGAAACAACCTTTTATATTTTATCTAAACCTGGTTTTTAATCTATCTATTCCCATCCTGAGCTCCGAAAACTTTCTGCAAGATACTTGTAGTTCTCATTGCCGGACTATTTCTGATTCCACTTTCCTTATCAGCTACCATTTTAAATACTCCGTTAATGGTTTCTGTAGTCACATATTCATTAAGATCTGTGGTTACAGCTTGGCCTGTAAAGGTGTTGTATTTTGAAATCAGATTTTTCCAAACTGCATCAGCGCCTACTTTTCCTAGAGAAGCCTTTACTTTTGGCTGAAAGGCTGTAAATAGCTGAGATTGTGTTTTACCCTGTAAATAACTTGTTGCCGCATTATTGCTCCCTAACAGGATATTTTTAGCATCCGTGATCGTCATGGAAGTAATAGCGTTGGTAAAAATTGGTGCGGCTTCAGTCACTGCATCTTCAGCAGCTCTGTTTAATAATTTTACCCCTTCATCAGCAAGGCTGCCTAATCCTACAGAACGTAATGTTGCATCAACCTTTCTTAATTTTTCAGGCATTAGGATTTTTACCGCTTCATTTTTCAAAAAACCGTCTGTTAATGCCAGTTTCTTCACTCCATCCGTTACTCCGATACTTAAAGCTTCTTTTAATCCGGAAGAAATCTGTGTTGAGGTAAGACTTCCAACATTGAGAGGAGTTGTTTTCGTCGAGGTTGGAGTCGTGGTAGTGGCAGTCGTTGTTGCCGTTGCCGTGGAACCTTTAGTTGCCTGTGGATTATTAAGATCAATTCCTGTTTTATCTTTAACTGTTGATTTTAAAATATCAAGAAGTTGTGCCTGTGTAGAAATTGAAAGGAATAATCCGGCTGCTATAAAAATGCTTTTTCTCATTGTATTTTTTAGAAATTTAGATATTTAATCTTTTAAGTGATGTAAGCTTATCAAAAAATAAACCACATTTTTTTTTGAATTTAAAAAAGATGATATTGTAGGTTTAAGTGTTTGATTTTTAATTTCATGTAAAGTTAAATAAATATTGAGCATTCATTGAGTTATTTCTGGATATTAATAACTTTCAAAAAATAAAATATCCTTTTTAGGCAATTAAAACAATATTTTTTTATATGGTTGCAATATAGATTCTGGATTACTTAAAAGTTTTGAAAAATAAGTATATTAGTATCAACTTAATCTGATTCCATGACCCGTATTTTATTGACTCTGCTACTGGTAATTTCGAATATTGTTTTATCTCAAAATAAATTGAATTTGATTCCTTACCCCCAAAATGTACAGCTTAGCGAAGGAAGCTTTATAATTCCTGATATCTTAAAACTTGGTGCTAACTTGCCTAAAAATGAGACTGGATATTTTAAAAAGCGGTTAAATTCTATATTAAAGTTCCAGGATTCAAAGCCAAGTGAAGCTGAGCTGGTGTATGTACCGCTATCCAAAGCCCCAACAGAAAATAAAGAATTTTATAGCCTTACTATTAATTCAAAGCAGATTCTGATCCAATCGCATACTCAGCAGGGATATTTCCTTGCGCTTCAGACTTTGATCCAGTTGTTTGAAGAATATAAAGAAGTTGGGAAAATTCCTGCTATGAAGATCGAAGATCATCCAAAATTTGCCTGGCGCGGAATGCATTTGGATGTTTGCCGTCACTTCTTTACAGTAGATGAGGTGAAACAATACATTGACTATCTGGCGATGTATAAACTGAATACTTTTCACTGGCACTTAACCGATGATCAGGGGTGGAGAATTGAAATCAAAAAATATCCGAAGCTTACGCAGATTGGTTCAAAACGTAAAGAATCCATGATTGGAGCTTATGTGGATAATACCTTTGATGGAAAACCTTATGGACCGTATTTTTATACTCAGGAACAGATTAAAGATGTAGTGAAATATGCTCAGGAAAGACATATAACAGTAGTTCCGGAGATCGAAATGCCGGGGCATGCTTTGGCAGCATTATCTGCTTATCCCGAATTAGCCTGTACCAAAGGACCTTTTGAATCTGCTACTAAATGGGGTGTTTTTGATGATGTCTTCTGTCCTAAAGACGAAACATTTAAGTTTCTTGAAAATGTGCTGGATGAGGTTATGCAGTTGTTTCCGTCTCAGTATATTCATATCGGAGGAGATGAGTGCCCTAAAACAAGATGGAAAGAATGCGCCCATTGTCAGGAATTAATCAAAAAGAATAACTTAAAGGATGAACATGGGCTGCAAAGCTATTTTATTCAAAGAATTGAAAAATATATCAATGGTAAGGGGCGTAAAATTATCGGTTGGGACGAGATTCTGGAAGGTGGATTGGCTCCTAATGCTGCTGTAATGAGCTGGACAGGGGTAAACGGAGGAATTGAAGCCGCAAAAGCGAAACATTTTGCTGTAATGACACCGGGAGCATATTGTTATTTTGATCATTATCAGGGTGATCCACAGTCTGAACCCAATGCATTCGGAGGATTTACTCCATTGGATAAAGTGTATTCTTATAATCCGATTCCTGCTGAATTGAATGCTGAACAAGCACAATATATCCTTGGTGTTCAGGCTAATTTATGGACAGAATATATACTGGATTTCAAGCAGGTGCAGTATATGATTTTTCCAAGATTGATGGCACTTTCTGAAGTAGGCTGGGGAACTTCGGATCCTAAAAATTATAAAGATTTTGAAAACAGGGTCATCAGCCATTTCAAAATTCTGGACAAAATGAATGTTAATTACGCAAAAAGCATTTACAATATTTCAGGAAAAGTAATTCCTTCAAACAACGGGATTGCCTACGAACTTTCTACTTCTCAGAATCCAAACGGAATTCGGTATACACTGGATGGGAGTACTCCAACAATAAATTCAAAGACCTATCAGAATCCTGTTTCTATACCTGGCTCATTAACGATTCGATCTGCTTATTTTGAAGCGGGACAGTTAAAAAGTGCTGTTTCTTCACAGCAGTTTACCATATCAAAAACAACCGGAAAAAAAATTACCCTTGAGCAGCAGCCCAGTGAAAATTATTCATTTGGCGGAGCTTTTACTTTGGTAGACGGAATTATCGGAAACGTAAAGCAATTGGGTAAAACATGGTTGGGTTTTCAGGGAAAAGATGTAACAGCAACAATAGATCTCGGACAGAAAACAGACTTTTCAGAAGTTTATTTTAATACACTGGAAAACAAAGGAAGCTGGATTCATCTCGCAAAATCTGCAAAAATTTTTGTTTCTGATGACAATACGAATTTTAAAATGATCAAAGAAACAGGAAAGGAGGAAATTCAAAATACCAAAGGAAAAATAAAATTGAATCTGGGAAAACAAAATGCAAGATACCTGAAAGTTATTATTGAAAATGCAGGAATTATTCCAGCCGGAAATCCTGGTGCAGATTCTAAAGCGTGGCTGTTTGTTGATGAAATTGGCGTAAATTAGCCCTATTCAATGTAACAAAATGCAGGATACAATACTTTCTACCGAATTCTCCTCTTCACCGGATCTTGTTGAAAAATTATACCAGTACGGGATCACTAAGAATTATCATGAGGGAGATATTATTTTAGATGAAAACGCTTCTATACGCTCTATTCCTATTGTAATGAAAGGAATGCTGAAGGTCATCAGAACAGAGGAGGATGGGCGTGAAATTCTATTGTATTATATCAAGGCAGGAGAAAGCTGCATCATGTCTTTTCTGGGCGGTATGCATAACGAAAAAAGTATTGTAAAAGCAGAAATAGAAGAAGATGCTGAGATTCTTTTCCTTCCCGTAGACAAAGTTTCTTTATTCATTAAAGAACATCCGGAATGGCTGGATTATATTTTCAGACTTTATCATAAACGATTCGAAGAATTACTGGATATTATCAATGCTATTGCCTTTAAAAAAGTAGACGAAAGATTACTAAATTTTCTCCGGAAAAAATCTGAACTTACAGACTCTGATATAATTACAATCACGCATGAACAACTTGCCAACGAATTGGGAACAGTTAGAGTCGTGATCTCAAGACTTCTGAAACAACTTGAAGAAGACGGAATAGTAAAATTGGGAAGAAACAAAATTACCCTCCTGAAAACTACAAATTAATTCAATTTCTCCTTCCATTTAATAAAAAATGCTCACATTCCCCTCCTCTGGAGGGGTGGCGAAAATTCAATGAATTTTTGACGGGGTGGTTTAATATAAACTAAAACCACAAAAAGTTGTGAACTAAGTGTTAGAAAAAAAACTTTTGTGATTAAAAAATAGGTAAGCATTACATTAAAATTCTGTTATGTAACAAAAGTAGCTGTAGTTCTGCCTAAACATTTCCATTTTTGTATCAGAATAATTTGAATAATGGAAATCATAGGATATATAGCATCTGTTTTAATCGGTATTTCTTTAGGATTAATAGGCGGTGGCGGAAGTATTCTGACTGTTCCGGTATTGGTGTATCTTTTTGGGATTGATGCTTTGCTGGCAACAGAATACTCTCTTTTTATTGTTGGAGTGAGCAGCGCAGTGGGCTCAGTAACCTATTTTAAAAAAGACCTGGTTGATTTTAAAATGGCTTTGATTTTTGGAGTTCCCTCTATTATTTCAATCCTTTTAACCCGAGTCTATTTGCTGCCGTTAATTCCGGAAGAACTTCTTAAAATAAAAAACTTTACAGTTACCAAAAATATTTTTTTACTGTTGATTTTTGCTGCTTTGATGATTCTCGCTTCTTATAAGATGATTAAAAGTCAGACTTCAGAAAATACAGATAGAAATGAACTGAACAGAAATAAAGCTTTGCTGGCTGCCGGAGAAGGAACGGTAATAGGTGTTTTAACCGGATTGGTAGGTGCAGGAGGAGGTTTTATGATTATTCCGGCTTTGGTAAATCTTTTAAAAGTTCCGGTAAAAACGGCCATAGGAACTTCACTGGTCATTATTTCCCTCAACTCCCTGATCGGTTTTTCCTCTTCCATCAACAATATAAAAATAGAATGGAACCTGCTCGTTTCTATTGCGGCTATTGCCGTAGTTGGAATTATCATAGGCTCCCAAATTTCAAAAAAGATTGATGGTAAAAAACTAAAACCTGCCTTTGGATGGTTTATTCTTGTGATGGGAATGTATATCATCACCCGGGAAATATTCTTCTAGGTTTTTATGGTAAGGTAGAAATTATGAGATAACGTTTAAGTAATGATAAGTTATTATGTATGCTGCTGAAAATGACACTTCAGTTTTTATGAAAATCTTTGATTTTCATCTTCTGTGAACTCTTATGCAGTAATTTTTTAACTTTCTAAGTGAACTAAAGTGTTATAAAAAATAAACTTTTGTGCCTTTTGTAGTTTAGAAAAAGTAAATATTAACAATGTCTACACTCAAAATGCTGTTATGTAACAAAAGTAGCGGTAGGGGAAAATAGAAATCAGGAGATTTGTATAAGAAAATCAAAAATAAATAAAATGAAAATAGAACAAATATATACAGGGTGCTTGGCCCAAGGTGCTTATTATATTACTTCAGCAGGAGAAGCAGCTATTATTGATCCTTTACGCGAAACCCAACCTTATTTGGAAAGGTTAAAAAGAGATGGAGTACAATTAAAATATATTTTTGAAACCCATTTTCATGCTGATTTCGTCAGTGGACATGTTGACTTAAGCAAAAAAACAAATGCTCCAATCGTTTATGGACCAACTGCAAATCCTGAATTTGCTGCGATTATTGCTGAAGACAATCAGATATTTGAAGTAGGAGATATTAAAATAAAAGTTCTTCATACACCAGGACATACCTTGGAGAGCTCATGTTATCTGTTGATTGATGAGCAGGGAAATGAAAAAGCATTATTTAGTGGAGATACTTTATTTCTGGGAGATGTTGGCCGTCCGGACCTTGCGCAGAAATCAGCTGATATGACACAGGAAGAGCTGGCAGGGTTGCTGTATGATAGTTTATACAACAAAATTTTACCTTTAAATGACAGTGTCATTGTATATCCGGCCCATGGAGCAGGTTCAGCCTGTGGCAAAAATATGCAGAAGGAAACTGTTGATACATTAGGGAACCAAAAGAAAACAAATTATGCTCTCAATCAGAACAGCAAAGAAAGTTTTATTCAGTCAGTAACAGATGGTCTTTTACCTCCACCGGCTTACTTTGGAATGAATGTAATGATGAATAAAAAGGGGAATCACAGTTTTGATGAAATATTATCAAGAGGGCTACAGGCTCTTACCCCTAAACAGTTTGAAGAGGCAGCAGAAATTTCCGGAGCTTTGATATTGGATGTGAGAAACAATAGTGAATTTGCCAAAGGATTCATTCCACAATCAGTCAATATAGGATTGGACGGTGATTTTGCGCCTTGGGTCGGCACCTTGATTGCAGATGTGAGCCAGTCCATTCTATTGGTAGCAGAACCAGAAGATGAAGAAGAAGCGGTAACCCGGTTAAGTAGAGTAGGATTTGATCATATTCTGGGGTTTTTACAAGGAGGTTTTGAAGTCTGGAAGAACAGTGGAAAGGAAACCGATTCCGTCAACCGCATTTCTGCCGGAGAGTTTGAAAAAGAAATAGAAGGCAGGGAAGTTAAAATTATAGATGTAAGGAAAGAAAGTGAATATGCTGCAGAGCATGTAAATGAAGCTTACAGCAAACCTCTGGCTTATATTAATGAATGGATGGATGAGATTCTTCCGGATGAGCATTTCTATCTGCATTGTGCAGGTGGTTATAGAAGTATGATGGCTGCCAGTATCCTTCAGGCAAGAGGATACAGAAACTTCACTGAGATTGAAGGTGGTTTTAAAGCTATTATTTCTACAGAGATTTCCAAAAGTGATTTCGTATGTCAGACTAAAATTTTAAAATAAATTAATAAAAATAGATATGTTGGAGATTATAAAACAACCGTGGCCATGGTATATAGCGGGACCTTTGATTGGATTAACTGTCCCTGCTTTGCTGATCATGGGAAATAAATCCTTTGGAATCAGTTCCTCACTGAGGCATATTTGTGCAGCCTGTATCCCCGCTAATGTTAACTTTTTTAAATATAACTGGAAAAAGGAAGCCTGGAACCTGTTTTTTGTATTGGGTATTTTCTTCGGTGGAATGATTGCAGCTCATTTGCTGCTTAATCCAGCTGAAATAACGATTAATCCTAATCTGAAAGCCGAATTGTCAGGGTATGGAATTACAGATTATTCTAACCTTGTTCCCACTGAGCTTATGAACTTTGAAAGTCTTTTGACCCTAAGAGGATTCATCATGATGGTTGTAGGTGGATTTCTGGTAGGCTTTGGAACCCGATATGCCGGTGGATGCACCAGTGGACATGCGATCATGGGACTTTCCAATCTGCAATGGCCTTCTTTGGTGGCTACTATTTGCTTCATGATCGGTGGATTTTTGATGGCTAATGTTATCCTGCCTATGATCCTTTCCCTGTAAGTCTAATTTTTTAAGAATCAAATCAATGATAAAAGAACAAGAAGAAAATGTAGTTTGTATCAATGAAACTAACCCGGCGCATCCATGGTATTACAATTTAAAATATCTGGCAGCAGGAATCATATTTGGAATCATCTTTGTGAAAGCTGAGGTCATCAGTTGGTTTAGAATTCAGGAAATGTTCCGTTTGCAATCATTTCATATGTACGGAATTATCGGGAGTGCAGTTTTGGTAGGGATGATTTCAGTGTGGCTGATTAAGAAATTCAATATCAGGACAATCTATGGTGAACCCATAACATTAACACCCAAAAAATTCAATAAAGGCCAGATTTATGGAGGATTGATTTTCGGTTTTGGCTGGGCCATTACCGGAGCCTGTCCCGGACCATTGTTTGCTCAGATAGGAACAGGAGCTTTGGCTGTATCTGTCACTCTTTTAAGTGCTGTTGCCGGAACCTGGGTGTATGGATATTTAAGAGATAAACTCCCACATTAAGGCTAATTTAATAAATAAAGACTGTTGATGATATTTCAGCAGTCTTTATTGAGTATAAAATTATGAAAATATGAAGTCTTTTGCACCCAGAGCCATATAAAGGTTGATGCGTTCCATTTTGTCCTGAAGCTCCAGATTGATGAGGTTCATCTCATTTTTAAGAAGATCCCGTTGCTTCCGGATCAGCACAAAACTGTTATTGGTTCCTACTTTAATTTGTTTTTGAGTAAGATTAATATTATTTTTCAGTTCATTGATGGCCTTACGGTTAAAATCGCTCTGCTTTTCAATAGAGTTCAGATTCGCTAATGATGATTCCACTTCATTCAACGCATTCAAAACTGCCTTTGAATATTCTTCTACAACCTGCTTTTGCTGAGAAGTTTTTATTTCTACATTCTTTTTCAGTTTTCCGTTATTGAAAATAGGAGAGACCAATCCACCACCGACTCTGAGCAGAGGATTGGAAAATATAGAATTGATAGATTCTACATTACTGCCTGCTGTCCCTAAGGAAGAGTTTATAGTTAGAGAGGGAAGCCTCGCTGCCTTGGCCTGCTGTACTTCATAAAAAGCTTTTTCTATCTGAAAATGATAAGCCTGTATATCCGCTCTGCTTTCCAAAAGCTCTAATGGAAAAGAAGAAGGAATAGTATGATGTACAGGATTGAAAAAGTTTTGGGTCGTCAGCTTTCCTTCAGGATATTTTCCGGTGAGAAGCTCAAGAGATCTTCTGGATTGAGTATTGGCATTTCTGATCTTTTCAAGATAACCCTCTAAAGAAATAATTTCAGCAGCAATATTAGATAAATCCAGAGCATTGGCTGTTCCTACTTTTTTCTGAACAGTATATATTTTCTCAAGCTCCTTTGTCTTCTGAATATACCCTTTAATCATATCTTCCTGAATGTTTCCGGTAATATTGAGATAATACGCCTTTGCAATCATAGCAGCTATGGATTGATGCAACAGTATGTTTTGATGTTTAGCCGAAAAATAATCGCTGGTACTGGCCATCTGTGCGGATTTATTTTTACCCCACAAATCAATTTCCCAATTGGCTTTCAATGCAAGACGGCGGATCTGGCTTTCACTTACCAGATTATTGGATGTATTGGCAACAGCACTCACACTCGGATAAAGAGTGCTTCCTGCAATTTCCATAGCCAGCTCAATCTGATTGAGCTTTTCTTTAGCGATAATAATATCTGCATTATATTGCATTCCTTCATTAATAAGAGCTTCCAGCTGAGGAGTTTTAAGATCTGTAACCCAGTCATAAGAAAGCGATCTTGCATTAGCATTCCGGTCAAAAATCCAATCATCAGGAATGATAATGTGAGATGCCACTTCACTATTTTCCTTTAATTGGGCTATATTTTCTTTGGTAGGTTCTTTGTAGCCTATGCATGAGCTTACACTTAAAACAAGAATTCCTGCCATGATGAATCTTTTATACATATTAATGAAGTTTTGGGATCAGGAAGTTAATTTTACTGTTGATGCGTACCATTACTTTTCGGATAAGATGTAAAGGTTTAATATGATCCGAGTAAATAACAGCCGTTCCTCTGGCTCCAACAGTTAATTGTTTTTGATTGTCCTCCAGTATAAACTTGGCAATCAGTTTTCCGTCTGTTTCCGGTAATTGTCTGGCAGTATCAGGAAGTCCTGCAGTAGACCCATTTCCACCAAGCATTCCACCGGCATTGTTCATGATTCCCTGGCTGGTAGCGTCAATAACGTATTCTAGTTTAGCCTTAACCACTTTTCCCGGTTCCGTTTTAAGAGCCAGCTCTACTTCATCTCCGTCTTTTACAGCTTCAAGTTCATTTTGTGCAAAGAAACCAATTACAGACTGTTGTTTCTGAATCAAAACAAAGGCAGATTTAAAAGGGGCCATTATTGCTCCTTCATTAAGCTGAACATTGGGAATAACACCATCTGTAGGAGCTAAAACAACCGTTTGCGACAGATTCCATTTTGCCTGATCCAGTTTTGCCTGAATTTCAGATACTGAAGAGTTTTCTCCATTGTAAGAGGCATTAGACTTTGTTTCAAGAGACTGTTGCTGAGACTGTGCAGCACTGATACGGGATTGTAAATCCTGAACATTGGTCATTGCCTGTTCAAGATCAAATTTATTGGCAGCACCAGCTTCCACCAATTCTTTATATTGGCTGACTCTTTTATTAGCCAGGTCAAGCTGTGACTGCAAACCCGTAATGTTTTTTCTGGAAGCAGAAATATCTGTATTGTAAGAGCTCACCGTAGCTTTCATATTGCTGAGTTTCGCTTCCAGTGATTTAATTTCTTGAATATAAGGTTCTCTGTCCAGTACAAATAAGGTATCACCTTTCTTTACTTCCTGATTGGTCTTTACATATACCTTTTTTACCTTTCCCAGAACCTGGGTAGTAATATCTACACTTCTGTTTCCTACTTTCACATCGGAAGTGATGGGACAGTAGTAGTTAAGACTTAATATTAAAGCTATAGACCCAAAAATTGGAAGAGAGTATACCACAACCTGAGTGGTAAACGTCCATGGAATTAATTTTAATTTTTTGATGAGAAGCCAGCAAATCCCGGCATATATGGCAATGAGTAGTTCTAGCATATCGGTTAATTTTCAATTGTGTTTAGTTCTTTTTCTTCTTCAGGAATGTCAGGGTCATTTTTGGATTGCTTTTGATTGTCATAATCATAATTGGCCCAGATTAAAGCAACCGGCCATAAAAGGCCTCCAAAAACAAGGGAAAGGAGGCACATACTTTTTATGGCGTTGAGCTGAGGGTGATTCTTTTTTTCGGCTACTTTCTCCGGATAAATGTGAACTTTCCAGAAAAGATAGATCCCGGCAAAAGGTAAAACAAGTAGAATGAGCCAGGATGCACCATCAGCTATATGGTCTTCTATGCCACCTGTAGAGGCCTGAACAAAATTGCATGAAAGTAACAGGCAGAGAAGGATGAATATTCTTTGCATAATATAATTGTATAAGGTATAATGAAATGTAAAACATGGTAACCGAGCCGTTAATCAATATCAGCCGGCTAGCTTAAAGTCCTCGTAATGTTTCTATAATAGGTAATGTTTTGTAAATAATATCTTTCTCATTTTTGCTTTTAATGATTTGTGTAACAGTATTTTGAGTAAGCAAAAATAAATCGAATAAAGTGAGAAAAAGTATTCCTAAGTTATTTTTTTCTTTCGTTCCTTTTTTTATGAACCCTTGCAGTCATCCTTGAAAGTGAGTTGGGAGTAATGCCCAGAAAATTAGCAATATACTTTCTGTTGGCATTTTGAGAAGTGAAAGGACGGGTTTCCAGAAAATCTTCATATCGTGAATGAGGAGAGGTAGAGCAAAGCTGCTCGGTGCGTACCTTTAATGTGTTGATGATCTGTTTTAAAGATTTTAGATAAGCATTATAAATTCCCCTGTGTTGGAATGCCAATTCTTCAAATTCAGTTTTGTTAAATAAAAAGATCTGGGATTCTATAACAGCTTCAATCGTATATTTTCTTTCACTTTCTCCCGAAAAGGATTCCGGACTCTCCATAATGGCAACTTCTTTTTCTGAGGGTAAAAAAAGGTTAGTCTCAATACCGTTTTCGTCATCAAAGAAAAATCTCAGTAATCCGTTGGAAAGGATAAATAAGTGATTAAAAGACTGCCCGGGCTCTGCCAGTTTTTCTTTTTTTTGAAGAAGTCTGGGAGTGCTGATGCTGATCAAAACATTAATTTCCTCATCAGATAATTCCTGAAAGAAAACAATATTCCTGAAAGTCTTAAATAGGTCCATTACAGCAGTAAAGATAATTAAAAATTGAATACAGATATTCGTTAAGCTATACCAAGGTTTTCAAAGAAGTTTTTTTTAGATTTGTTGATACTATAATTTTGATATACAATGAACAATAACCGAAGAAGTTTTATCAAAAAACTGGGAATAGCAACCGCAGCATTGGCTGTAAATCCATTGGATTTAATGGCGAAAGAATTACCTGAAAATATTACAGTTACCAATCAGCCCATTGTTCTTTCAACATGGAACTTTGGAATAAAAGCCAATGAAGAGGCTTGGACAATCCTTGGAAAAGGAGGAAAGGCCCTGGATGCTGTTGAAAAAGGAGTTCGGCTTGTAGAACTTGATCCCAAAGAAAGGAGTGTTGGTTATGGTGGACGCCCAGACAGAGATGGCAGGGTGACATTGGATGCCTGTATTATGGATGATAATTACAATATCGGTTCAGTGGCATGTCTGGAGCATATCAAAAATCCGATTTCCGTAGCCAGGGCAGTGATGGAAAAAACACCTCACGTCATGTTGGTAGGAGACGGAGCATTACAGTTTGCCCTTTCACAAGGTTTTAAAAAAGAAAATTTATTGACTCAGGAATCCGAAAAAGAATGGAAAGAATGGTTGAAAACAAGTCAATATAAACCCATTGCCAATATCGAAAATCATGATACTATAGGAATGATCGCTCTTGACGCCCATGGAAATCTTTCCGGAGCCTGTACCACCAGCGGAATGGCTTTCAAAATGCATGGGAGAGTAGGAGATTCTCCTATTATTGGAGCGGGTTTATTTGTAGATAATGAAGTAGGAGCGGCAACAGCAACCGGACATGGTGAAGAGGTCATAAGAACCGTGGGAACACATCTTGTGGTAGAACTGATGAGACAGGGAAGAAGTCCGCAACAGGCCTGTAAGGAAGCGGTAGACAGAATTGTGAAGATCAATCAGAGAAGAAATAAAAACCTTAAGGACATTCAGGTAGGTTTTATTGCCATCAATAAAAAAGGAGAATATGGTGCTTATTGCATTCAGGACGGATTTAACTTTGCGGTATACGACCAGAAAGGGAACCGTCTTGAAACTCCGGAATTTGCAGTGAAGTAATGCACAATTTTCTTATGTCCACGAATGCACTAATGAATTTATTCGTGCATTCGTGGCTGAAAAAAACAGGAAATCTTTGATTTACCTGCACCTTTATACAAACCAATAAATTGAAACTAAATATAGGTGGCACCGCCAAAAAAATAGACAGATAGAATATGAAAAGAACGATTATCGCTTCCCTGTTTTTAATAATAGGATGTAAAGAAGAAAAGAAAGAAGCAGCAACCCAACCGGAACCGGAAGTAAAGGAAAATGTAGTTCAGGAAACTAAGCCTCAGGTTAATGAAGCAGAAGAAGCGAAAAAATGGGTAGAAAAAAGTGTTGAAGAGTATTTTAAATCAGATCTTGGCAATCTGGATAAGAATATGCAAAAGATAACAACCAAGGAATATTACGATTATAAAGGTGATGCCATGAGTGTTGATATGGATGTTGACGGAAGCCTTACACAAAAAGAATTCAATGATAAATGGAAAGGAAAGTTCGATACTCAAAAAGCGGGTATAGGCGTTGGATTCTTAATCGCAGGACAGGATTGGGATAAAGTGCAGGTAACCAAATGCCAGTTGATTTCTGAAAATGAAAACAATTATTTGTTTGATGTTGTTCTTAATGATAAAGCATTAAAAGCTGTATATCCTGTCAAAGTTAGGGTGAGTAAAGAAAATAATTCCTTCCTGATTGCCGATGTACTGCAAGATACTCCCGAATTTAATTAAAAGATAAAAAAGACCATGTCGAAAATAGAAATAGCATGCTTTAATCCTGAATCAGCGATCATTGCTTTTGAAAATGGAGTTGACAGAATAGAATTATGTTCCGGATTGAGCGAAGGAGGAACAACTCCTGATTTTGAATCTACAAAAAGCTTAAGAGAGAAAATAAATATTCCAATATTTGTGATGATCCGCCCAAGAGGAGGTGATTTTACCTATTCAGATACTGAATTTGAGCAGATGAAAACCGACTTAACCGCATTGAAATTATTAAATGTTGATGGTTTTGTATTCGGTATTCTGGATGAAAATGATGAGGTGAATAAAGCGCAGAATAAAATTCTCGTAGAATTGGCATCCCCGCTTCCCTGTACATTCCATCGTGCCTTCGACAGAGCAAATGGTTTGGAGGAATCTTTAGAAAAAGTAATTGAATGCGGTTTTACAACCATTCTCACATCAGGCCAGAAACCTAATGTATCAGAAGGAAAGGAAAACCTGAAAAAATTGGTGGCTCTTTCCAATGGAAGAATTGAAATTCTTGTAGGCGGTGGTCTTCGCTCCTCAAATATTGAAGGAATCAGAGAAGCTACAAAAGCTGGATATTTCCATTCTTCAGCAATTACAGATGGCGGATCTTTTGCAAATCCTGATGAGGTGGTAGCATTGAAGAATAAATAATCATTATATAGTTAATTTGTCATTCTGAATGGAGCAAAACTGAATGAAGAACCTCAAAACATTGCAGAGATCCCTTGTTCCTCAGAATAACAAACTTCTATTATCTTCTTTTGAAGACTAAATGGTATTAGAATTAATTTAAACGCAAAGTTTTATTGGGTATATCATTATATCTTTAAGGAAGCAAAGTAATGTGGCAAAGCCGCTGAATAAGCTGTGGATCACATTCGCTTCATTATAATCGATTCCTTCTTTGCCCACTTAAAATAATGCATTCTCAATAAAACTTTGCGTTTAATAGAACACACACGCAAATGACCGAAAACGAATTATCTTACAAAATAATAGGTGCAGCTATAGAGGTTCATAAAAATTTAAGAGTTGGATTATTAGAAAGCGCATATGAAACAGCTTTGGCTTACGAATTAAGAATTTAAAACCTTAATGTAAAACAACAAGTTGCTTTGCCATTACAATACAAAGAAATATCAATAGAAAATGCATATAAAATTGATCTTATTGTAGAAGACAAGGTAATTGTTGAAGTTAAATCTGTATTGGAATTACATCCAATTTTCAATGCTCAGGTATTAACTTATTGAAGGCAGACTGATCTGAAACTCGGACTTCTTATTAATTTTAACAGTGAACTCATTAAATATGGAATCCATCGAATTGTAAATAAAATCATTGATGCATAAAAATCTACTTTTTGCCTTTCTTCTCATTCAGAATGTTCTTTTTGCACAGTATGCTGAAAGAAGTCTGTCTTCTGAAAAGTGGCAGTTCAGAAATTCAAAAGATAAAAACTGGCTTCCAGCAACGATCCCGGGAACGGTACATCTGGATCTGATGAATAATAAGCTTATTCCGGATCCTTTCAAAGACGAAAATGAAAAGAAAGTTCAATGGGTGGAGAATGAAGATTGGGATTATCAGACTCATTTTGATATTTTATCCAAAGAATTTGATTTTATAAATATTGATCTTGTTTTTAACGGGTTGGATACATTTTCAGAAATTTATCTTAATGGAAAACTGCTGAAGAAAACAGATAATATGTTCAGAAAGTGGGAAATCCCGGTGAAAGAATATGTAAAGCTTGGAGATAATCTGCTACAGGTAAAGTTTAAGTCTGCTGTTCATGAAGGTAAAGAGCTGGCAAAAAAAGTTCCGTTTACGATGCCCGAATCACCACGAAGTTTTGTAAGAAAAGCTCAATATCAGTTTGGTTGGGATTGGGGACCAAGATTGGTAACAGCTGGAATCTGGAAAGATGTAAAGCTGGAATTCTGGGGAAATGCAAAGGTTAAGAACATTCAGGTTCAGCAAAAATCTCTCACCAATACATTGGCTGAGGTATCATTTAATATGAACATTTTTGCTGAAGAAGAAGGCGAATATTTTACATGGTTTAACTTAAATAGAGGAATGCATAAATTCCATCTTAATAAAGGTTTTAATACCATCAAACTTCCTTATAGTATTAAGGATCCAAAGAGATGGCAGCCTAATGGAAGGGGGAAGCCTCACCAATATGCAACAAAAATTACTTTGTATAAGAAAGGAGGTCGAATTATTCGTGATATTAATGTTACTTATGGGCTTAAGGATATTGAACTTGTTCAGAAAAAAGACGAAAAAGGAAAATCATTTTCTTTTAAAGTCAATGGAGATCCTTTATACATCAAAGGTACAAATTGGATCCCTGCAGACAGTTTCTCTCCAAGAATCACGAAGGAAAAATACCAGCAACTGATTAAAGCGGCTAAAGATGCCAATATGAACATGATCCGGATCTGGGGTGGTGGTATTTATGAAGACGAAGAGTTTTATAGAGCCTGCGATGAAAACGGAATTCTGGTGTGGCAGGATTTTATGTTTGCAGGAAGCTTTTATCCGGCAGACAATGAGTTTCTGGAGAATGTAAAAGAAGAAGTAAAAGATCAGGTCAACAGACTGCAGAACCATCCGTCTATTGCGTTATGGTGTGGAAATAATGAAATTGATGAAGCCATCGTCAATTGGGGATACCAGAAGCAGTTTAAATATTCAAAAGTAGATTCGCTACAGGTCTGGAAAGATTATAAAAAATTATTTCATGAAGTTATTCCCAATACATTGAAAGAAAATCTTAGTCCGGATAAAAATATATATTGGCCAAGTTCTCCGTCAATAGGATGGGGGCATAAAGAAAGTCTTACAGAAGGAGATTCCCACTATTGGGGGGTCTGGTGGGGAGAACAACCCTTTGAAATTTATAATGAAAAAGTAGGCCGTTTTATGTCTGAGTATGGTTTTCAGGGAATGCCCACTCTGGAAACTACAAAATCAATGTTTTCAGGTGTTCCGGATCTGAGCCTTAAAAACTCAACCATTAAAGCTCATGAAAAACATGCAAGAGGCTGGGAGATCATCAATAAATACATGGAAAGGGACTATAAAACCCCAACCGATTTTGTAAAATACAACTACGTTTCCCAATTATTGCAGGCGAGAGGAATGCAGACTGCAATAGAAGCGCACCGCCGGGCAAAACCTTATAATATGGGAACTTTATATTGGCAGCTCAACGATTGCTGGCCCGTGGTTTCATGGTCTTCGGTTGATTATTCAGGAAATTGGAAGGCATTTCACTATCAGGCAAAAAGAAGTTACGAGCCTGTGTTACCATCAGTAGTAGAAACAGAGGAAACTTATGATATCTACTTTATTAATGACCTTATTGAAGAGTATGAAGGCGTTTCCGGAGCTGAATTATTTGACTTTAATGGTAAATTTCTGTGGGGAATAGATGCTCTTGACAAATTGCCAGCCAATTCGAGCGAGAAACATTTTGATATTTCGAAAAGAGAGTTTTCAGAATTCGATTTGTCAAAAACTGTATTAAAGGTTTATTTCAATAACAATTCAGCAAAGCACGAAAAGTTGTTTTTCTTTAAGAGTCCAAAAGATTTGAAACTTTCAAAACCTCAAATCACAATTAAAAAGGTATCCCCAACGGAAATTGAAGTTTCTACAGATGTTCTGGCAAAAGACGTATACCTGATTGGCGACACTCATTTCAGTGATAACTTCTTTGATCTGTTACCGGGAACTTCAAAAAAGATCACCCTTTCCAGATCTTTGGATAAAGTTGAGGCAATGAGTCTCTTTGATACTTTTTAAAAAAAAATGTAGAATGAATTACCAAAAGCAGGTGACTTTGATAATCTCTTTGCCATTCGGATCTGGCAGAAATTTTACTCAAAAAAGATAAATTTTACCCTTCCAACTCAAAAATCAGCCGTAAATTTGCATCATATTTCGTTATAGTTATGGTAAATTTTGTTCTGATTGCAGTGTGCATTATTGCAGGAATGATATTCAAAGCAACAAAATCTATCCACCCGGATGCCCATAAGGGGATCAATACCTGGATTCTTTATCTTGCTCTGCCGGCAGTTTCATTTAAATACCTGCCCAAAGTACAATGGACAACGGAAATGCTTTTTCCGATTGCTGCCACCTTTTTAATTTCTGTATTCTGTTTCTTTTATGTAATGTTTTACAGTAAAAGCCGGGGATATTCAAGGCGCTCGAGGAGTACTTTGGAATTAGCCAGTGGATATAGTAATACCTCTTTCATCGGATTTCCATTAATCAGTGCTTTTTATGGTGAAGGACTTTTAAGTATCGCTATTATTTGTGACCAAACTATGTTTTTTGCCCTTTCAACATTAGGAATTATCGCTGCTGTAAAAGGTGGAAGTAAGTCCGGAAAGGTGAGTGCGGTATTTATCCTGAAGCGTTTGATTACATTTCCACCATTAATAGGCTGTATCTCTGCATTGGTGTTGTCTCAATTTATAGATTTGACCTTTGCTGAGCCCCTTTTTGATAAACTGGCAGCTACGGTAAGTCCACTCGCATTGTTTTCAGTTGGATTACAATTGAAATTTAATGGCTGGAAAAAGCTTATTCCTCAGATGTCAGCCTCTATGCTTTATAAACTGATTCTGGCTCCGGCAATCGTTTTAGGATTAGCTTTATTGTTAGGAATAAAAGGAGATGTAGCAAAAATTACCATATTTGAAGCAGCGATGCCAACATTAGTAACTTCAAGTATCATTGCAGAGCAGTTCAGGCTGAATACAAAGCTAACCAACCTAATTATTGGTGTCAGCATTATTGTAGGATTTTTTACCTCTGCGATGTGGTATGAGATAATAGATATTATATTCTAAATATGGATTTCGACTAGAAAAAAGTTTTAATAAAGAAAACGATGGTGATCAGAAAATTGAAGAATATAATTCCGGTTCTTAACTTTACCGGATTAAGTTTTTTGGTGAAATGAGCACCAAAATATCCGCCTAGAATCGTAGCAACCATCATGGTACAGGTTTCCGGCCAATATATTTTACCTGCTGAAATAAATAAAATAACGGCCGCAGCATTAGCTATTCCTGTAAAAAGTGTTTTATTAGCATTGATAATTTTAATGTCTGATAGGCCGAATAATGACCATACAGCTATCATCATAATTCCTACTGCACCGCCAAAATAACCGCCATATATTCCTAAAATAAACTGAGCACCTAAAACCAATCCGGAACCAATCTTAATTCTTTTTCTAAGCCAGTTACCAGCTTGTTTTCCAAATGCAAATGCGAGAGAACCTAATAAAAGAAGCCATGGAACTATTAGCTTAAAATCTCCTGATGGCGTATATAAAAGAAGCAGGCCTCCTGCACATCCCCCCAAAAGAGTAAAAATAATCATTGCCGTTATTGAAATACTGGGAAAAGGCTGAATATACTCTTTGAATTTCCAGGCACTGGCTAAACTTCCAGGAAATAATGCTACAGTACTGGATGCATTAGCCTGAATTGGAGGAACACCTGCATAGATAAAAGCTGGAAAAGTAATGAATGATCCACCACCAGCTGCCGCATTCAGAGCACCAGCTATAAGTCCTATCAAAAATAATAAAATGTAATTTTCCATGAAAAAAATGGTGAATAAAGATAATACAAAATAGGTGTAATCATTAACAAAAAATTGCAGTTCTCTAAAGAAAAATCTAATTTTACACTTTAAATATTTCCCTTGCAATACGCTCAAATTGTTTTACCGCTGAATTTAAAAGGATCCTTTACCTATAAGGTTCCACAAGAACTAATCTCTGAAATTCAGCCGGGAATGCGGGTTCTGGTTCCATTTGGAGGGAAAAAGATCTATACCGGAATCGTTTTGGAACTTCACAATAATGCTCCGGATGATTTTGTAGCAAAGGAAGTGATCAGTATGTTGGATGAAAAGCCTATTCTTCCTGAAGAGCAGATTCGATTCTGGAACTGGCTTTCCGATTATTATCTGTGTAATCTTGGAGAAATTTACAGGTTAGCTTTTCCGTCTTCTTTAAAGCTGGAGAGTGAAACCTATTTGAAATTAAAACCGGGGATAACTGTTGATTTTGAAAATCTGGATGTCAATGAAATGTATCTTATCCAGGCACTGGAAGTAAGACAGCTGGTAAATCTTACAGATATTGAAGCCTTTATTCCCAAGAAAGAAATTATTAAAACCATCAATTCATTAATTGATCTTCAATATATAGAGATTGATGAAAAAATTGCAGAAAAATATAAGGCTAAAGAGGTAGCTTATGTAAGAATCAATGGTGAGGTTTTAAGCAATCAGAATCTTACAGAAATTCTTTTAAAATTAAATAAAGCTCCTAAACAGAAAGATCTGTTCCTTCTCATTTTGGAGAAACAAACGGAAAAACCTGATCTTCATATTAAAAAAGCCGAATTGTTTGAAGATGGCTATTTTGGAAGCTCTCATTTCAAGGCATTGGCAGACAAAGGTCTTGTGGAGGAGTATTATATGCAGAAAGACAGGATTGAAAGTTACGAAGGGGAGATTGAAGAGATTGAAGAACTTTCCGAAGAGCAGAAAATAGCAAAATCCGAAATAGATGAAGCATTTGAAGAAGGGAAAAATGTACTGCTTCATGGCGTAACATCATCGGGAAAAACCCATATTTATTTAGAGAAAATTGAAGAATGCATCAGAAACGGAAAAAACGTACTGTTTTTGCTTCCTGAAATTTCACTGACCAAACAGATTACCCAAAGACTGGAAAAAAAATATGGCAGGCAGCTAGGTTTCTATCATCAGAAACTTACAGATTTTGAAAGAGTTGAAGTATGGCGGAGAATTAAGCAGAATGATATTAGTATCCTGGTGGGAACCAGAAATGCTTTGTTTTTGCCGTATAAGAATCTGGGATTGATCGTAGTGGATGAAGAACATGATTCAGCCTATAAGCCACGAGAGGTAACCCCTTATTTTAATGCTAAAGATGCTGCACTGGTTTTGGGAGGTTTGTATAAAGCCGGAGTGATTCTGGGATCTGCAACACCTTCAGTTGACAGTTATTACCGGGCCCGAAAAGATAAAATGAAATATATTTTCCTGAATGAAAGGTTCGGGAATGTAAATCTACCTGAATATGAGTTGATTAATTTCAAAGAAGCTCAGGAATCTAAAAACGTATCCGGAAACTTTTCTTTAAAACTTATTGATGAGATCAAGAAAACAATTGATGAAAAGAAGCAGGCTATTGTTCTTCACAACAGACGTGGCTATGCCAATGTTATAGAGTGTGAAACCTGTGGCTATGTTAATTATTGTTCCAATTGTGATGTGGTAATGACGTATCATAAGGCTGCCAATGAAATGAAATGCCATTATTGTGGTCAGAGAGCTTCAAAACCGAGAACCTGTCCGAAATGCAATTCCGAAAACCTGAACGAAAGAGGAGTAGGCGTAGAGCAGATTCATGAAGAAGTTTCCAAGCTGTTTCCGGAAAATGAGGTAGACAGAATGGATGTGGATTCCATGCGTAAGAAATTTGCCTACGAAAAGCTGTATGAAAAAATTGAAGATGGAGAAACTGATATTGTGGTAGGTACGCAGATGATCTCCAAAGGGCTAGATTTCGACCATATAGAACTGGTAGCTATTCCTAAAGCTGATTCATTATTATATGTACAGGATTTCAGAGCGGAAGAACGCGCATATCAATTAATTACTCAGGTTTCAGGAAGAGCAGGAAGAGTTTCCGGGAAAGGGAAAATCCTGATTCAGACCTATAATCCAGATCATTCTGTTTTCCAGTTGATTAAAATGAATAATCCGGCAAAAATCTATAAATATATCCTTACCGAACGTCAGAAATTCCACTATCCGCCGTTTACCAAGCTTATTATGATCGAACTGAAACACCGGAGAGATGATAAGGTAGACCGTGCCTCTCAGTTTCTGGGTTCAATCCTGAGAAAATATCTTCCTGAAGAATGTATTTTAGGACCGGAAAGAGCTCAGATTGCCAGGTTGAATAATTTATATCAGTTCCAGATTTTATTGAAGTTACCCCGTGGGAAAAACTATGAAAAGTTCAAAAGCCTGGTTTTAATAAGTTTGAAGGAATTTGATGAAATTACTGCTTATCAAAGCATTAAAAAAGATGTTTTTGTTGATTTTTAACAATTTTTAACAAACTTTACAGTCTTTTATAAGACGTCTGTGATCCGTTTTATAACAATAATTTCTACTTTTGGTCGTTGATTAAGTGTTTGGCTTTTTAATTGAATGATTTAACTTATCATTTTTTATAGGCTCAAACTATAGAACAAAAAAAGGATAGATGGTAAATTTCAGAAAATATATTTCAAGTGCAGCGGTGTTGGCTTCCGGTTTCTTCCTGGCTCAATCTACCGTTTCTACTGTTCTTTACTCTCAGAATTACGACAATCAGAAAAACAGCTTAAACCTTCCGTCGCCTGCAGGCTCGATGGAGAGAAGCGTTTTGTCGGCTAAAGAACTTGTAGACATTAATGTAAACACAATGATGGCGGATCCTGTGCTGAAAAATGCAACCTGGGGATTCGTAGTGTATGACCCGAAAACGAAGAAAGTAATCTCTTCGTACAATGAAAGCTCACCGTTGGTTCCAGCTTCCACTACAAAATTACTGACCACAGAAACCGCATTGAATCTACTGGGAGAAAACTACCGCTGGATCACTCAGCTGGAGTATGCAGGATCTGTAGATGAAAACGGAACGTTAAATGGTAACCTGTATGTGGTTGGAAGTGGAGATCCATCTCTGGGAACAAACAAAGCAGGAGCAGGATCTTACAGGGATATTATTTCAGACTTCATAGGTGGGCTTTCACGTGAGGGAATCCGAAAGGTAAATGGTGATATTATCATTCAGACAGCGCTTTTCAAAGGCAATATTGCAATGCTTCCGGAAAATGTTGTATGGTTAGAGAACAATAATTATTATTTGCCAGCTGGAACCACCCGTGCAATTAACCCGGCTAATGAAAAGCTGATCGTAAAGAAATCCGGTTTTTCTACAGAAAAGAAGTTTTTCTATGTTTCACCATATGCCCATCAAATGGTATATGCAGAAAAGTATGACGGAGATGGGATCTTAACAACCAAACTTCCGGACGCACCAGCGTATCTTGCAAATTCTTTCAGAACGACGATGGTGAAAAGCGGAATTTCTGTTACCGGAAAAGTAGTTGCAAAAATGACAGATCCGGCTCCGGAGAACAGAAAAATGATATCTGCCTATAAATCTCCTACATTGGCTGATATTATATATTATACCAATCAGCATAGCGATAACTCTTTAGCAGAAGCTTTATTAAGAACAGTTGGATTCCAGAGACTGGGAGATCAAACATCGGAATCCGGAAGAATTGTAGTGACAGATCACTTAAAGGATGCCGGTTTTGATATGCTAGGCCTTAATTATATAGATGGAAGCGGACTTTCAAGAAGTAATAATGTAACTCCAATTTCTCAGGTGAAGTTTCTGACTTCTTTAATGGATGAAAAATATTACAGATCTTATTTAACGTCTTTACCTATTGGCGGACAGTCCGGAACATTAAAAAGAATGTTTCTGGGAACTGGAAACGGGCAGGTTTTTGCAAAAACAGGAACTTTAAATAAAGTGAAAACATTAGCGGGATATCTGAAGACAAATTCAGGAAAAACCTTAGTTTTCTCTCTGATGGTAAATAATTATTCAGGATCAGTAGATATGGTTAAGAAAAGAATGGAAAAGATTCTTGAGCCGGCTCTGGATCTTTAAAAATAGTTTATTTTATATATTATAAAAACCTTTTAATCAATGATTAAGAGGTTTTTTTTATATTTGGGAAATACAATATCACGGCATATGAGAAAATTTTACTTTCTGATAATGAGTTTTTTGATTGTTCAGCAGCTTTACAGCCAAAAAAAGATTTCTAATATCGACATGAAAGGTCTTACCGAAAAAGAAATGAAGTCCTTCACAAAGAAAATGGGTATCGGAAGTGTGAATCCCAATACTCTGAATTACGATTTGCAGTATCAGAGAATGGATCTCAGTATAGATCCGGTATTCCATAATGTTTCGGGATCTGTGACTTCACATTTTAAGCCTAATCAGGCCATGGGAAGTATTTACTTTGATCTTACTAATCTTCTTACGGTTTCCCAGGTACAGTATCATGGGAACAGTATCCCTTTCCAGCAACTGTCTGCCAACGAAATTAAAATAGATTTTCCCGCTTCTGTTCCAGCCAATACTTTGGATTCATTAACGATTCATTATTCCGGTTCACCTGCTAACAGTACAGTTGTTGCAGGAACTCAAGGGCCCGGTATACCTGCTATTTCTACCTTAAGCGAGCCGTACGGTGCACAGGATTGGTTTCCTACCAAGCAAAGTCTTAATGATAAGATTGAAAAGTTTGATTTTAAAATTACTACCCCCTCACAATATAGTGTAGCCGCCAATGGGAAATTGATGTCTGAAATAATTTCACCCGTTACAGGGCAAAAGCTTACTTTTTGGAGAACTATGTATCCTACTGCAGCCTATCTTATTGCATTGTCCATTACAAATTTTGCTAAACAGGTCACAACCATCGGAAATCCTCCCTTCCCATTTGTAAATTATGTCTATCCCTCTACAGCGGGAGATGCTTCTTTAATGTCTAATATAGAATGGACGAAAGAGGTGATGGATGTTTATGAAGCCTACTTTGGAGCTTATCCTTTCCGTAATGAGAAATATGGGCACATGGAATACCTTAATACCGGTGGAATGGAACATCAGACGATGTCTTCCATGAGAGGGTGGAGCAAACCGCTTATTGCCCATGAACTTGCTCACCAATGGTTTGGAGATAAAGTAACCTGTGGCGTATGGAATGATATATGGCTGAATGAAGGTTTTGCAACCTTTGGAGAACATGTAACGAATGAAAAACTGATTATGAATAATGCTGAGTTTATGGATTACCTTTCCGGGCAGATAGATTATATTACCAGTAGTGCAGGAGGGAGTATTTATGTTCCTGATTCAGGATTGAACAATATCTATAGAATTTTTGACAGCAGACTGACCTATGCCAAAGGAGGCTATACTTTAAGAATGATAAAATGGATATTAGGAGACAATGCATTTTATCAGGCACTTAAGGAATATCATGCAAGGCCTGCACTTGCTTATAATTATGTGAGAACGGCAGATTTTAAGGCCTCATTACTTCAGTCTACAGGAAAAGACTTTACAGAGTTTTTAAATGATTGGGTGTATGGAGAAGGATATCCTACCTATATGATAAAATGGAAACAGACAGGTAACCAGCTGGTTTTTAATGTGTCCCAGACACAGAGCAGTCCTGCAGTAAGCTTTTTTGAAATGCCCTTGCCCGTAAAAGTTACCGGAACCGGTGGCCAGACTGCTTATTTAGTATTGAATAACAGTTTCAATAACCAATATTTTACTGAAAATATATTGTTTCCTGTAGCCAATGTCCAATTTAATTATGAATATCAGATTCTGGAAAAGAGCTCCACTGTTATGCAGGATAATACTTTAAGTGTAGCTTCTGTAGAGAAAGAGGTGTTTGATTTATATCCTAATCCTGCCAAAAATGAACTTTATTTAAAAGGAGTAGATAAGACAACAGAATTTTCTATTCATGCTATAGATGGAAAATTGGTGAGAAAGGCTGTTTATCATCCGGGAAAAGCCATACAGATTGGAGAATTGGTTCCCGGAACCTATATTTTTACACTGAAAGAAAAGAATATTAAATTCATGAAACATTAAATAACGACTTATTTATTTACTATAAAAGCTTTCAAATCTGAAAGCTTTTTTGTTTTTTGAAAGCTTTTGCTCCTCTTTTTCTTGCTGCTCTTATCTTGTATCTGAACCATTTTTCTTTAAAGATATTTCGCATAATGTTATCAAAATTTCTTGTAATGACCAAATTCTTAAAGCCACGCCATTTTTCAAGGAGACTTGAAGGGAGCGCTCTGACTGACACAGAATATCCGCCGGTTTCATATTGTATATAATGCCACCATCCGGACGGAATATAAAGTGTTTCACCCGGATGAAGGATAGCTTCATAGCCTTTTAGATACAGTAGGGCAGGGTATTGGCTGTAATCAGGGGTCTTTATATTAGGCAGGCTGTGGAAATTAAAAGGAAGTTTATACATGAGGTCAGACTGCTCCCAGGGAAATAGCCAGATCCGTTTAATTCCCTCAAACTGGGTAATGAATACATGGGACATATCAATGTCAATATGATTTCGGGTCGCAGAACCCTGGCCTCCGAAAAACATAAAAGGTAGCCATTTTAATAGTTTGCCGTTGGTAACATCATTATAGATAATATCATTTTTCAGTTCAGGTTGTATACTTAGTAAATTAAATAGGAAAAGCCGATGTTCAGTAGGAGTGGAGTCTATAAGGTCGAGATACTCTGAGAAAGTGCTCTGTGCAATGGGCTGGCTTGCTACTCGATCCATAGAATCCAGTTCACTGCCATAGATGTCTACCTTCTGATTTCCTGCTATTTCTTTGAAATATTCATAATTCCATTTCTGGAATGCGGGGCTTTCAGCGTCTACAAAATCTTCGATAATTATAGGGATTCGAGGTTTCATGTGGTTGGCTATAAAGTTTCTTGAAATAAGTTTCTTCGTTTTCTTTACCGGGATCAATTGCATATTCAGAAATTTTAAACAAATATAAATATTATCCTACTAAATTTGTAGACTAATAGTGTTAAAAATGAATCTAAAGGTCAAATTTTAGAATTAAGCTTATAAAAGGTTTTATTTTACTGCCTTTTTATTAAATTAGCACATCTAAAAAATTACTAAAAATGATTTCTGAAAAATACCTTCAACATTTACAGAACGAACTTCAAAATATTGAGAATGACGGACTTTTCAAAAGAGAAAGAATCATCACATCTCAGCAAAGTGCAGAAATTGAGGCCAACGGGAAAAAGCTTTTGAACTTCTGTGCCAATAATTACCTTGGATTATCCAACAATCCGGAAGTAATGAAAGCTTCTCAGGAAATGATCCAGTCTCATGGATATGGAATGTCTTCCGTACGTTTTATATGTGGAACTCAGGATATTCACAAAGAATTAGAGAAAAAAATTGCTGATTTCTTAGGACTTGAAGATACGATCCTTTATGCAGCTGCTTTTGATGCGAACGGGGGAGTTTTTGAACCTCTGTTCACTGAAGAGGATGCAATTATTTCTGATGAACTGAACCACGCTTCTATTATTGATGGTGTACGTCTTTGTAAATCAGCAAGATACCGTTATAAGAACAACGATATGGCGGATCTTGAAGCACAGTTGATCGCTGCTTCAGAAAAAAATCACCGTTTCAAAATTATCGTTACCGATGGAGTATTCTCAATGGACGGTATTGTAGCAGACCTGAAAGGAGTTTGTGACCTCGCTGATAAATATGATGCGTTGGTAATGGTTGACGACTCTCACGCAACAGGATTTATCGGAAAAACAGGAAGAGGAACTCATGAAGCTAATGAAGTAATGGGTAGAGTAGATATTATTACTTCTACGCTAGGAAAGGCTTTAGGTGGAGCTTTAGGAGGATTTACATCCGGTAAAAAAGAAATCATCGATATGCTGAGACAGCGTTCACGCCCTTACTTATTCTCCAATTCATTAGCGCCAGGAATTGTAGGTGCTGCTTTAAGAGTATTGGATATGATTTCTGATGATACTTCTCTTCGTGATAAAGTAATGGAAAATGCAGAATATTTCAGAACAGAAATGAAAGCTAAAGGCTTTGATATTCCGGAAGGAGATGCTGCAATTGTTCCGGTAATGCTTTATGATGCGCCGCTTTCTCAGAAAATGGCGGAAAAACTGATGGACGAAGGAATCTACGTAATTGGATTCTTCTATCCGGTAGTACCAAAAGGAAAAGCAAGAATCAGAGTTCAGCTATCTGCTGCTCACACGAAAGAACATTTGGATAAAGCCATTGCTGCTTTCGAAAAGGTAGGAAAAGAATTGGGAGTGATCTCTTAATTACTGATCTCAATAAATCAATACAATATAATCTTCGGCTCGGCAACTTCGTTGCCCGAGCCGAAGTCTTTTTTTATATTCATCAATTCCTCTATTTTCACACGATGATTTCTGATATGTTTCGTTTGTCTCCAATCTTTTATTATTCAAAGAGTTGTCAAAAACGGATTTTTAAAACATTATATTTAATCAAAAATTAATCATATTAAATT
>NZ_JBBGZQ010000017.1:0-129868 GCF_037572595.1 Chryseobacterium sp. MYb328 | reverse complement strand
AAATAAAATATTATTAAATATTTTACATTTTCAGCCATGTGAAAAGCTTAATAATTTAAAATTGAAACATCAGAAAGATAAAAATATAAACCTAATTAATTCTCAAAAAAACAGAATTTCAGGTATTCTCTTATCATTTAACACAAATTTTACTCATAATATATAAAAAACAAAACCAGACAAATACTCGTCTGGTTTAATTTTATCTTTATGATATGCAGGCATATCAATTTTGTTATGTTATTTCTTTTCTCTTCTTTGTGCATCAAGAACAGCAATGGTAGCAAGATTCACGATCTCATCTACGCTGGAACGCATCTGAAGAACATGTACAGGTTGTTTTAATCCCATAAGGATTGGTCCGATCACCTGTGCTACTTTCATTCCTCTTAGAATTTTGTAAGAAAGGTTGGCACTTTCAAGATTCGGGAAGATGAATGTATTTGCCGGAGTTGTTCCCAGTTTTGAGAAAGGATAATCGCTCAGGTGATCTGCATTCATAGCAAAATCCGGCTGAATTTCACCATCAACAATCATCTTAGGATACTTCTCATGAAGGATACTTACAGCTTTTGCCACTTTTTTGGAAGTTTCAGAAATGGCTGCAAAGTTTTCAAATCCAAGCATTGCAATTCTAGGTTCGATTGCAAAAGATTTCACTGTAAATTCTGCCATTTTAGCAATATTCACTAGATCTTCAGCTGTCGGATTCTGATTGATAGAGGTATCTGCGAAGAAAATAGGTTTCTTTTCAGACAGGATCATCATCATTGCTGCTACTTTATCTACTCCTTTATCTTTTTCAATAACTTCTAAAACAGGACGAAGAACTGAAGCATAGTTTTTAGAGAACCCAACGATAAGACCATCAGTATCTCCGTGCTTCAGCATCAAAGGTCCGAAATAATCTCTCTGACGAACATATCTTTTAGCCTTGTACTCGTTCATTCCTTTTCTCTGACGAAGTTTCCAAAGGGTTTCTCTATATTTTTTTCTGTTTTCTTTCTGATCATCATCACTTGGATCAATGATTGGAATATCCAGGTTCATCCCGTAACGTTCCATCTGTTCCTTGATGTATTTTTTATCTCCTAAAAGACTTGGGTATGCAATTCCTTCTTCATAAAGAATCTGTGCTGCTTTTAATACGTTATATTCTTCAGCATTTCCAAGGGTAATTCTTTTCGGATTGGATTTTGCACGGCTCTGCATCATTCTTACCAATCTTTCATCTCTACCCATTCTGTCCAGAAGCTGATGCTCATACTCTTCAAAGTCAGCAATCTGCTTTCTGGCAACACCACTTTCCATGGCAGCTTTCGCTACAGCACTTGATACTTTTGTGATCAGTCTGTTATCAAATGGTTTTGGAATAAAATATTCTCTTCCGAACTGAAGGTTCTGAACGTTATAAGCAAGAATTACAGCTTCCGGCACCGGTTCTTTTGCTAAATCAGCAATAGCGTGTACTGCTGCAAGCTTCATTTCTTCATTAATTCCTGTAGCCTGAACGTCTAATGCGCCACGGAAGATATAAGGGAAACCTAATACATTGTTTACCTGGTTAGGAAAATCACTTCTTCCTGTTGCCATGATTACATCTTTACGTGTAGAAAGAGCAAGGTCATAAGCAATTTCCGGATCCGGATTCGCTAAAGCAAACACGATAGGGTTATCGTTCATGCTTAACAACATTTCAGGATTCATTACATTTCCTTTGGATAATCCTACAAAAACATCAGATCCTTTTACAGCATCTTCTAATGTTTCAATATCAGTCTGAGCAATGAAATCTAATTTTTCAGGAGTAAGATTCTCTCTCTTATGATTGATTACCCCTTTACTATCACACATCAGGACATTTTCTTTTTTCAGTCCTAATGAAATATAAAGCTTTGTACAGGCGATTGCAGCAGCTCCTGCTCCATTCACTACCATTTTCACTTTATCAATATCTTTATTGGCGATCTGTAAAGAGTTGATCAATGCAGCCGCAGAAATAATTGCGGTTCCATGCTGATCATCGTGCATTAAAGGAATATTCAATTCCTCTTTTAGTTTTTGTTCTATATAAAATGCTTCCGGAGCTTTAATATCTTCCAGGTTGATTCCTCCGAATGTAGGAGCAATTCCTTTTACGATTTCAATGAATTTATCAGGATCTTTTTCATCAATCTCAATATCAAAAACATTGATATCAGCAAAAATCTTGAACAAAAGACCTTTTCCTTCCATCACCGGTTTTGATGCTTCTGCTCCAATATCCCCTAATCCAAGT
Source organism: Chryseobacterium sp. MYb328 (assembly GCF_037572595.1). Lineage (NCBI taxonomy): Bacteria > Pseudomonadati > Bacteroidota > Flavobacteriia > Flavobacteriales > Weeksellaceae > Chryseobacterium > Chryseobacterium sp. MYb328. The sequence goes on along the minus strand of NZ_JBBGZQ010000017.1, from coordinate 127,590 downwards.
ACGGCAGTACCGTTAGAAATTACAGCTACCAGATTTCCTTTTCCTGTATAATCGTAAACAGTTTCCGGTTTATCGTGAATTTCCATACAAGGAACTGCTACTCCCGGAGAATATGCTAATGACAGATCTCTCTGAGATGAGTGTGGTTTGGATGGTATAACTTCGATTTTCCCTTTGGGTTCTGCTTTATGATAATCTAACGCGGCCTGACTAAAGTTCTTTTCGTCGCGATTGTTGTTACTTGACATAAGTTTTATTTTTTGTTAGAGTATATATTTAATGTGGTAATCTACTAAGCTTTCAATTGGTTTCTGAACTACATGTCCCACATTTAAATTAAGTTCTTCGGCTACAGAGCGTAAAATATTTTCATAATAATAAGCAATGGAGCCAATAAAGTTGATTTCAGCGTCATTGGCCTCCTGATAAGGCATAACCTGATATTCGAAGAAGCTTTTCATTTCTTCAAAAACCATGTTCACAAAGTAAGGATGATCCTTTCTTTCCACAACAAATTTATTGAAATCAGCCAAATAGGCATTTGGTCTTGGAGCGTGATACATATTTTTCAATGCATCTTCTATAGTAAGTTTATAGTCTGTTTCAAATTCTAGATGAAGATCTGCAGGAAGTTTTTTCATAAAATATCTGCGCACGAGCTGTTTTCCGATCGCACTTCCGCTTCCCTCATCTCCCATCAGGAATCCAAGGGATGGTAATTCAATCTTCACATCTTTACCATCAAAATAACATGAGTTTGATCCTGTGCCTAAAATGCACACAATTGCAGGTTTTCCTTTATAGGCGGCATAAGCAGCAGCCATCAGGTCTTCTTTTACAATAATTTCGGCTTTATCAAATATTTTTTTAAGCTCGACTTCTATGGTTTCGCGGTTTTTTTCCACACCACATCCGGAGCCATAGAAAAAAACTTTGGTAATTGAATTTTTAACCAATATCAGATTGCTGTTCTTCTGTATTTCAGGAGCGATAAGTTCTCTGTTAATAAAATTCGGATTGAAACCGATGGTTTCAGTTTTCAGAAAAACCTTTTTGAAATCATCAAGTATTACCCAATCCGATTTAGTAGAACCACTATCTACAATAGCAACCATATTTTAGATTTTAATTTAAGGATGCTAAATTATGAATTTATCTTCAATTAGCGTTTAAAACAACCTGGAAGCTGTCTAAAATCATTAATGTTTAATTTCAGTTTTTTTATCATTGAATTGCAGAAGCCAATCTTCAATTTCATCTTCCAGATAAGATGCCTGCAGCACCATGGCATTGATAAAATCATCGGGAACAGGTTCGCCATTGGAATTTTCAAGATTCCAAAGTTCATTAGACATATTTTCGTACTCAGAATACACTCGTTTGAAGCGGGAGTTTTCTTTTTCAAGAGCTTCAATATTTTTCTGTTGAAGCTGGAATTTTCTGTATTTGTTTTGACTTTTCATACAAATATTATTAACAATTGGTCATAAAAAATTAGAGTAGTATGCTTTCAAATAGGCATTACAAGATAGAAAAACCATTATCACAAGGATTTGAAAATGAATTTATTATCAGGTTATAGTAACATCATTCCGCTTATTAAAATTAGAAATAATTTTTATTTAAAAAAATATTTTAACAACTTTTTTCAGTGTTTAACATATAGTTATAAATTTGCATATTCATATTGTAAAGTATCCTGATTTGAAATAATTGAAAACCATTATGAATACATAGGATCACAGGGACTATTGATTGTTTTACTTATAAAACATTCTAAAACCCAATACAATATAAGATATATTTTCAGTTTTTATATTAATTAAATGAAAGAAATACTTATACGCCAAAAACAGGTTTTGTTCTTTATTATTGCCGGAGGACTGAGCGCCATTGTTGAGATTGGCAGCTTTAAAATATTCAGTACTTACCTGCCTCACTTCTTTGCAAAAGAAACTAACTTTCATGGTATACACTATCCTTTAAGTAATATTTTCTCTACCAGCTGTGGAATTATCACCAACTACTTTCTGAGCATCTGGTTTGTTTTTGAAAGAGGAAAACATTCGAAGAAGAAAGAGTTTGCTTATTTTATGCTGGTGTCTTTTATCTCCACGTTGTTAAGCCTTGGTTTCTTCCAGATATTCTACAGCTTTATTTTTAAAGATAATATCAATTTAATTTTTTATACCTTGAGTCCGGAAATGATCAGCAAGATTGCAGCAATCCTGTTGGTTTCCATTCTTAATTATTCGGTAAAGAAGAAAGTAATTTTTAACGGTTAAACTGTGACAAAAATTTTAAATTATCTCTGGAGATTTTGGCTGTTGTTATTAGCATTTGTTCTAACAACCACTCTTGGGATCCCCGTTTATATTTTATCTTTTAGTAAGAAACATTATAAATACGCTTATAAATTTATCCGGTTATGGTGTTTCGGCATGTTTTACGGCATGGGCTTCCGGTATGACCTTATTAAGCTTTCTGAGCAAGAAAAAGACAGAAACAAAGAATACGTTTTCATCTCGAACCACACTTCGATTATGGATATCATGCTAACCTGCATTCTTTTTCCGCACCACCCGATTTGTTTTGTTGGGAAAAAGGAACTTGTTAAGATTCCAATTTTCGGAACTATTTATCAAAGGATATGCGTAATGGTAGACAGAGCAAGTGCAAAAAGCCGTGCTGATGTATACCGAAGATGTGCAGAAAAAATGGAGGAAGGTAACAGCATTGCTATTTTCCCTGAAGGTGGCGTTCCTGATGATACTTCCATTATTCTGGATGACTTTAAAGACGGAGCTTTTATGCTATCATCAAAACATAACTCTCCTATTGCTGTTTATACCTTTATCGGGCTTAAGGAAATGTTTCCTTTTGACAGTTCAAAAGGCCATCCAGGAAGGGTAAAGGTTTATTTCAATGGAATTATAGAACCTACTGCTTCTCCAAAAGACTTAAAGTCAGAAGCTTATCAAGTAATTAAAAAAACATTGATTGAGCATTCTATTTAAAAGAATTAGTTATATTTGTTTGCGAAATTTTCAATAAAATATGTCAAAAACCAACCAGCCGACTAATTACCCGGCACTGTACACACTTGTACTTGTATTTTTTTTCTGGGGTTTTATTGCTGCCGGCAATAGTATTTTCATCCCTTTTTGTAAAAACTATTTTTCTCTCGACCAGTTTCAGTCCCAGTTAATAGATTTTGCCTTTTATACTGCTTATTTTTTGGGAGCGTTGTTGCTTTTTATATTCAGTACGATAAAAGGAGTGGATCTTATTGGGAAATGGGGCTATAAAAAGAGTATTGTCTACGGGCTACTGCTCTCTGCCCTTGGTGCAGCAATCATGATTATTGCAGTGAAAAGCAATGTTTATTATGGTATGCTCATCGGACTTTTTGTGGTTGCATTAGGTTTCTCCATTCAGCAGACTGCAGCGAATCCTTTTGCCGTGTTATTGGGAGATCCTAAAACCGGAGCCAGCAGACAGAATCTTGCAGGGGGAATCAACTCTTTTGGTACCTCTATCGGGCCAATTATTGTTGGTTTGGCACTTTTCGGAACGACGGCTACAGTAGATGATGACCAAATCAAGCATCTGGCTCTTGATAAGGTGATCCTTCTTTATACAGCAGTAGGTGCTCTTTTCCTTATTGCTGCAGGGATTTTCTACTTTTCAAAGAAACTTCCTGACGGAATTTCCACAGAACCTATGGAAAAGGCTGGTAAAGCAAGAAAAACATTGATTGCAATGACTATTCTTGTTATCCTTTTCTTTATTCCTGTATTCAATAGCTATAATTCTGAAGAAGCTAAAAGTATTGAAACTTTAGGCAATGAGATTACTGTATTAGACAAAACTCTTGAAAAGGAAACTGATGCAGCAAAAATTACAGAAATCAAGCAACACATTACAGATAAGAAAACAGAACTGGAAACCATCAAACATCCATTGGAGAAACAAAGAATGATGTATCTTGGAGGCGCATTGCTTTCTGTAATTATCTGTCTTATTTTCGCCAATTCCAGTGCCAAGAAAAATACAGAAGGTTGGGGAGCTATGAGATATCCGCAGCTTGTACTGGGAATGCTTGCCATCCTGGCTTATGTAGGAGTAGAAGTTGCCATAGGAAGTAACCTTGGAGAACTTTTAAGTATGCCTGAATTCGGAGGGCACCAGTCTTCAGATCTTGCGCCCTATATTTCCATGTATTGGGGAAGCTTAATGATCGGAAGATGGACAGGTGCAATCAGTGTTTTCAGCTTAAGCAAGCAACAGCAGACTATTGCGACCATCATTGTCCCTTTCGTTGCTTTTTCGGTAATTATCGGAATCAATACGATTGCTCAAAAAGATATGTCTCACCTGTATTTCTATGCGATCTGTGTGGCTATTCAGGTTATATTATTCCTTATCAGTAAAAACAAACCTGCCGTTACGCTTATTATTTTTGGATTATTTGGGACTGCAGCAATGATTACAGGATTATTGACTACTGGAAATATTGCGGTCTACGCATTCCTTTCCGGAGGTCTTGCCTGCAGTATCATGTGGCCTTCAATCTTTACATTAGCGATTACCGGTTTAGGAAAATATACAGCTCAGGGATCAGCATTCCTGGTTATGATGATCCTGGGAGGAGGTATTATTCCGCCGCTTCAGGGTAAGCTTGCTGACATTATCGGAATTCACAATTCTTACGTAATTCCTGTTTTGTGTTTTGTGTACATTACTGTATTTGCTTATTTGGCTAAAAAATCTTTATTTAGACAAGGAATTAATGTTGACGTTTTAGAATCCGAAGGTGCTCACTAAAAATAGACTATTTATATATAAGAAGAAGAGATTTTGGGCAGGTATATTACTTGCCCAATTTCTTTTGTTTTATGGTTTCTCAAAATCATCGGTAATGATCTCTTTCTTTGAACGTTTTTTTGAACTTCAGAAAGAGTTTCATCAGATGGCATTCAGCTGGCTTTCTTTTTCAGCGGGAGATGTCATCTATGTATTATTGGGAATTGTTCTTTTATACAGCCTTACTGGCTTATTTAAGAAGGAATACAGAGACTCTTCTATACGGAGAATTCTGATCATAGGAAATCTCTTTTATTTTACCTATCAGCTATTCTGGGGAATGCTTTACTTCCAGACTCCTATCATTAAAAAGCTTTCCAGACAGGATACACCTGAAATAGACAAAGCAAAAAAGATGGCCTTACAGTATCTTGAAAAATGTAAGCTCACCCGGGCATCGGTACAGGAAGACCATAATGGTATTTTCATTGTCAGCAATCTGAAAGCTGTACAACAGGAGATTCTTTTTCAGCAAACCAGACTTCCCCAATATATTTCTGATAAAAAAGCAACTCAGATCCTTTCCGTTAAGCCCAGTTTATTTAAAAATGTAATGAGTTTCACAGGGATATTGGGATACTATAATCCTTTTACTGCGGAAGCACAATATAACGCTGAATTACCCCGCACTTTTATTCCTTTCACAACAGCTCATGAAAGTTCTCACCAATTAGGCTTTGCCAGAGAACAGGAGGCTAATTTTATCGGCTATCTGATAGGAATCCATTCCGGTAATCCAGACTTAAGATACAGCACCGAATATTTTACTTTAAAAAGCCTTTTACGATTTATCGTTGAAAATGATCCTGAGTTTGTAAAATCTGTTATCCGTAATTATTCCCCTGGTATGAAGAGAGACCGTGCTTATGAGAGAAGCTTCATATTCAGACATCAGGGTTGGCTGGATGACTTCTTTGGATTTACCAATAATATATTCCTGAAAAGTAATCAACAGGAAGGTTCTGTTACTTACTCCTACTTTATTGATCTCCTTTTAAACTACGAAAAATAGACATAAAAAAAAGAATCGTATCAGGCGATACGATTCTAAAAACACAAATGATGAAAAAAAATTTATTACCTTGACTTGTTCCCTCATTCAAGGCGATGTAAAAGTACGACATATTTTATAAATACAAAAACATTTCTTTTCTTTTTTAAAACTTTATGAAAACTTTATGATTTTTTAAGTTTTTTTGAGTTCGTCCACAACTATTATGAATTACAATCACGCCTCGCGTATGGTATTAAAATAATAAACAAATTATAGTTAAACTACGAAAAATTTACAAAATCATACATTTAACTAAACATAAAACATTCCATTTATTCAATATTTTTAATGAGTAAAAAATTAGAGTTATTCTTCTGAAAATTAAAAATATCTCTACTATTTCTATCTTTCTATTTCATTCAATTTTCCTAGTATTTTTAATAAAGATTGAACTTTAAATTATAATAGTAAATGGACTGATATTATGCAGTAAATATTATCCATATTATATTGTTCCGTTGCTTTTAAAAACAAGAGTCTTATAGTATCTGAACAAATAATCATAGATAATCATTTCAAACAGTCGTTGATTGGAAACAAATATTCGATTGATGTGCATATGAAATACACTGGAAAAAAAGCTCTGAAGAGCATCTGAATGATATTTTATATGTTTCAGGGTTTCTCCAGATTCATTAATATTATTCAAAATGACATTCCTAAAAGGACTATACTCCTCTGATTCTACAAACTCCAGATAGTTTATAATAAATACTCTGTATTTTTTATCCAGCTGATGGTTCAGTCTTTTATCTGCATTGAACTCCTGCTTAAAAGCAAGATTACGCTCTGTGATCCAGCTTAGTTTTTCCTGGATGGGCAGTCCTAGGCATTCTAATATCTTATCAATATAGTAAAGGGACACCATAATTTTTTCTTCATCATCAAAATGAAGGTATTCATACACTATGCTCTCACTACTCTTCCAAAATAAAAACTCAGCTTCTTCCATTGTTGCTTCTCCATACCGCTCAATTTCCCGCTGATAAATATCTATTATAAATTCCGATATTTCCCCGGAATCTCTATATTCCTCCAAATAATCATTGAGTAATGAAAGAACCTTACCGAAATGCTTAAGGTCTGAAAGTTCAAAACGAAGCCTAAGATGAATCTTTGGATCATTATAACGGATAAAAAACCATTTTTTAATTAACCCTTCCTCTTTAAGTTGCTGTAATAAAGGAAGTAAAGCTTCTTCCAAAATAATATCCGCAGTTTTTACACCTGTATAAATTTTGACATACAGCCACTCACTTCCGGGAATAAACTTTTTTTTCATCAAAATCTATTTTAGTTTATACATTGGAAAAACAAACTCATGTTTAAAGTCTTGATTTTCATTAAAAAGAAATTCTTCGATCATGATTGTTTTTTTCTTTTTAACCGTCAGAATAAAAAGCTTACCCATATCATAATTTTCTAAATTGATGGTTAATGTATTATCAGATTCAGTCCATTGTATCCATGCTGGAATTTTCATTTTGGTTCTCCAATGTTCTAATTCGGATAAAAAGTTCTCTTTATCTAAAATCATCGGTTCCAAAAAGACAATATCTTTATCAGATATCTTCCAGGCAGCCTTTGTAAGGATAATATTTTTATATTCTACTCTTGGCAGGAATTTGTAAATATCCTTTAGCCCACCCCAATTAAAATGTATCCCGTTTCTTAATTCCTGGGAATAAAGATCGGAAAGGAAATAATAAACAGGTAAGGTATTATAAAAATAGTTATGGGCATTGGTAAGATAGGGCCTTATTTCTTTATTAAGTTTTTTGGACCGTAAAACAATTCTATTATTTTTCAACGAAATATAAAGATCATCCACGGTTATTTGATGATCTTCCTGCAATACAGACTTTGCCATGTAAGGAATCTCGTAATTTCTTATTGTAGGCCTTCTGACCACATTTCCTATTCTTGCTTCCGGTAAGTGAATCACTTCTGCTAAAATATACTCAGGATTCAGACTTTCTTCTTTCTGTGCAATAGCTTTTGTCAGGTTATGTATTTCAGATCTTTCAGAACAGAACCTCGCTAACAGATTGGCAGCACTACTTCCGGAACTTCCATTTAAAAATAATTTTTCTTTACCGTTGTCTGATATAATTTCAGTCAAAAAAGAAATTGTATCGGGCAGATCATCCCAGTTTTCATCCAATTCTTTAAAATCATCATCCAATAATTCTATTTTATATTGGTTTTCCCATAAAGCATTCTGCAATTTATCATTAAGAATCTTTTGAACCAGATTAAATTCAATATTAATCTTTTTATTTTTTTCAGAAACCGGTAGTTCTAAATCATCTAAATAAGAATGAATCCCTTTTAACGGGCTATTTTGTTTGTAACCAATACCAATTTCAGAATCAAGAACATACTGTAAAGAGACTTCCTGCGCCTCAAACCGCTCATTAAAAGCTTTTTTGAATTTTTCTAAACGGGTATCTGTTGCAGCTAAGTTTATTTTGTTCAAAAAGCTAAAGGCACTTTTAAGTTCTTTTTTCCAGAAAGGTGATAAAGTCAATTGATCTTTGCGGTATAAGTCAGTTTGAAAAAGATACTTCTGTTCATATTCTATCCCAAAAGATTTAATGAGTTTTTCAATCTCCGCATAATCAGAGATCGAATTGCCAATATTCTGATCTAGTGCATAAAGTTTATCTTTTATAGAAATCAAAATATCAGTCTCATTTACCTGAAGTCTCTGTAAAACAGAAATGAGAGTATCCAAAAAATCTCCTCCAGAAACATTAGGTTCAATCTCACTGGTAAGCACCTGATTATCGATCAGCTCTTCTATAAATTCTGAGGCATCCTCTCTGGTTATTTCATCTGTAATCAGGATCTCCGTAAGCTCCTGTACAGTTTTCCCCTTTTTTGAAAATTCTAATACAGACTGTAATTCTTCAGAAAGGCGGGCTGACGATATGATATAATCTCTTTTCCCACCTGAATATTGATATTCAATATAGCGGATTTTTGTTCCTACTTTATAAATCGTATTATTAGGATAAAACAAAAGTTTATCTCTTATCCCCTGTTTTTTTACAAAATATTGAGCTAAAGTCACAAGAAAATACATATCTAATTTGGTATCCCGAATTAAATAATCTGTATACACACTATCTTCATACAACACTCTCCTTTCATCATCTTGATTAAATTTGCCCAAACCAGCTCCGGAAAATAAGCCGAATGGTGTACAACGGGTACTCATTCGACTATAGTATTTCAATAAAGTATGTTTTAGTTTTTGGTGTTCTTTTGGTGGAAATAGTTTTTCTGTCTGAAGCCATTCTGTAATTTCCTCATATAAATCAGGAGAAGCCAAATAAATTGCTTCCAGAAAAACAGAATCATCAGCAAGTTTATTTTTTAATTCTTCATCAGAAATTTCATCTTTATTTACCGCTTCAAGAAATTTCTTACATGAAAATAAAGGAGTACGTACAATATATTCTTCGAAAAACTGATAAGGAAAGCGAGACATTTATTTTTTTATTTCTTCTTTTAGCTGGTAGTCCGGATGACCTAGTTGCCAGAAGGCAAAAGCGAATACATCAGCTAAATTATTATATTTTTGCTTTAAAGGGAGGTCACGTTCACCATGGCCACCACTATAATCTACTTTAAGTAATACGGGATGATCAGATGTGTTATATTCTTGCAATTTCGCTGCAAATTTTGTTGACATCCATGGAGAAACTCTTGGATCATTTATTCCCGTTGTAATAAAAGTTGCAGGATATTTTTCTCCTTTTTTCAAATGATGATATGCATCCATTTCATATAATGCACTGAATTCGGATTTAATATTTTTAGAACCGAATTCTTTGGCACTATTTAATCCATTTGGTGTTGCTTCAAGTCTTAAAGTATTTACCATTCCGGCTGTTAAGATCGCTACCTTAAATAGGTCTGCCCTTTCTGTCATAGCCCTTCCAATAGTAATTCCCCCTGCACTTTGCCCCCAAATTGCTATTTTATTACTGGACGTATAATTTTCATGAATCATATATTCGGCACAGGCAATCAAGTCCCTCCAGGAGTTGGGTTTAGTTTCCTTAAAACCTCCCAAATGCCATGATTCTCCTTTTTCAGCACCACCTCTGACATGAGCAATAGCTGCAATTCCACCTTTTAATGCCCAAAGCATAAACGTCATATCTAAAAAAGGACTGTTATTTACTCCGTAAGCTCCATATGCATCTATTAAAAGAGGATTGCTTTTGTCTTTTTTAATATCCTTTCTATATAGTAAGGAAAACGGAATATCCTGTCCATCATGAGATTTCACAATAATTTCTTTTACTATAATATCTTTGAATTCCGGATATTCTACAATCGGAGCCAGATTTTCAGGAATAAATTTCTTTATTACCGAATCAAATTTAAAGCGTTCATTGTCATTTTTCCATCCTGTACAGTTTATCCAAAAATCATTGGAATAGCTATCCTGGGTAGTTACTGCAATATCACCGGATGGAAATGGCAACATCAAGTTTTCAACTTTCCCTTTTTGATACAGATACAGTTTGGACTCAACACCATTTTTTGAACTGTTAAAAACAAAGCCATTTTTAATTTGGTATAAACCATTGATCTCTTCATCAGGGATATTAGAAACTATAATATCCGGATTTTTAAAATCTGGATTTTTCAATGATGTGCAATAAATTGCATTGGCTCCATTCTTTTTTGAAATATAAATTATACTATCATTTTTTAGAATAAAGCCATCAATTTTTTCTTCTTTAGTAAATAGAAGTTTCCATTGATTTTTTTTACTAATAAGATTTGTGGGTTTAAAATAAGTATCATTAAAATTTGTAGCTCCAGCCATAGAACCAAATAAAAATTGGCTTTCTTTGGTAGGAAGCTTAACTATAGGATAATCTTCAGCACTTATTTTTAAATCCGGATTGTTTTTTTTTGATAATAGAACATTCAGCTCTTTGGGATTCTGCCCTATTGTATGAACAACGGCCTGCATGTTTTTCATAAATAGATCTGAGGCTGGATCTGTTACTGGAAATTGAAGATAAATAAAGCTATTATTATCAGAAAGCCAAGAAATACCGCCTCCGTTTGTTGGCCAGCAATTAGTAATAAGGTCAGAAAGTACTTTTTGAGATTTTACATCGTAAATGATCATTTCAGAAACCTCTTTCCCACTTTCCGTTAATGAGATCGCTATCTTTGAGCCATCATAATTAGGCTTTATATAATTGATTACATATTTTTTATGAGTATCCGGTTTGTAATTTTCAGGATTAAAAATTTCTGTTTCTATCCCTTTAAATGATTTCCTATAATATAGTTTCGTAGTATTTTCATCCGGCTTCTTCTTTAAATAGAAATAAAAATCATTTTCCGTAATATTAATTTTATCTACGGAAAATGATTTTTGTTGATCAAATTCTAATCTTTTGTCAATATAATATTGCCTATTAGGAATTTTTTGAAGTATTGAATTTGAATAATTAGTTTGTGAGTGCATCCAATTAATAACCGAAGGATCTTTCAAATTTTCTAAATTTCTATACTCATCAGCTATTTTGACTCCAAAGTAATCATCGGTAGATGTAACTGATGGTGCTAAATTACTTTTTTGGGCAGTAATTATTCCAAAAATGAAATTGATAAAAAAAAAGAGAATTGATCGACAGGTCATATACACAAATTATCTTGTTTTCCCTGTTCCTGTTGGCTCTCCTTCACCTTCTAAATCAGTATTTAGGTTATATCCTCCTACACCTGCATAGCCTCCTTTTATTATTTTAGCATTACTAATTCTAACCATTTGTAATTTCTCCAATGAAATTTTCTTTTCTGCTTGTTTCTTATTTTTCATAACGTACTCTATTTTTTTATTTACAAAGAAATAAAGATATATATATTTTTTCAAAAAAAAGATACCGAAATTTATAAATTTCGTATCCAAAAAACGTATAAAAAGCTAATAATCAATATTAAAGCTATTTATTATTTTCCTGTAAGGCTTTCATAAAATAAGAAGGCAATGTATCTGTTATTTTCTTAAAAGCATTGGTAAAAGACTCCACATTATTGTATCCGGCTTCATCAGCAATGGCGGCTATGGTAAGTTTCTGTAGATTTTTATTTGTTTTTAATTCACTGACAATATATTGAATCCTTAACGCATTCAGATATTGTGAAAAGTTTTGTCCTTTCAGTTCGTTTACTGATCTTGATAAATAGGCTCTGTTTGTATTAAATTCCTTAGATAAAAGATCTAAATTAATTTTCTTATCTAAGAATCTCTTTTCTATTTCAAATTCATTTAGCTGCCTGCTTAGTTGTTCCAGCTTATCGTTTGATAATGTTGCTTTCGGTTTCTCTTTTTGAAAATCTACTGTTTCAATACTATTATTAGTAGTAGTAGCAGTAGGAAGAGGAGGAGTAACTGGATATTCTGTGAGCAAATCAGCTTTATTCTGGTAGTTTTTTAATTTTTTCCTGTTTTCCTTGTATAAATAAACCAAATATATCATGATTCCTCCGGCTATGCCCAGGATCCAAAATAAGGTATAGTTCTTTGAGTTTAAATCTGATATCAATATTTCTTTTTCTTTTAAAAGAAGTGGGGTATCATATTTCTTGTTTATTTCAGTAGTTAAAAGCTTATTATTTTTACTTAAAATACTATCTACAGACAACAAGTGTTCAATATAAAACAATTGTTTTTCTTTATTTCCTGTTTTTTTATAATACTCTATTAATATTGGGTAGGTATTTCGTAATTCGTAAGATACATTTTTCGTTTTAGTAATGATAGAATCCACTTTTTCAAATCTATCTAAAAACTTTTCATTATTTGCATGATATAAAATCTTACCTATGTAATATTCAACTAAAGCAATGTTTTGAACATTATTGGGGTTTTCTTTAAAAAGTTGAGACGCTTCATTTAAGATTGGCAAAGCGAGATTATAGTTTGCCTGTTTAAAAGTATTGATACCCAAAACCAGTGATAAAGAAGCATAAAGATCCTTATCCTTACTTTTTAAATTTTGTTCAAATCCACGTTTCACATAATAATTTGAAGAATCCAGCTTATTACTTACATGATAGGCATAGGCTAGATTATATAAACATTTTTCGTAATTGATATCATTCGTTAATTTATTTTTTTCCAAATATTTCTTATAGCCTAATAATAAATTCAAAGCTTCCCGATAATCTTCTAATTCAAGCTTCAGCAAACCTATACAGGAATTAATATTATAAAAAATTTCACTTCCTTTTTTAGCATAGTTTTTAGCTATCAGGTAATTATCTAATGATTTTGAATATTCAGCAGTATAGTAATAATAAACCCCTTTATTTCGATAAGCTTTTGATAAATATTCGGTGTCCTGTATTTTTTTTGACACAGTAATCATACTGTCCAAGTACAATAATGCTGATTTATCATTATTCAGCTGGTATAACATCTGATATCCTTCAGCGATTTTCTCGTTATTTCTATTCTTTTTCCCTTCTACAAGGGCTGTATTGGCATAGATTTCTGCTTTAGTTTTATCGGTATAAAGAGTTTTTTTGAAAGAATTTTCTACTTGTTTAATATTTTTATTTCTCAGAGAATCAGGAATATGAAATCCTTTTATACTTTGTGAAAAATATAAATTCTGGCAAAGAATCAAGAAGTAAATAAAGATTTTCTTTTGCATACAAGGTCTTAATACACAAAAATACATATTTAAAAGTTTCTCTTATACAAGCAAACAACAAAATAAAATGGCTCACTCAAAAGTTAACAACTGAAATCTCCTTTTATTATTATAAATATTGAGCAGTACCCATTTCTTCCAATCTAAAGAGTATATACTTTCGGTATTCTTTTTAACAAGAATCTCGCTTCTTTTACCCTCTGATTATTTTTTTGCATTTCCAATGATGTTCTGCTTTTAATTGATATACTATATAGTTGGATTCTTAGTTAAATTCTTTCTTATTTTACGAATAAATGATACTCTTTCACTTAGACTCCCATTGACTTTACAAATGCAGAATAAAAAAAACACAAAACACTAACAATCAGATATTAAAAAGCTATTTTTTTTATCTGAATTTATAAATATACTATTAGTTTTTCCCGAAATTTATAAATTCAGACATGCTTTCCTTGTGTCATTAAAAAAGCACATGCATCTTTGTCTCAGGTAAAAACACAATGATTTATTTTTTTGTATGTGTACAGTACAAAATATAAATATATGAGCTGATCAGCACCTTCCCATGCCAGGGATAAATGGCAAGTAAATATTAATACAAAAAAATTTTAACAATGAAAAAATTAACAGGAATGAAGAAAGGATTTTCTTCTCTAGAAAACAAAAAACTTAAAAGAGACGATTTAAAAGTGATTGATGGTAGTTTAAGATCTTATGCTATCGAATCTAGTGCTGCAGTTACAACACCAGGATGCTATGAAGCAGACCATTATTCTTCTAACGGAGGTACTTATATTGGTAGACTAGAAGTTTGCTAAGCATATGAATAAAGGAAAAGGGAGGGTGAATTTCCCTCCTTTTTATCCATATCTCATTAAATTGAATTGTTTATGAAAATTTCACCGTCAATAAGATATAGTCTCTCTCTTATCATTTTATTATTTCTTACCTCTTGTAAAAAGAACTATATCACTTATTATAACAGAATTAATGATGCCGACAGTATATACAGGTTAGCTAACAATCCTAAGCTAGCTGTAGAAGAGTATCGGGAAATTTTCAAAGATTATGCTCCTAAAAATCAGGACCGTATTGAAGAATATGCGACTTATATAACTCTTGCTGACCAGTATCATGAAGACTTTGGTGGAAAAAAAAGTCTTTATCAATTGATTTCTCTGTTAGCTCCTTATGGTGAAGAATACAAAAAATACTTACCCCTTTTTAATAAATATGGAATAGACAATCCATCTGTAGAACAAAAAATCACAGAATGGAAACAAGGACTGGATAAAAAACTGGTTGATTCTTTTAAGATTGCCCTACAAAGGGACCAGATGGGACGTCCCCTTGATACAGCATTAACCAGAAAGAATGTGGAGAAAAATGCAAAACTTCTGATATGGACCTTTAAAAATTATGGATTCCCAACACCTGAAAAAATAGGATGGTTTCCAATGCCAACCTTTATCACTCATATGGTTGAATCCAAAAAAGACTATCCTTTTATAAAGGAAAAATTACTGGAATATGTAAAATCGGGAGACCTTTCACCTCGTGATTATGCACGAATGGATGACACTTACTTAGGAGCTCATCAACAAATCACACTCTACGGTTTTAATATGATCCCTGTAAAAGACAGTGCACAGACCAACCGTAACCGGAAAACCCTGGGCATCCCAAGCATGAAGCATAGCTCCAAAATAAGAAAAGATTTTTTTAAAAAACTAAAACAGAATGATACTCATAATATCGAATAACGGAGACTCTACCACTACAAGAGTTGTCAAATATCTTTCAGCAATGGGAAAGAAGTTTATTCGTGTTCATGAAGATGAGTTTTTTGAAATTAAAACAGATAAAAAAAGAATGTATCTGGCCAGTGAGAGAAACAAATTTTTCCTGGATGAGATTACAAGTACATGGTACAGAAGAGGAGGACTAAAATTCAAACGTCTTTACTATGATAATAATGCTGCCAACCACCATATGGATGAACATCAGCATTGGCTTGAAGATTACGTGATAAAAAAACTGGAATCACAAAAGACTATTAATAAACAAAGTAACAATCACGTCAATAAACTCCTGGTTCTGGAACAGGCAAAAAAAACAGGATTAGATGTTCCTGAATATTTTTTAGCAGAAAATACAGACGAAGTCATTATCAATGAAACCATTACAAAACCTATTACAGAAAATGTGATATTAGATTCTGTCGATAGAAATTTCAACGGTATCATTTACACTTCAGTAGTACAGGAAAAAGAGAAAGAAGATTTTTTTATCACATTTTTTCAGGAAAAAATCGAAAAAGATTTTGAAATAAGAACTTTTTATCTGGATGGTAAAATGTGGTCTACCGCTATTATTTCTCAAAATGACGAGCAGACTAAAACCGATTTCAGAAAGTATAATTATAAAAAACCCAACAGAAAGGTGCGATATCAACTTCCTGAAGATATTGAAGAAAAAACACACCAGCTCATGCAATCGCTGGACTTAAGCTGTGGCTCAATAGACTTTATAAAAAGTGGGGATACCTTCTATTTCCTGGAAGTAAATCCTACGGGGCAGTTCTTAGGACTATCAGAAATCTGCAACTACTCATTGGAAAAAGAAATAGCACAATATTTATGAAAAAATTATTTAGAGAAGAAAAGAATAAATTACCTCTTACCTTTAAATTTATTGAGAAGTTGGGCTCTAAAAAATCCAATGATAAGGAAAGCATTAGCACAAACTATATAAAGTGTGAAACTTATCAGACGGATTATCTTATGAGGGAAAGACCAATAAAAGCACTTACTAGACTATTATGAGACATTTTAACCTATTCAGTAATATTTTAATCACCAAAGGAGCCGGAAGAATCCTGATCTCTGATCTTCAGAGGAAGATCTCTGATCTTTATCCTTTGGAATTGTATGATGTTATTGAAGAGTTGAAAAATGAGTCAATTGAAAATATATTAGAGAATTATGACATTGAATCTCAACAGATCATTCATGAATATATAGACTTTTTGCTTGAAAAAGAATATGGTTTTATCACTCATGGGGATTGGGATAAAAACTTCCTTCCATTGTCCAATGAGTTTCAGGAAGTAAGCAGAATTTCCAATGTTTTCATTGAAATTGATAATGTCATTATTTTAGACAAAATAAAAAACTCTGTCAACAACTTAGGGGTAAAATATTTGGTAATTTACTGTAACAAGGAACTTTCTCTTAAAGAATATCAGGATATCGACAATAAATTTAAAGACTCCGTTTTAGAAGGAATAGAAATATACGCACCATTTCATAATGCCTTAAATAAAGAGTTTTTTCAAATCCTTAATCAAACAACCACAAGAATTTATAATTTCGTTTTCTATAATTGCGACAAGATTCCTTTGAAGACCAAAGAAGTATTTAGATTTAATATCAACTTTAACCATGAAAACCTCAAAATATCCGCTTGCGGAAAGGTAGATCTAAAATATTTCAATACTAATCTTCCAAAGGTTCTTGAAGCAATCAATCACAATTCCTGCCTGCACAAAAAAATAGGGATTGACATCCATGGTAATATTAAGAACTGCCCATTAATGCCTGAAAACTATGGAAACATTCATCATTCGAGTCTTGAAGAAGCCGTGATGCAGAATAATTTCAAAAAATACTGGAACCTTACCAAAGATAGTATAGAAACCTGCAAAGACTGTGAATTCCGTTATATATGTACAGACTGCAGGGCCTATACAGAAAACAATCACAATAATAAAGATGGACTTGATGTCTCGAAACCTTTAAAATGCGGTTATAATCCATATACCTGTACCTGGGAAGACTGGAGTAAAAATCCTTTGAAACAAAAGGCTATGGAACATTACAATATGGAAAATATACTGAATTAAAAAATTAAAGCACAAATATGTTTTTCCAATCCCACAGATGCGCTAATTATGAATGCAAACATTAACCATGAAACTCTTTATATATCCATCTGTGGGAAATTGGAAACAAAAATCAACAAAAAACTTCTATTGAATATTTTTCTTTCAGATTTATTTTATACCAGATAAAAATACTTTTCCAAATCAAATCCTATAAAATAAAATATTGAAATTCAAACTATATTTAGTAACTACCGGTTATATCTCACTAATAAAAGAAAAATATTTTTGTTAATTTAAAACATCTGTGTATTTTAGATGAAAATATTAATATGATTTTTGATAAACTAATTAACTACCTCAAACTTGATAAACAGGAATTTATTTTCCAGTTTAATTCTCACCCCAACTATCCGTCAGCATTGGCTTTCAGTGATACACTAAACTTTTTGGGGGTAAAAAATGATGCATATCAACTTGATAAGGAATATTGGGATGAACTTCCGGAAGAATTTATTGCTATTGTTGACAATGCATTTTCTTTAGTAAAAAAGTCAGGAAGCAATTACTCCGTTTATTCAGAAAAAGCAAAAACTTTAGATAAAGAAGAACTTTACAAAACCTCTACAGATTTTGTATTGCTGTTTGAAAAAACAGAGCAGGCAGAAAATAAAACAGCATTCAATTTCAAGCCAGTTTTATATGCTATTTTTGCTGTCATTCTTATTTATTCTTTTATATATCAGAATCTATTTGAAGCAGTTTTTAATCTTCTTTCACTAGCAGGTGTTTATATCTCTATGGAGATATTCAATCAGAAATTTGGTAATACATCTACTGTGATAGGAAGTATTTGTGGCGCTGCTCCTGCTACTCAAACAGCTAACTCCTGTGACAGGATTATCAAACAGGACAAAACAAGTATCCTGGGATTAAAATTCTCAGATTTCTCATTGATTTACTTTACCGGTCTTGCCATATTGGGATTATTTTTACCAGCTACAGCCTATATCGTAAAGGGATTTACCGTTGTTTCTATACTTGCCATTGGCTATTCACTCTACATCCAGGCTTTTGTTGAAAAAACATTTTGCAGGGTTTGTCTTTTAATTATCTCTATTCTGGTGGGGCAATTGGTGATCAGTGCTTTCTTTTTCCAGAATCTTTCCTTTGGAATCGGAGCGCTTTTACTGACAGTCATTTTATGGGTAATAATCTTTTCAGCAGTAATCTATTTCAATACCCTGCTTGAGCAAAAAGAAGAACTTCAAAAATCCAACGCCAAGAATCTCAGATTCAAAAGAAACTATGAACTATTCAAAAGTCAGTTATTGGAAAGAGACAAAGTCGAATTTCAGGATACTGAAACATTCTCTGTGGGGAAAAAAGATGCAAGACTTCGTATTTCCATTATTTCAAATCCTTACTGTGGTTTCTGTAAAGATGGTCATAAACTTGCTGAAAGTCTTTTAAAAAAATATCCTGAAGATGTTTCCCTGCAGATGAGATTCAATTATACAGCTGAAAGATCCAATGAGAAGTACAATGCATTGATCTCAGATTTTACATCTATCTACAACAATAAACCGGAAAAAGAATTCCTGCACGCTGTGGAAGAATGGTTTGAAACAAGGGATGAAAATAAGATCAACATTTTAGCAGGAGGAACTCCTACATCTGAAAACCTGGATCCATTGATCCAAATGACTGTAGAAAACAGTAATGCAGGACTTAACTTCACCCCTATCCTTGTGATCAACGGGTATCAGTTTCCTGAAAAATATGACAGAGAAGACATTCTGTTCTTTGTGGATGAATTAATAGAAGACGAAGAAATTTAGTCCGCATCTGTGATTTTAAAATTCACTATCTTAGGAAAAATAAAAGCGGTATCCGAAAAGCTATAAAAGAGTAGGTAAACCAAAACTATTTATTATGAAAAATCTAAAAGAACTTTCAAGAGAAAACCTAAGAACACTGAAAGGTGGTATTACGCAGGAATGTGCAAGGATTCAGTATGAAGCAAGCTATTGTGAATCCAAAATCAAAGCACCTAAAGAGGGCGCTGTAGACGCATGTAACAAATGGTGTTATTACTAGCATACCATTTCATTGAATTATAATATTGAATAAAGTAAAAAATGTCGTCAGCATATGACGGCATTTTATAATGATTAATAGCTTTGAAAAAATTTCCTTTTTATAAACAGCCAGACACAAAAGACTGTGGACCTACATGTCTTAGAATTGTAAGTAAATATTACGGTAAAAGTATCTCCCTTCAGCAGATCCGGGCCCTCTCTGAGACGACCCGTGAAGGAAGCAGTCTCCTTGGATTAAGTGATGCAGCAGAAAATCTGGGTTTCCGTTCACTGGGAGTTCAGGTCGACTTCAAAACTTTCGTAGAAGAAGTTCCGTTTCCATGTATCGTACACTGGAATAAAAATCACTTTGTGGTTGTTTATAAAGCCGATAAGAATAATAAAATTTATATATCCGATCCCAGTTATGGATTGATTACTTATACCCAGGACGAATTTATCAAATTCTGGATCGGAGAAAATGCCAATGAAACCACTGAAGAAGGAATAGTCCTTATCCTGGAAACGACACCAGCCTTCTTTCAAACTGAATTTGACAATGAAGAAAGTAAGGCAAGCTTTTCTTTTCTTTCAAGATATCTATTTAAATACAAATCACTTGTTATTCAACTGGCTGTAGGACTTCTTGCCGGAAGTTTACTATCTCTGGTATTCCCGTTTCTTACCCAAAGTATTGTAGACGTCGGGATACAGAATCAGGATATTAACTTTATTTATCTGGTCCTGCTTGCTCAGATTATGTTATTTCTTGGCAGAATGGGGATAGAAACGATCCGAAGCTGGATCCTTCTCCACTTATCTGCAAGAATCAATATTTCGATCATTTCCGATTTCTTTATCAAACTTATGAAGCTTCCTATCAGCTTTTTTGATACCAGAATGACCGGGGATATCATGCAAAGGATCAATGACCACCACAGAATAGAACAGCTCCTTACGAGCTCTTCATTAAATACCCTATTCTCTCTCGTCAATCTGATTATCTTCAGCATTGTCCTCCTACTTTATGATTACAGACTTTTCATTGTTTATCTCGTGGGGGCTGCAGCCTATATTGGATGGATCACTTTCTTCCTGAAGAAAAGAAAAGAACTTGATTATAAAAGGTTTTCCCAGGTTTCTCAGGAACAGAGTAAAGTCATTGAGCTGATTAACGGAATGCAGGAAATCAAAATGCATAATGCTGAGAAGCAAAAAAGATGGGACTGGGAATTTCTTCAGGTAAAACTATTTAAAATCAGAATAAAATCATTGTCCCTGGAACAATGGCAATCGGTAGGAGGAAACTTTATCAATCAGATGAAAGACATTCTGGTAAGCTTCCTGTCTGCAAAATTAGTATTAAGCGGAAACTTGACCTTAGGGATGATGCTTTCTGTACAATATATCATTGGACAGCTGAACAGTCCGCTTCTTCAACTTATTGATTTTATTAAACAAACTCAGGATGCAAAAATTTCCCTTGAAAGATTAGGTGAAATTCATGATAAAGAAGATGAAGAGCGTAAGGATGAACAATATGTTATGGAAATTCCACAAAAGGATATCGAGATCACAGATATGTCATTCCGATATATCGGATCTGATGTTCCGGTTTTTGAAAATCTGAACCTTACCATTCCTTATCAAAAAACTACAGCAATTGTTGGAGCCAGTGGAAGCGGAAAAACCACCTTATTGAAACTTCTGATGAAGTTTTATGAGCCAGACAATGGAGATATTAAAATCGGAAACACTGCTCTGAAAAATATTTCTCCGCGATTCTGGAGAGATCATTGCGGAGTTGTGATGCAGGAAGGATATGTATTTAATGATACAATTGCCAACAACATTGGAGTTGGTGAAGATCACATCGACAAAAAGAAATTAAGACGTGCAGTAGAAATCGCAAATATCAAAGACTTTGTAGAAAGCCTGCCGCTAAGTTACAATACCAAGATCGGAAATGAAGGTGTAGGAGTAAGTGGAGGACAGAAACAAAGACTTTTCATTGCGAGAGCTGTCTACAAATCTCCTGAATATATTTTATTTGATGAAGCTACCTCTGCATTAGATGCCAATAATGAAAAGGTCATTATGGAAAACCTTGAACAATTCTTCAGAGGTAAAACAGCAGTTGTTATTGCCCACAGACTTTCCACTGTAAAACATGCCGATAAGATCATTGTACTGGATAAAGGAAAAGTTGTAGAAGAAGGCAGTCATGCCGAATTGGTAGATCTGCGCGGTGAATATTACCGATTGGTAAGAAATCAGCTTGAACTGGGAAATTAATACAGAACCTATCACCAGGATAATAAACCTGAAGTCCTAATTTATTTACATTATATCCCTTTGAAATATAAAGTGGAAATTTTATCAGAAAACAATGAAAGAAGACGTTTTAGACAATATTGAGCTCCGCTCAGAGAGCGTACAGGATATCCTTACCCAACCACCCAATTGGATGATTCGTTGGGGGAACACTTTGATATTTATAATTATCCTGCTCATTTTTGCAATGAGTTACATTATAAAATATCCGGAATTTGTACCGGCTCCAATTATAGTAACTTCTCAAAATCCACCCGAAAAATTAGAAGCAAGGATCAATTCCAAGATTGAAAAAATATTCATCAAAGATCATCAGGAAGTAAAGAAAAATGATGTGTTGATGGTCATGTTGTCAGCTGCCAATTATAAAGATGTTATAGCATTAAAAAAACTGGTTGATTCTATATCACCTAATCAGCTTAATAGTTTTCCTATTGCCCAGACTTCAAGGTATAAACTTGGGGAGCTGCAGGGAGAATACAACAGCTTTGCAAAAGCTTTCCAGGATGAAGAACTTTTTACAAGGCTACAGCCTTATGCTCCTGAAAATATTGCAACCAACCAAAGCTTATCTGAGTCCAGAGTAAGAATTGCTACCTTAAAGCAACAGAAAAGCCTGGAGTCAGCCAAGTATGACCTTACCCGAAAAAATTTCCAACGGTCTCAGGATCTTTTTAATCAGGGAGTAATCTCTGCTATGGAACTTGAGAATGAAAAAATCAAATATCTTCAGGCTCAGCAAAACCTTGAAAACATCAACATCTCAATTTCACAGACTGAGGAAGGAATTTCCAATCTTAACAAAACCAAAAGCGGAACGGTTATTAATACCGAAAAAGATAAAATCAACTATTCTTCTCAGACATTGCAGTTATTTGAACAATTAAGAAAGTCTCTAAAACTTTGGGAGCAAAATTATCTTGTTATTTCATCTACGGATGGTGTTGCCAGTTTCCAGCAGTTTTTTGGTGAAAACCAGTTTGTAAAAGCAGGAGAACCTATTGTATCTATCCTTCCGAAGAATAAAGAACAATTAGTAGGCCGAATGTCAGTTCCTACCACCAATTCAGGAAAGATTATTCCGGGTGAAAAAGTATTGATCAAGCTAGACAACTACCGTTTCCAGGAATATGGAATCATTGAAGGAAAAGTTCAGAATATATCACTTATTCCTGATGATAAAGGAAATTACTATGTGGATGTTATTTTACCGAAAGGATTAAAAACAAGTTATAATAAAAATCTGAAATTTGATAAGGAACTTAGAGGAAGTGCAGAAATTGTAACTCAGGACCTGAGACTTATTGAAAGATTCTTCTACCAGATCAGAAAGCTATTAGGATATCAGGCCTGATAAAAGCTTTACATAAAATAAAACATGCCGTTCCAAAATTAAGGGACGGCTTTTTTATACCCATATTCGGTCTATTATTCAACATTGCGTACATCAAGATACAACAATACAAAATAATTCAAAAATACGCTATTAATAAGGGTTTACTAACATTTATTAGAACTATTTTTAAAGAAGGGTATTCTATGGATAATAAAGTTGAAAAAATAAGTTCTAAAAATGGGATAAGATATAACTATAAAGAAAATATAAGCCAAGGAGAATATTTCATTTTGAATAATGATATCCTTGAATTTTACAATGCGGAAGACAAAATATTTACGAAAGGAGGGTAAGCTTCAATAGACTGATTGACAGTTAAAATTAAGTTTTGTTTTCTCCTTTTAAAAAAGAAAAAAATGATATAAGATCATACAAATTAGATCTTTAATTTCATAATTAAATGTGTAAAAAATAATAAATTCAATTTTAAACCATAATAACTACCTATATATCAACAGCTAACATAATAAAATTTTTCCCACTAATTAGAATTAAATTTATATATTTGATTTAATATCCTAATCAAAATTCACCAATTATGAAAAAATTAAATGGAATGAAGAGTTTCTCTTCATTAGAAAACAAGAAATTAAATGATTTATCAAAAATCAATGGAGGGCTAATGGCAGAGACCAGTATGCAATGGACACATGAAACAGGAAGCGGTTCTGATACAGGAGTATACAGAGATAATAAATTAGTAGCTGTCATTACAGAGCCTAACTAAACAGATCATTTTAATTATTAGAAGCTAAAGAGAGAATTTTTCTTTAGCTTTTTTAATTTATAACAATTAGTGGATCTATTAAAATTTTCTTAATGAATAGTTGTATTAAAAAAAATCAGATAATAGGATTTTTTCTTGTTTTCAGTTTCTTATCCATGACTTCCTGTCGAAATAATGGGGCTGATTACATTTTTTACTACAATAGTGTAAATTCTATTGATAGTATCTACCGGATGAATAATGATACTCTTACCGCAATCAAGAAATTTAAAAAGCTATTCCGAAATTTTGAGCCAAGAAATGATGAAAGAATGGAAGAATATGAAAAATATATTAAGTTTTCAGATAAATACAACAAAAAATTTGGAGGAAAAAAAAGTCTATATAAACTTATCCCCTTAGTCGCTCCATATTGGAAATTCAAACGAGAAGACACAGATTTTTTTAAGCTATATAAAAAGTATGGGATTGATAGGAATACAGTAGAGCAGAAAGTAGCAGAATGGAAAAAATCGTTAAACAAACAACTTATTGATTCTTTTAGAATAGCTTTTATCAGGGATCAGGCTAAAGATTCGATAACAGGGCAACAATCACTTAATAATTTTAGAAAAAATGCTGCGTTGCTAAAATGGACACTTACAAATTATGGCTATCCATCAATGCAAAAAATTGGACTTGAAACGGATGATGGTGTTTTTATGCCAATGTTGATTTATTTAAACCATATGGCACAAATAGAAGACTATGAATATTTCAAAACGAAGCTAGTAGACTATGTAAGATCCGGTGATCTAGCACCAAGAGATTATGTAGAAATGGTGGAAAGATATATTCAGATTAATCATTTAAAGCCTATATATGGCGTGAAAAGCACTGATGAAGAAATCATGAAGGATTCAGCGAATATCAATCGTAATAGAAGACTTATCGGGCTACAAAGCTTTAAAGTTAGAAGAAAAATAACAAAAGAATTTTTAAAGAATAACTCAAGTGAAAAATGATACTAATAATTTCTGATAATAATGATATTTCAACTACAGAAGTTATCAAATGGCTTCTTGTGATGCAGAAAAAATTTATTCGAGTGCATGAGGATGAAATATTTGAAATTAGAATTTGGGAAAAAAAGTTTTTTTTAGAGAGCACCAATAACCATTTCTTTTTGGATGAAATACATAGTGTGTGGTACAGAAGAGGAGGATTGAATTTTAAACGTCTGCGATATAAAAATGAAGCCATAAATATCAATATGAATGAAGCACAGCACTGGCTGGAAGATTACGTGAAGAAAAAGCTTGAATCAATAAAACATATCAATAAAGAAAGTAACAGCCTTGTAAATAAACTTTTAGTATTAGAAGAAGCTGAAAAAGTTGGTTTAGATGTACCGTCCTATTTTCTTTCAGAAAATACTGATGATGTTATCTTCGGGAAAACGATAGTAAAAACTATAGCAGGAAACCCAATGCTTGAATCTTTTTACAAAGATTCAAATGGAATGATGTTTACAACGATAGTAGAAGAACATGAAAATGAAAATTTCTTTCCAACCTTTTTTCAGGAAAAGATCGAAAAGGATTTTGAAATCCGAACTTTTTATTTAAACGGAAAATGTTGGTCAATAGCCATTTTTTCGCAGAATGACGAACAAACAAAAGTTGATTTTAGAAATTATAATTACGAAAAGCGTAACAAGAATGTAAGATACATACTTCCAAAAGAGATAGAAGAAAAAATTAATCACTTAATGCAGAAGCTCGATTTGAACTGTGGATCTTTGGATTTTATGAAAAGCGGAGATCAGTATTACTTTTTAGAGGTAAATCCAATTGGACAATTTGGATATTTATCAAGTATATGTAATTATTCATTAGAAAAAGAAATAGCAGAATACTTATGAAAAATAAGCTGGGAGAAAAGCATAAACTCCCTCTAACATTTAAACAAATAACGAAATTTGGAGGTAAAAGTAATGTAAAGCCTAACAGTAATACAGTATACTTCTTACAATCCGAAAAATTCCGTTCCGATTTTTACATTCGAGAAAAACCGTTTAAAGCACTTACAAGGTTACTATGAAACATTTCAATTTATTCAGCAATACCTTAATTACAAAAGGTGCAGGCAGAATACTTATTTCTGATCTCCAAAGAAATACTTCCGAAGTATATCCATTAGAATTTTATGACGTAATAGAAGAATTGAAAAACAAGTCTATAGAAGATATATTATCTGATTATGATGATGAATCTAAAGAAATTTTTCAACAATATTTGAATCTGCTACTTGAAAAAGAATACGGGTTTATTACACAAAATGGTTGGGATAATAACTTTCCACCTCTTTCCTATCAGTATAATAATTATTCATCTATTTCAGATTTGTTTATAGAACTCAACGATATTTCTATTTTGGAAAAAATAAAACAATCTGTAGAGAATCTTGGAATAAAATATTTGGTGATACACAGTAAAAAAAAAATTACAATGGAAGGTTTTATCCGCATTGACCAAACTTTCGCAAGTTCCGTTGTTTCTGGAATTGAAATTTTTGCCCCTTATCATGATGCAATTGACAAAGAGTTCATCCAAGAAATTAATACAAAAACATTCAGAACATATAACCTTACTTTTTATAACTGCAAAAAAGTCCCATTCAAGGTAAAAGACGAGTTCAGGTTTATTGTAAATTTTACTAAAGATCCCATACATATATCTTCCTGTGGAAAAGTCGATGTAAAATACTTTAACACAAACATCACAAAAGTCATTGAAGCCATCAATCACAACTCCTGTTTACATAAAAAAATTGGAATTGATATACATGGTAACATTAAAAACTGCCCTTTAATGCCAGTAAATTTTGGTAATATCAATACACATACTTTGGAGCAGGCCGTTAATCAAAACGATTTCAAAAAACTCTGGAATCTCACCAAAGATAAAATAGAAATATGCAAAGATTGTGAGTTTAGATACGTCTGTACAGATTGTAGAGCTTTTACAGAACAATCCCATATAGATGAAAATGGTTTAGATACTTCAAAACCGCTAAAATGTGGTTATAATCCTTATACAAATATATGGGAAGATTGGAGCAAAAATCCATTGAAACAAAATGCAATTCAATGCTATGAAAAAATTGGTTTTCATGAAGGTTTCCCTGTTTAGAAATATCAAACTAAGTCTAAATTCAATACACTTCTAATATAAAAGTAAAACTTCTTGTAAATTAATTTTTTACAAGAAGTTAATGTATTAAATTATGACCACAACAAATTAAAAAATCTACTTCAATTTATGAAAAATCTATTTGCAAAAGAAACAACTATAAAAACAACATTATTACTCTTGATGGGAAAAAACTCACCAAAATAATATTTAATCAATTGAACTATAAAAGTCCATTTAATGATATATTTGAGTTTACAGGTGACCTAATTTTAGGCTATGTGAATGAAAACTGAATAACATAAGTAGAGTTGTTGTTTTTCAAATGAAAAAATTAAAACCGCAACCATTAATAATGATTGCGGTTTTTGTAGCGAAGACGGGAATTGAACCCGTGACCTCAGGGTTATGAATCCTGCGCTCTAACCAACTGAGCTACCTCGCCGTTTTGGTGGTGCAAATATAGAAAAAATAATTTTACCTATATTCCCATAATGCAAATAAAGACTAAATATATTAAAACTGAAGTCTTCGGATAACATTTTCTAAGGAGAACGAACAATAATAGGAGAAAGCAATGCAAAAAAATGACAGCTTTCATATAAAAATTAAAACCGCAACCATTAATTAATGATTGCGGTTTTTGTAGCGAAGACGGGAATTGAACCCGTGACCTCAGGGTTATGAATCCTGCGCTCTAACCAACTGAGCTACCTCGCCGTTTTGGTGGTGCAAATATAGAAAAATATTCTTTACCTCCAAAATTATTTTACCTTAAAATATTCCAAAACATCTCCTACATGATCTGGCTTACTGATTATCTTACTGTTAGAATCTAAAATAAAATAGGTCGGAGTCGCATGAACATTGTAAGTATCTACGTAAGTACTATTCCAGCCTCTCAATTCTGAGTCATTGATCCATGGAAATGCAGCAATCTTTGTAGAATAAGAATTTTTATCCACATCTAAAGACAGAGCAATCACCTGAATATTTTTTGATTTCAGTTCATTGTATTTTTCCAATAGCTTTGGAAGTTCACTTTCACAGTGTGAGCATGTAGATGACCAGAATATAATAACTTTTTTATCAGCCTTTACATCATGAATTGATTTAGCAGTGGTATTGGTTGCTGACTGGAACTTATAATTAGGAAAGACAGCCCCCGTTTCTACATTAGCATTAGATTTTAATGTAGAAGCTAACCTATCGTTGATAGTACATTTAAGATTTTTAGCTAAACCAAGATATTTGTTCTTAAACTCATCCATCTGATAAACATCAAAAATATCGATAAGTTCTGATAATACAGTCTGCCCTCTTGGAGTTTCAACCTTTAAGCGGTCTAAAAGTTTATCTACAGAACCTCCGACATTAGTATTTCCTCCTGAATTCAGGTAAGCTACCAATACGGGTCTTAGTAATGATGAGCTTTCAAGCATATCGTTAGACTTATCCAGGAAATTAATAATATCATCCTGATTAACCTTTTTATTATCTGCCGGATTTCCAATAAATTTGCTGTAGTTGGTATTATAATAAGCTACAAATGGATGTTTTGCTGCATCAACGGAGCTCGATGTCCCGGAAAGTCTATCGATTTCGGTTTTCAGAGCTTTTCCAAAGTCTGTATTATCTTTATAATATTCTTTAATCTGGGCTAAAGCAGGAAGAATAAGTTCTTTCTTTTGTGAACCTTCCTGTTGTTTACTCATGATCTCATTAGCTTCATCCAGATATATAACATCTTTCACTTTATTATTCTGAATATCCAATTTGATATTTACATTTTTATTTTCAGAAATAAAGCTGATCGTATTGTTGGTTGAAGGGAAATAGAGTTTCATCATTCCCATATAGTGATTTGGATATTTAAACGTCCAGGTATTATTCTTACTCTGTTCTTTGGTAACAATAATATCTTTTGAACCGTTTAATGTATATAGAATAGCATCTTTATCTGTAAAATCTGCCGGTGTCTGAACTGTAACTGTAAACTGAGCCTGCAGTGCAAATGTAGCTAAAACTGCAGATAGCGTATAAATCTTTTTCATAGAGTAAAAATAAAAAAACTCTCTGATTAATCAGAGAGTTTAGTATTATTTTAATAAAATTTTATGCTTTAATGCTTTTATACTTCTTTGTGTAGAATGCAATGAATGCAACAGCTACTACAGCAAGTAAATACACATACATATCAATTGGTGCTGATGGTGCTCCACCTGTACCGTGACCACCGGTTCCTCCTCCTCCGGGAACTGGCATATCATCAGGATCCGCACTTACCAATATTGTGGTAAAGAAAAACAATGCAAATACTAGTTTATTTATGGTTTTCATATTAATTTTTATTTTAAGATTTTGGTGTTAACTATTACTCCTTTATCCGAAACAACTTTTACAATGTAAGAACTCTTCACTGAACCATCAAGTTCAATTACGAAATCCTTAGATGTATCAACAGTTTTCTTAGAGATGATAAGTTTACCACTCATATCATAAACTTCAATATCTGCTTTTTTCCAATCTGGGTCGAATCTAACGATATAATTACTGATTGCAGGATTGTATACAACTGTTGTTCTGGAAAGTGTAGCAGTTTCCTTAGCTGCAAGAGTTCCTTTATTAGGCTCTCCATAATATAAATTATAAGATTTAGAGCTTACAGGAACTACATCTCCTTGTTTTGCTTGTTGTACAGAACCATTAGATGCTTTATAGTAGAATCCTGTTCCTGAAGACAACTGGTGTGTTCCAGCAGGAAGCATTTCTGCATTCTCTCTGATTTCAAATTTATAAGAAACTATTTTTTTATCCGGTTTGCTAAAATCAAAATTCCATAGTAATAAATCTTTTCCTAAGAAATCTTTTTCATTAGCCTCGTTAATATATAGCCAATATTTTGCATTATAGTTCGGATCATAACCTCCATTTGGCGCTTCCTCAAAAGTACCGATAAGATTACTGCTGCTAGCAGCAGCCTGTACTGTAGTTGCAATAGAAGTCTGGTGACCGGTAGTAGCTGTAGCAGAAACTACATAATAGGCTCTTCCAAGCTCATTACCATTAGCATCAAGACCGATAACTCCTAATTGCTTAATACTTGCTCCCGCAGATTTATTGGCTTTACCAGCCATTTTAGCAGCATTTACATTATAGTCTGTTCCATCAACTCTCACTACATCCTTAAATCGTCTAAGGGTACTGAAATTCAAATTTTGAGCACTATTGTCTCTAAGCTTAATAATAAATGGCTGCATTGGTTTAATAATTAATCCAATATCTCCAACAGGAGTTCCATTTAAATTAAATGTCTGCTTTAATGCCCCTGTAGTAAAAGTATACCCATTAGCCTGTGTTACCACTGAACCAGATGTATACTCAATCCCCATGATATTAGCAACATTGTTACCGTCTGTAATCGCTCCGCCTTCAATATAACCAATCTTAGAAAGGTCCAGGTTTGTAAGGTATGGGTTACCAAACTGGTAAATATTTTTACCATAAGTTACATTCCACTCTCCGTTAGGAAGATCAAACTGATCCTGAAGGTAAGAGTTATAAGCTTCACCGTAACTGTTTGCTCCGTTACCGTTAGGACCGAAATATACATTTCCTCCATTTTGTAAATTCACAGGAGCAAAGGTAGCATATGGTCTACCGCTTATCTTATTCACGGAACCTGATACAGGCGTATTAAGATTTAGGTTATTATTTCTAGAACCTAACATATAATATGCCGGACCATTACTGGTTGTACTTGACAAATCAGTAACATGATCAGATTTAGCCTGGGCATTATTCCATTGCAAAATAAGATCATTGTTTACATTACCAGGATTCTGAATATTTCTTACAGTACCGAATGTTTTTCCTAATTCGGTTGATAATGAACTGTAAGTTTTACCGAAGAAAGGAAGTGCAATTTGTTGGAAATAATTGCCGTTCCCTTGTTTGTCTGTCAGGTATTCTTTAGTTACAATACCTGTAATGTTGGACTGAGTTAATCCATCAATGTACAATTGACCGTACGTAGAAGAAGCATAAGTACCAGGGGTATTTAGCCTTAAAACAATATTATCTCCATTGGTGGTTTTATCCGCACCTAATGCATCAATTGTTTTTAAAGCATCTGTACCTGATCCTACAATCATGACATTTCCACGTACATCCAGAACGCCTGTGTCTTTTGTTTGGACACCGCCACCGCTAAAAACTAGGGTGCCTTCGCTCACATACATTTTAGCATCAGTGTCTACGTGACATAATATCTGCGCCTGAACAGAATAACTGATTGCTAAAAGACCTATAGCAAATAAACTTTTTCTCATTGTATAAATTATTTGTGTGTTAATACAATCTTCACCCGCAAAGGTATTATTTTTTTCTTTAAAAAAAAAACATTTTATCTATTAATCAAAATATTATCTTCTGTTAAGACAATCTTTTTTTCTTCTCCGATTGAAAACATATAGTCTTCCAGAACCTTTTCTGTGGTACCTCTCAGACCTCTTGCTCCTAATCCTTTATCAATAGTTTCCTCCACAATTTTCTCGATTGCCCCGTCTGTAATTACCAAATCTGTGCCATCCATCTTAAAAAGCTCCACAAATTGATTCACGATCGAATTTTTAGGTTCTTTCATAATTCTTACCAGCGTCTCTTTTGTGAGTTTATCAAGGTAAGTGATGATTGGAAACCTTCCTAAAAGTTCGGGAATTAATCCGAAAGAACGTAAATCAATTGCATTAATATTTGTTAATACATATTCATCTTCATCTGTTTTATTGATTTTTTCTGAACTGAAACCAATGGCCTGCTTGTTCATTCTTCTTTCTATAATCTCCTTAATACCGTCAAAAGCTCCTCCGGCAATAAACAGAATATTCTGAGTATTCACCTGAATATACTTTTGGTCAGGATGTTTTCTTCCTCCCTGTGGCGGAACGTTTACAATACTTCCTTCCAACAGTTTCAGTAATCCCTGCTGTACTCCTTCTCCTGATACATCTCTTGTAATGCTCGGGTTGTCTGATTTTCTTGCAATCTTATCGATCTCATCAATAAAGACAATTCCTCTTTCAGCTTTTTCCACATCATAGTCTGCCACCATCAATAGTCTCGAAAGGATACTTTCAACATCTTCTCCTACATATCCTGCTTCTGTTAGAATCGTTGCATCCACGATACAGAAAGGAACATTAAGCTCTCTTGCAATCGTTTTAGCCAATAGGGTTTTTCCTGTACCGGTCTCTCCTATCATAATGATATTGGACTTTTCCAGCTCTACTTCTCTATTTTCATCCTGAGCATGAAGCAATCTCTTATAATGATTGTATACTGCAATGGAAAGCTGTTTTTTTGCCTGATCCTGTCCTATTACATACTGATCAAGAAATACTTTAATTTCTTTTGGTTTTTTAAGATCTTCCATATTGTCTGCTGGTGAATGCCCTGATTTCGAGGCACTGTCTTTTACAATTACATGTGCCTGCTCTATACAATTTTCACAAATAAAACCGTTCTGCCCAGAAATCAACATCTGTACTTCATTTCTTTTTCTTCCACAGAAAGAACATTGGTTTGGATTCATATTATATAATATATGTATATGTTAAAGAAAATCGTAAAAAATTACTTTTTTACGATTTTCTGTGTTTTAAGAATTAATAATTGAGTTTTGGATCTCTGTATATTCTTCGTTCGTTAATTTTAGTCTTTCATTTCTGAAGTTCATGTCTTCCATCTTGTTTAAAGGAATAAGATGAATATGCGCATGAGGAACTTCAAGTCCTACAACCGCTACTCCTACTCTTACACATGGAATTGCAGTTTTGATCTTCTTGGCAACCTCTTGGGCAAATCCCCAAAGGTTTTTGTATTCTTCACTTTCAAGATCAAAAATCAAATCCACTTCTTTTTTCGGAACTACTAAAGTATGTCCTTTCACCAAAGGCATTGCATCGAGGAACGCAATAAAGTTTTCGTCCTCAGCAATTTTATAAGAGGGAATTTCGCCGTTGATGATTTTTGTGAAGATAGTGCTCATTTTTTTATAAGTTAGAGATTAAATACTGGAAGTTTAGAAATGAAAGGGTGTATCAGACTATAGAGAAATGTCTAATACTTCAAAAGAAAGTTTATTTCCGTTTGGTAAAGTAATTTCAGCAGTTTCACCTTTAACTTTACCTAATAAACCTTTAGCAATTGGAGTGTTTACAGAAATTCTTCCTGTCTTAAGGTCGCTTTCGTTATCCGGCACCAATGTAAATACCTGCTCCTGCTTCGTTGCATTATTCTTAAGCTTCACTGTAGTTAAGATAGAAACTTTTGAAGTATCTAATTGGCTTTCGTCTATAATTTTAGAAGTTGAGATAACATCTTTCAGCTTAGAAATTCTCATTTCAAGCATCCCCTGAGCCTCTTTAGCCGCATCATATTCTGCATTTTCAGACAAATCACCTTTGTCTCTAGCTTCTGCGATCTGCTGAGTAATTTTTGGTCTTTCCACAGTTTCCAACTGTTCCAGCTCAGCTTTCATTTTCTCAAGGCCCTCCTTTGTTACATAGCTTGCCATAATTTTCAAAATTTAGTTTTAGTATAAAAAAATAATCCGACATTTGCCGGACAATGTTTTACGTGTTATAATCGTTTAATTTTTACAAATATATAAAAATTTAAATTGAAATGAAAAAAACTTTTCCGATATTATCTATTTTCATTTTATTGATTTTCAGTAATTTATCTATAAAATCATGCGGAAGCAGAGAAGATACAGTAAGCTGCTTTCCTAATAATCCCATCAATGTAACTTTGAATTTGAACCTCCCTGCATATAATGCTTTAACCAATGATGGAGGTTGGATCTATATCAACGAACAGCAATCTGGAACAAGAGGTTTAATTGCCGTACGTACTGGCAGTTTATTCAAGATTTATGATAGGAATGCCCCTCATTTATGTCCTGATAATAACACTACTCTTGAGGTCACTAAAGATAACCTTGCCATTTTGTGTCCAAAAGATGGCACCAAATGGATGCTAAGAACAGGGCAGCCATTAGATGGAGCCAAAACAGGGCTTTCTCCTAAAATTTATAACTCATATAATTATGACCCCGCTACCAAAACTTTAAATATTTACTTTTAGAATAATAAAATGAAGATCGTTATACAAAGAGTTTCTGAAGCCAATGTAAAAGTAGACGGAAAAACCGTTGGCGAAATAGAAAAGGGATTAATGCTGTTGGTGGGTATTGATGAGAATGATGAAAAAGCAGATGCAGATTGGCTGGTACAGAAAATACTCAATCTGAGAATCTTTGGTGATGAAGATGACAAGCTTAATCTTTCTGTAAAGGATATTTCCGGGGAGATCCTCTGCATCAGCCAGTTTACCCTGATTGCAGATTATAAAAAAGGAAACCGTCCTTCTTTCATTAAAGCAGCCAAACCTGATAAAGCCGTTCCTCTATTTGATTATTTTAAAGAAGAGATGGCAAAATCCGGATTAAAGACAGAGAGCGGTATTTTCGGGGCAGATATGAAAGTTTCACTGATTAATGACGGGCCTGTAACCATCGTTATGGACTCAATAACCAAAAGCTGATTACAGAAGTAAGTATATGAAGAACAAGAATATTATCATCGCTTATCTTGTATTGACATTGATTTTCCTGAGTGAAATTGTTTTAAATTTTAATAAATACAGTTATGCCGGATATTACACGGATAAAATTATAGGCTGGCTCTGGTTTGCAATGACTGTTTTTATCATTATCAGGCTTTGGAAGAAAAAAGCAATAAAGGCTTATTTTGGACTTTTGATTGCAGGAATTATTTTGAGTATCCTACCCATGATGATTCCTTTTTTTGCTATTCTCGGTTATTTCTCAACTTTTGACAACTACCAGAGAATTCAGCTTAATAATGACTACCGAATTGAGAGATATCGTCCCGGAGCACTGTCTAAACCGCATATAGCTATTTACAGGCAGAAAGGTATTCTGGAAAAAAATATCAGCAAAGTGCCCTATATTGATGTTTTGGAAAGAGTTTTACAACGTTCTTCGATTGACATTTCAAGTGATGAGAGACAGGAAGGAATTCAGGAAGCCAGATTCGTAAATGCAAACAAAGACAGCATCGGCATTGAATACCAGATCATGAATAAAAAGCAGATTTTTTATCACAGAATCTACGAAAATCAATTTGAAGATTAACCGCATTGATCCTTCACTGCATACCAATAAAGAAATACCTTTCAGTTTTACTGAAAGGTATTTCTTTTAGAAAAATATGATAAATCCTTTGCACAAAGGACAAACCGGCTCATTGAAAAATAAATTCACAAAAACGTGATTTGTTTTCATTTTATTATTATTTTTGATATTATCCAAACCAATTCACAACCATTTAATAAAAATAACATGAAAACAAAAATCAAACTTCTTACATTATCTGTATTCTGTTTCTCCTTTTCCTTTGGACAATCTCAATCAACGCGCAATGATGATCAAAACGATCAGATATACGTATGTTTTTCAAAGGGTATCCATTCGGAAAAGGCTGCATTTACCAGAAATCCTGAGCTGGAAAGGTTTGCCAGGGAAAATGGAGTTTCATTTACATATGATCTGGGATTCAGTGATGCAAAGATCAATGAAATGACAGAAAGCAGTAAAGTGAATGGAAATACCGGTGAGTCTGTTCAAAAACTCAAAAGGATATTTAAAGCTGATCTTCCTGTTCAAAAGGACGGATCTTCTAAAAATCTGATTCGTATTCTTGAAAAATTCCCGGAAATAGAATATGTATCTGTGATGAGTGGCTCTCCTATTGAGCCTCCATTTGTTAATATGTTTGTTGCCACTCCGGATCTGGAAAACCTTCAGACTTACCTGAATGACAATCCGGGAATCAATGCAAAATATGCATGGTCTAAGGGAATTACGGGACAGAATGTACGTATCCGTGATGTGGAATATGGTTTTTACAAAACACACGAAATGCTCTCCAACCAGAATTCAATTCAATTAGAACCCGGCTATTCTCCCAATTCAGGATTAGCCAACAATAACTATCGTGATCACGGAACAGCTGTGGTAAGCATTTTGGGATCTGTAAAAGATAATATCGGGCTTACAGGTGCGGTTTATAATGCATCAGAAATAAAAGGATATATGGAATGGACTACTGTTGGATATAACAGAGCTTCAGCGGTAAGCAGATCGATCAATGCTTCTCAGGCCGGGGATATCATCCTGTATGAAATGCAGACTGGTGGAAAAGATGGCCAATATTGTCCTGCAGAGTACGACAGTGTGATCTGGGATCTTACAAAAGCGGCTACAGATTCAGGAATTATTATCATTGCAGCAGCCGGAAATGGAAATCAGGATCTTGATGATCCTTTTTATGCTGCATACAGAGCAAGAGGAAACAGCGGCGCGATCATTGTAGGAGCAGGAACTCCCAATACCACTCATTCTAAACAAAGCTTCAGTACTTATGGAAGCAGAGTGGATGTACAAGGTTGGGGAAGCAGTGTTCTGGCAGCCGGATACGGATCGTATGCAAAGTATGATAACGATAACAACAGAACATATAACTATTTCAGCGGAACCAGTTCTGCTACCCCTACTGTGGCTTCTGCAGCTGTACTTCTTCAGTCTTATTATCGCCAGAGTACAGGGCAATATTTAAGTCCTACCGCTATGAAAAATCTTTTAGTTTCTACCGGAATTCCACAGGGAGGTACTGATGTTAATAAAAAAATTGGCCCTCTTCCTAATGTGAAAAATGCTATTTTACAACTGGAAAGCAAGTCTATGGTTTCTACTAAGGCTTTGCCTGCTTTGGAGGTAAAAATTTATCCCAATCCATCCAGCAGCTATATAGCTATTCAAAGTACTGAAGATAAAAGACTGAGCATAGAAATCATCAATATGCATGGAAGGTCAGTGATAAAAAACACGGTTTCTTCCGGTGAAAAGATTAATGTCTCTCAGCTTCCTGTAGGCCAGTATATCATTAATATCAATGAAGGATCAAGACGGGTTGTGGAAAAGTTTACTAAACTATAGTTAGGAAGCGGGAAGATTGAAGCTGGAGGTTAATGCTAGCCCTAGTATTACTAAAGATATAATAAAGCGATCTTTGTAAAAGTAAAAAGGGACAGTCGTTATTCTGAATGACTTTGATAACTGTCATCTTCTATTCTTTCTTATTCAAAGTAAAAAACTCCTTTCAGCGATTGAAAGGAGTTTTTTGTCTTAACTTTTATAACAATTATTTCGCAGGGACGCTGCTGAAATTAAGGGCTACTTTAATATTCATGTCTGAAGAGGTTTGGTTCTTCAGTTCATAAACTGTTCTTACCGTAAGTCCTGAACTTTTCACAATGCTATCCAGGAATCCTGTGTCATTCAGATCCAGACTCATACTGGATGAATTGGTAGAGATATTTGAGCGGGATGCGATCAGTTTTTCTCCTGTTCCACTGGATGAAACGTATACTTTAATAGTTTTAAATGCGCTTAAATTTCCTCCTGAAGGAGATACTACGGATATTTTAGCATCAGAGATTCTTACATCCTTAATCTGTGCATTATTATTTCCTCCAAACCAAGTTTGTACATTGGTAGCGGTTGCGGTTGAAGAGACTTCTTTATCAGCAGGCACTCCTGTGGAAACTAAAACATTTGCTGTATAGGGAAATGTATTCTGAACCAGCGACTGTACGGTTCCACAACTTACAAGTACAGCTGAGGCGGCCATTGCTGTTAGAACTATATTTTTCATAATTTTAAAATTTAAACTTCATGATGTTAATTTGCAGAAACTGTACCAAATTGACTGATGCTACTCAATGCTCACTGTAAAATGTCCTTTAGTGTTTCCAGAAGCCATATTACTTTTTCCTATGATCAGCCATACTTCTCCTTTTTCAGGAATATCATAGGTGATTTCTCTTCCGAAAGGCCCATCATAATTTCCATTGGGAAGTTTTATCTGATTGAATCTGATATTAAAATCTTTCTCTTTCGTCGAAATCTTTGCTTTGATATTAGACTGCTCAAAATTGGTAAGCTTTAAAATAAGCTCCTGATCATCATTTTTAAATTCTTCTCCCAAGGTAAAAGGAAGCTGAGAAGCATCTGCTGTTCTCACAATCTGACCTTCTTTTTCATTTCTCATTACGCCTTTACGTAATACTTCTCTGGTAGCAGGAGCATTGTTAATAATTGAATCTTTCTTTCTTAATGCTACTGAATCTGCCTTATGAACAGAATCCGGCATTTCCGTTACAATGGTAGAATCTTTATGAGATACATCTATTACAGCAGGATCTTTTTTACAGGAAATAATAATCAATGGAATTAACAATAAGCTTTTTTTCATAATAATTAATTTTAAGGCTTGAAGAAGATGGAAGATGGAGGCCGGGAGATGGAAGTTATTGTAGTTTTCCATACTTCCGAAGTTATATTTGATTGAATATTATCAATACTTACATATTTTGAGATGTGCCATCATTTTCCATTTTACAATTCAATCCTGGTTAATCAGGTCTTTTTAAATGCTAAAATTGTTCCAACTCTCTTAACGGTCTATATTTTCAGGCTGCAAAAGCTTTTCGTTACTGTTTCTAATGAGCTTAAAAGTGAAATACATAAAATTGAGCATAATGCCCATTAAAAGGGTAACACCCCAGGTCTTTGTATATTCCAGCGGATAGATAAAACGTACTACAATATCATTGAATAACCCGAAAGGATTATTGAGAATATCCCAACTGTTCCATCTCAGAAATCTTCCCAGATACACTCCAAAACTGCTCATGAAAAGAAAAAGCACTACAATACCGTTAATGATTCTCTCTTTGGTATAACCGGAAAGAAGTTTTTCAATATCGTTGAGACTTATAAAACCACATATTAATCCTGTCCAGGCATAAGAGAGGATAACAATCAGATCGTACCAGATAGGAATGGTATTTCTTGCCTTTAAATGAAAAAGATCGGTCAGAATATAGGGTGAGTTCGGAAAAAACAAGATCCAGACCACAATAATGAAGACGACAGATATTTTACTTTTCATATTGAATATCAATATCAGGCTACTCAGAAATAAAGGGATCCATGCCAGAAACAGATTCC
This sequence comes from Chryseobacterium sp. MYb328, assembly GCF_037572595.1. Lineage (NCBI taxonomy): Bacteria > Pseudomonadati > Bacteroidota > Flavobacteriia > Flavobacteriales > Weeksellaceae > Chryseobacterium > Chryseobacterium sp. MYb328. Next base: position 88,213 of record NZ_JBBGZQ010000017.1, on the reverse strand, counting down.
AGTTCAGAAAGAAAAACACCTTTGTTTCGCTGATATAATATCTGAAAACAGAGAGACTGAAACAGAACAATGTCATGAATACAAGCAAAACATTTATTTTAAATCGTGGAGATTCCATTAACTTTTTCATTGCGTTCTATTGTTATTTGATCGTTTGATAATACATAATTTTTGAAAGGAAAGATTTGGATTTTTCTACCTTAATTTTATTCTGAAGATCCTTTTTAAGCTTTTGATTATTCTTTTCATCTGCATATTTTAGCAGACCTTTTTCACTGAAGTTAACTGCCCCCAAATGATAGTTCACTGCAAAATCTTTCCGCTTCATATTCTGTGAAGTAATAATACCACCCCAGTTGATATAGCTGCAAATCAAAATGGTTCCATAAAGATACCACGCCATGGTATTGAAGAGGAAGGCGTTTCTTTTTTGTTTTTGAATTTTCATAAAAGTTAAACCAAGTCCCACCAGAGATAAGAGAAGGAAAGCAAAAACGCCCAGTCTCTTATACGTAAAGGCATAATTAACGATATATTCATAGTTTTTGGCTGCTGCAGACAGAATGAGTATGGCATTCAAAATAATCCAGACTTTAGCTAAAATTTTCAGCAGCTTTGCTTTGGAATCAAAATTGAAACCTGATTTAAAATAGAACATGATCACCAGAATAGCCATCACAATAGACATAATCACAGCATTGACACGCTCATGCGTCTCTTCTGAAAGCTGAACCGGTGTTTTTGAAACTTCATAGAACTGCTCATAATTATAGGTGATAATGAAGAAAACCAGCAAAATATTCAGACAGAAGAAAGATATTACACCACTCGTTCTTTCTGCGTCCAGATCAAGGAACGAATAGGTTGACTTAGGTTCCTTGGCGTTTTCCTGAAAGTCATTATCCAAAAAATGATGATTTTTATAGATCAGCCTTTCCACAGCAAAGTTCCAGAAATTAAAAGCAATAAAAAATCCTAAAACGGAAAGACAAAAGACCTGCCAAAGATTGATATCCAGTTCATAATCTGTGAAAAGAGCTGCAAAATGATCACTTCCTGCGGCATAAATTCCAAAGAATATGGATAGAAGCAATAAAGGGATCAGTACAAAAGCCATAATCTTCTGCCACATTCCCGGGACGTTTCTTTGAGGAAGCCATTTATCCAACATAAAGACTCTACAAATGGAGGTACAGCAGTTTGTTATGAAAACAGGAATCAGGAAAAGGATCTTCATGTTCCTGTTTTTTGACTTATAGGCTAATAGAAGAAGTGAACTTGCCACCGCCAGGAATGAAGCAAAGTCACCAAACCAGGCAAAAGCAATCCCCGAAAGCATACTGGTTCCTGTAAGAATGTAAAATGTTCTGGTTTTATCTTTCTGAAGTGTTTTAAAGAAATTCAGAATCGCATATAGAATTCCGAGAATTCCAAAATTCAGTCCCATGTCCTGATCATAAAATAGAATGACAAATAGGGCTGTTGTTAGAAATATATAGTGATGTGTTTTCATGATAATAAATATTTAAAAATTAGATTATGAAAAATTGAAAATAATAAGAAGATACATTGCTGCGATTGGAATATTTGCCAACAAAAGGAGAACAGAGTTTCCCGAATCTTTTCTTTCGGAAATATCCATCAGGAAATGAAGCAACTCATATAAAAGCACTGTCATGTTCACAGGTATTGCAAAAATTACATAGATCAACCCACAAATCAACAAGCCTTCATTTCTGGTGATAAAAAATAATAAAAACAAGAATGTACCAAGACCGAAAGAAATAAGAAAAGTATATCTCCCGTTAGAACTGAACTTTATATTTTCCACGTCATTTGCATTTTAATGTAAAACAACCGGATCTTTCTGTTGGATAAAATCTTTCAGATGATCAAAGTTCTGCCAGAGTAAACCTTCAAAATCCCATTCGTAGAAGGCTCTCATCATCTGTCCTTTCCGATAGGCATTAAAGTAAATTTTCATGTATTCCGGAAGAATAAGGGTTCCCAATACAATAGCTGCCAGCAAATGGGCATTGAGCTTTCCGTTTCCAAGCAAAAGATATTGCATGGCAATTTCATCCTCAAAGTTGGTCCCGCAGCCAGTGATCAGATGGTGAACATCATGATTTTCCATTTTGGGAATCATTGAAAACCCATGTTTATGGTAGAATTCTCCTAGTTTTCTTCCCAGTGAATCTTCCTGAAACTCCAGCAGCTGCCTTTCATTGAACTGCCATTGTCTTTTTTTCTTTTTAAAGTATTTTCTGTAGAGCTTTTGAGTTTTATCGTACACAAAAAGCAGAAACTGAACGCGTATTTTTTTCATAGTGTATGTATTTAAAAAAGAATGAGAACCTATTATGATTTAAAGATTACCAATGTCCATCAGAGATTAAACAAATCCCGATGACAGCATACAGAATTGCAATGGGAATATTGATAGAAAGTATACCAATTGCTTTTATACAAGTTTTTAAACTGGATCGATTCACAAGTCCATGGATTAAAAAAGCGAGTACCAGGAATAAGTTAACGGGAGTAGCAATAATGAGCAGCATATAACCGGCCGCAACGAACGGCTCCAGTTTAAATACGCCTCCTAAAAGACAAATTGTTCCCAGGGCAAGACACCCACCAAATATTGATTTACTTAGATTGATTATTTCTTTATCTTCCATTGATGTAATTATTTAAGCTTGGGTTAATGTAAAAACAGTGATTTCGGGACGTACCATAAATCTTATCTGAAAAGAATGCCCAAGAGCACGATTGATATACAACTTTCTCCCATCTTTCAGATCAATCTCTCCGGAGATATATTCTTTATTCTTTACCGGAAGTATAGGGGTGATAATTCCTGGAATTCTACATTGCCCTCCATGGGTATGTCCACTCAAAATCCAGCCTTGATACCCATTCCATATATCCAAATCACAGGCATCAGGGTTGTGACAAAGTACAATATTGGCTTTTGATGGATCATATTTTGCCATCGCTTCTACAGGTTGAAAGCGGGATGACCATAAATCTTCGAACCCTATAAAATTCAAACCATAACTTTCCTCCTGAGTGTTCCTGAGCATCGTGATCCCTGAATTACTAAGTGTATCACATATTTTCTCTGAACATTCTATATCCTCCCAGTTCTTTCCATAATCATGGTTTCCTAAGATTCCAAAAGTTGCTAAAGTCCCCAGAACACAGTTTTCCATTACTTTTTTCAGATCTCTCTGTTCCTGAAGGATTCCTGTATTTACAAAATCTCCGGTGTACACTACAAAATCGGGTTTATATTGTTGGGCTTTTTGAAAAGAATCAATGAGAAAATGCCAATCGAAATAGGCCCCTACATGCAAATCAGAAATCTGCATCAGTATCTTTCCTTCTAATGCCTGAGGTAAATTTTTCACAGGAAGCTTTCTTTGAACAAATTCTATCCAAAAAGGTTCTACCTGCCAAGAATACAATCCAGGGAAAACACCCAAAACTGAAATCTGTAAGATCTTTTTTAAAAATGTTTTTCTATCCATTATATCTATTTTAAAACAAAGAACTTTGAATTACAAAGTTAAAATTCAAAAAAATATAGGACTATCGTCCCAATAGTTTTTCAAGGGCATCCAGATGATCAGTAAAAGCCTGTCTCCCACTTTGTGTAACACGGTAAGAGGTTTTAGGTTTCTTTCCTACAAACTCCTTTTTAACCTCAATATATCCTACTTTCTCCAATGCGTTGCTATGGCTGGCAAGATTTCCGTCTGTGATCTCCAACAAAGCTTTCATTTCAGAGAAATCAACCCAGTCGTTCACCATAAGAACGGACATTATACCCAGTCTTACACGGCTTTCAAATTCTTTATTGAGTTGACTTATTTTGATCATTTTCTTTATCTTATTTGTTCTGAAACAGCCACAATGTGACTATTTTTCATTCTCTTTACTCCTATGTTGCCATAGTTTTACAGCTTCTTTTTGTTTCAAAAAACGGTGCAAAAATAAGGATTAAAATTTTTTATCCTTCCGGAAAGCCTTATTTATGACACATGTGATGATTTTTCAAATATTAAAAGATTAATACCAGTTTCAAAATGTATACCGCTCCAATGCTGATTATGAGAGACAACAATCCTATCATCAGAGGCCAGTAACCCATTATCTTTTCTTTCAGAATAAAATTCTGTGACATCCGCCAGCCTGAGTTTCTTATCTGAATGCAAGGCAACCAACTCTTTCTCTGTAGTAAAAGTTTTTATCGAATCTGTTTTTGTATCCAGCAAAAAGTACTCGTTACCAAAAGTTTTTCCAAAAATCTGATTTCCTTTCTCTTCAATTTCTGCTACCATTGAAATCTGAGTTTCTCCATTATTTTTATTAATGCTCGCCTGTTCCGGAATATCAATACATAGCAGTTGATGATTATTTTTCAAAGGAATATACCAGGCATCCCCAATTCCGATATCTACTTTTTTATTTTCTGATACAATCGAAAAACCAATAACTCCAACGATATAGAAAGTATAAAGCGCTACAAAAGGAGCTATAAATGTCAGTATCATTTTTCGTCTTCTTCTTTCCTTTCTGCTGATGAAATAAGTAAGTATACATCCTATTACAGCACAAATAAAACTGAAAACAGCTATAATGAAAAGGTGAATAAATATTACAAAACCAATTCCCATTACTTATATTTCTTATGCATAATAAGCCCGTAGACAATATGCAGAATACCGAAACCTACTGCCCAGAAAAACAATCCCCAACCCAGAAAAAACAGAGACAATAATCCAAGAACAACCTCACAATATCCCAGATATTTTACATCCGGAAGAGTGTATCTTTCAGCACTTATAAGGCCCAATCCATAGAAAATCAAAGTTGTAGGAGCAATCCATACTACTAAATGATGCTCAATAAGAGCTGCACAAAAGATTCCTCCTGCCGTTAATGGAACTGAAAAGGTGACTAAAAGTCTTTTGGTAGTGGCATCCCAAATCTTTAATCCTTTCTTTTTACTTTTATTGGCTGTAAAAATATACCCACTGAAAACTGCTGCTACCAGAACTACTAATCCGGTGATGACCAATTCCTGAACCAATTCAGAGGTAAAATGAAGTCTACCTCCGTTAATGTATTCCATTTTTTTACTTTCCATGGCAAAATAGGCATACCCAGCACCTAAAAGTGCTACTACACCAGCCACAACTCCCGAGAGCCCGCTCAAAGAAATAAATCTGGAAGACCGTTCCATCATGGAACGGATATGGGACAAATCTTCGTGATAATTTTTTGAATCCATAAAAAGAACTTTGAATTACAAAGTTATAATTTATTTTTAATCTGCAAAATATTTTTTTTAAACTTATACTAATTTTTTTATCAAGCCAGTCCTATAATTTTTAACTTTAAGATGATCAAAAATATAGCCCCTATGAACTGATCACTATTCATCCGGGAAAGTAAACAGAAGAATAACGTCCAATTTTAATTATCTTATTATGACAAAAGTTTTAATTGATTATTCTCAAATACATTTACAGGAAAATATTCCTTTAAACGAGGAAGAGCTCCATAGGATAGCCATCCACAAAAGAGATTTTTTTAAGGATTTCTCGGGGGTTGTACTTGCCGTTATTATACTCGTCATGCTTACTGGCGCTTATTTTTTGCAAAACGAGTTTAAGAATTTTAAATATTACCATTACCTTTTATTTTTTGGTGTCGCAGTAGCACTCTATCTATTTTTCTTGCTAATGCATTGGCTTCTCTATCAATATTTCAAAGGGAGATGGAAAAAGGATATTCAAAACGGCAAAAACAGGTTGGAAAGCATAATTATTTCCAAGCATAAAACGGAAGGTGATGAGTACATTATTACTTTTGCGGGATGCCACAAAGGGAAAAAGATAATGCTCTCTGTTGAGAAAACAGATTATGATCAATATGAAATCGGAACAAAAGTAATGGTAACTTATTTCAAGTACAGCAAGGAGGTTCTTTCTCTTGGCCATTCTGAGAGTAAGAATTAAAAAAGCCGTTGAAGTAATCAACGGCTGAATATTTTCAAGAACTAAAAACTATTTTGCTCTTAGTCTTTCTTTAATAGCTTCAATATTTTTCTTAGCAGAATCTTCCAGAATAAGGCTGGCACTCATGTGAATCCTTGCTGGCATCAGTTCATTGAAATGATCTGTTCCTTCCCATGAAACCTTCTTGATCAATGCCAAAGCATCGCTGCTTCTGGAAGCCAGGGTCTGCATAAACTTGTCAAGTTTCTCATCCATTTCCTGGATGTTTTCTGAAACGGAATGATATACATTATGCTGTTCTGCCCACTCAGCCGATCTGAAGTCTGCATCAATAGCCATTGCTGAGAACTGTGATTTTCCGATTTTTCTTTCTACATAGGGTCCGATTACGAAAGGTCCGATTCCTAAATTGATTTCTGTAAGTGCTAATGCTGAGTCTTTTGTTGCAAAGCAGTAATCAGCACCACAGGCAATTCCTACTCCACCTCCGGTTGTTTTTCCCTGCACTCTTACTACCACAATCTTTCCACAGTTTCTCATTGCATTCAGAACTTTAGCAAAGCCACCGAAGAACTTAGTGGAAGCATCCAGCTCTTCAATGGCCAGAAGCTCATCAAAACTTGCTCCTGCACAGAATGCTTTTTCACCTTCACTTTTTACTAAAATAGCCTTTACCTCATCTTTAGCTCCTTCTTCTAAAATAGTCTGAGCCAGTTTTTCTAAAATAGCTCCCGGAAGGGAATTACTTTTAGGGGTTCCGAAAGTAATTTCGGCAATATTATTTTTGATTTCTGATGCTACGAATTCGTTCATTTTAATTTTTATTGGATTCTTACAAAAATACTAAATACAGTGCTTTCGGAGAAACTTAGAGAGAATAATTTCATGCTATTTTTAAGGTTGGAAGCAGGAAGAGAGAAGTCAGAGGTTAGTATTGAGCTAATATCTACTATTAGTTTTTATTTTAAATATATAATTCTGTTTTTAAGAGTAGAAGAATATCTCTTTACGTAGAAATACGGAGTCTTCAATTTGGTATTTTCTACTCTACTGCAGCTTTTATATTAGTTGTTCCTTTGGGTTAGAAATAAACGGCGGAATCTGAAAAGCCATCAACAGAGTAAGACTATTAAAGGCTAAAAAATATTGACCATGGACGAATACATTGGAATCGTTAAGTTATTTGCAGGAAACTTTGCACCTAAAGGCTGGATGTTCTGTGACGGAAGTTTACTAAGAATCTCAAGCAATTCAGCGCTGTTTTCCATTCTGGGAACCACTTATGGTGGAGACGGAATCACCACGTTTGCTTTACCCAACCTAAAAGGGCGTACTGCTATTGGGGCTGGAAATGTAAATGCCAACGAATATTATCCACTCGGTGTAATGTCAGGAACTACACAAAACACTCTTCTACAGTCTAATCTTCCAAGCATTGGAGCTGGCTTTCAATTTAAAGTGGCAAACAAAAATGCCAATACTTCTACCCCTACTGCCGCAACAGCTATTGCTATTACTGGAACACAGGTAGGAAGAGACTTTAATCCTGTTACAAGTTTTGTAAATAATGCAAATCCCGATACGGCTCTTAATAGCCAGAGTATTTCTTTTACAGGACAAAATTTACCGATGAATAATATGCAGCCTTACCTGGGATTGAATTATATCATCTGCATTGCAGGTATCTATCCTCCACGAGATTAATATATCATAACCTAATATTTAAAACAAAGATCATGAAAAGCACTACTATTTTTACAATTTGTAGTCTGCTCATTTCAATTTTCTCATTTGGGCAGACCAGTACAGAGCAATTTGAGACAGAATCAAACGGAAGTACAAGCTTCACTGACAATGGAGTGATTTTTAATGTCATTTCTCACGTGAGTATTTTTGATATCCAGGCTAACTTTCCGGGAACAGGCTGGAATGGAACAGCCAATGATAACCGTTACATTGATAATTCTAATAATCCGGATTCTCCGCCATCATTTAGTATTAAAACCACTTCTAATTTATTTAAGGTGAACAAATTCTGGATGTATCTCTCAGCATTGAATCTTGAACTTAATGTAGCAGGTTCCATTACGATAACCGGAAGGTTGAGTGGTGTCACAAAATTTACCCAAACAAAAACAAATGGGTTTGCAACAAGTTTAGGTAGCACCAACGGATATACTTTAATTGATCTGACTAACCTAAATGGACAAAATTACTCAAACATTGTTATTGATGAACTTCGTATCACGGCAAACGGAGAGTTTAGGTATGTAGCTCTTGATGCTTTTACCTGGGTAAAAGACAGTAACATTGTGTTAGGAACCTCAGAAGCCAAAAGCACTCAAAAAAACTTGATTCTTTATCCTAATCCCACTCATGGTCCTATCTCAATTAATTCAGAAAAGAATTCGGAGGCCAAAATTTACAGTACGGATGGCAGAATCCTAAAAACTTTTCAGATTCAGAAAGGTTCTAATGAAATCAGCATTTCAGAATTACCGAAAGGAGTTTACTTTATTAAAACAGCCACTGAATCTACTAAGGTTATTAAAAATTAAAAATTAATATTTACAAGTCTCATATCCGATCTTGTTCCCACAAAGATTCTAATTCATGAACAACACCCCTTGATTATATTAAGGGGATTGTTTTTTATCTTGTCCATTTATGAAGGTGTTCTATTCTCCCATTTCTTTTTAAAAGGGCTTCAAACCTCAGTTTTAGTAAGATATTGCGGCCATCAATGGTTCTTGTAAAAATAAGTTCTGATGCTCCAACAGTTTTATTCCAGGTTTTAGTAAAAAATTCTGCACTTTTTTTATTTTTTGCAAAAATTTCAGGTACCGGAAAATACTGTTCTTTTTTCAGAAAGAAAAAATTCTTTTTCTGTTTCAAAATATATCGTGGATTATCTACCGGAGAGACCATTTCCTGTAAAGTCTGAATAAACTGTGTGTTTTCATATTGACTCCCTCCTTTCAGGTAGCAGAATGCTCCTTCGCTACTATTGGATGAACTTATAATATTCAACTGTTCAAAAGAGGTTCTTATCACTCTTTCATGAATCAGCCCGTGTAAAACTACTTCTGCAAGTGCTCCAAGCTGTTTCCCAATATCCCGGTATCTCCAGTATTGCTTTACTGATATATATAATTTTCGCCCATATACGATGAAACCAGCTAATCCAAATAAGGATACAATCAATGAAAAGGTTTTTACAGAATCAATCGCCTGTATATTTCTGAGAATACCGAATAAAAGATTCTGCCAGAATAATAATACGGAAGATGCCATTACCTTCACTATATTTCCTGACATTTTTCCGACATAGTCCATCTTCACGTCCTTCATCGCTGTCATATTGATGGAGGGAACCTGTATTTCTTCTACTAAAATATTTCCAAGATCAAGTGCTTTTCCCCAACGGCTGATAAGATTCTTTCTGTCCTGGGCCAGAACAAAAAATGACTGATTAATTTCTGAAATTTTGCTCTTAGTTTCTATGGTTTTAACATTAAGCCTTTCAAAATTGTTTTCAATAGTAGGAATATCTTTATTGGAAATCCCGACAAAGGTTTTAAACCGCCGCTTCATAATATTCAGATCCTGCCCGCCAGTTTCATCATTAGGATCAAAGCAGACAAGATGCCATATATTGCCTGTCTTATGAGGAATATCTTTATCTGTTCTTATAACTCTTCCCCTCATCTGATTGGACAGTACAAAGGAACTTATAAAGCTTGCCAGAATTAAAGTATTCATTTTTGGAGCATCCCACCCTTCTCCCAGCAATGATTTGGTTCCGATCAAAACATGAATACCTCCACGCTGAAAGATTTCCGTAATAATGTGTACAATATCACGCTTTATCTGTTCCGTAAGGTCGATCATGAGATAATCCGGATCATAGCTCAATGGTGAAAGCCGTATCCCAAAAACGGCTCTTTTTATACAGAGTTCCTCAAATACACTTTTAGCATTTACCGGAATAATCACCAGACTCCCTGTAAGAATCCCTATTTTTTTCTGCTGGAAGTTTTCCCGCCTCAGTTTTTCAAAGATGGGAACGGCTCCTATTTTATCAAGGGTGAGGGTATTCTGGGTTCCGTTATTCAGATATTCTTTTTTTATAAAATCAGTTAGGATAACCATTCTCAGATCATCTTTAAGTACGGAAGATTCAAAATCCACGATATCCTGTATTCCCTGAAGTTTACCTATACTTGAATTGAGAATCTGATTTGTATTTTTATTATTAAAGAAACTCAAAGTATTCTGCTCCAAAAACCCGTGCCTTTTTAAACGGTTACCTAAGTCTGTATGGTGATCTTCATAATTTTTAAAATGAACTTCATCTACCTGTAAATAGAAGTCGAGAAGTTCTTCCATCCAGAAGAAATCAAATTCAGGAATATATTTCTGCTGATCACCGATAATTTCAAAATGAACTTCGGGAATTTCTTTTTCCCTGAAATGAAGATAAACCAGCCCGGAAGTATAGGAAGATATATTTTCATAGATCCAATCCAGGTGGCTCAACGGCTCCTGATATACAGGATGCTCCTCAATAGCATTGAGAAGAATATCGTCTTTTTTAATTTCTTCAAAGAATCCTAAGGCCTGCTTATGGTAATATTCAATTTTCTTTTGCTCTTCCAGAGAGGGTAATGTAAAGTGTACCAAATCCTGATGTGGGCAAAGATCTCCTTCAATCATCAGTTCAGGAACTGATATTTCTGCATCTATAGGACCATTCAACTGGATATACTTTTGCCATTCTGTACCGGAAACATCAAAGGGAGGTGTTGCAGTAAGGGAAACAACAGTGGGTTCAATTTTATTTTTCAGTTCCGTAAGACTCCTCCACCAGGCATTTTTCAAATGGTGAGCTTCATCCAGGATAAGGGTTCCTACTTTTTGTTTCTGAAGGCGTTTTATAATTTCTGAAGCTGGTACTTTTGGAGATTTTCTCATAGTTTCCTCCTCTTCTTCAGCTGTTTCAGAAGCAGCATGAATTCCCTGATAGGTTGTGACAGTAATAATTCCCGGCTTTCTAATATCTGAAGATATCCATTCGGGAACCGTTTCTGTATTGAGGAACAGTTCACAAAATCTCTGAATCCACTGATTTTTTATGGCTAAGGTAGGAGCTACAATGAGTGTAGGTTTGCCAAGCCTCAACATAACTTCCAGCCCGAGAACTGTTTTCCCAGAACCTGGAGGTGCAGAAACATGAAGATGATTATCTATAAGATATTCGTCCAGATGGTCCAGAAATTTCTTCTGATAAGTTCGCCAGTTATATTTAAAAGTCGTGTTTTTAGGGAAAACATTCATGTTCACAATTTAATAAAAAACAGTATCATCGGAATTACTGATTTTTATCTTTTAATGATAAAATATATTTGTCTATGTACAGCTGTTTTTCTTTTGATTTGTATTGCTGAATATATCGGGGATGCTCCAGAACCGTCATGGTATCGAAAAGCTGGGCCTCTTTATTGAGTTTTGAGATAAATTCAGCATTTTTCTTCCCAAGAATAAACACTTCTGAAGTATCCAGATTCAGGCTGATATGTTTTTTGAGGGAATCTATCATAAAAACTTTTACAGCTTCAAACAGTTCTTTATCATCATAATAATTGGCATTAAGCCATCCGTTCTTTGTTTTTCTTACAATGGCTAAAGGGAATGGAGAATTGATATAAATATCTTTATAAAAAAGATCTGCACCACCATAATCAGCAATCATATCATACATAAATACGGAGGAAACTTCATGAGTACGGGCAGATTTCATTGGTATTCCACAGACGCTTTCCAATCGTTTGGTATCTGTAAAAGGAACTCCTGTTACTCCTGCCCCATGGCGGCTGGGATTAATACCAACAATAAACTTTCTTTTGCCGGAGTCGTTATAATATTTGTGATAAAACTTTTGCATGACCTCCATCGTCTCCGGATTGTCCAGATACGGATTCAATGCTTCAAAGCCTTCGGGAAGGTTTCCTGAATAGTTTAGATTTTCATTGAATTCAATAACCTGATCTGCAAAAGTTTTACTCATCAGTTTTATTTATTTTAGAAAAACAAAATTATCTGCCGGGCCTGTTTCTAGATCTTCGTCATCCTCCTCATCTTCGTCTTCATCATATTCAGACAATTCTAATTCAATATCAATAAAATGAATATATACTCCACATAATTGATCCTGTTCATCATAAGCAAAGTAAACCGGATATACTCCATCTCCTACTCCACTTGCAAATATTGGAATCTGATATTCTGTACCAGGCACCGTCCAATTGATCCAATCTCCCAAATCTCTTTGGTTTCTCGGATCTTCTTTATAACTTTTGGCAAACAGTTCTGCAAAATAATCATCGTAAATATTCTCTACATCCAGTTCTGAAATAAACTTATCCACATGAGGAACCACTTCAGGATCGGTAATACATGCTAAACCGGCATCAACATTAAATCCAAAAAAACCGTCCTCACTGGCATCTTCAATATTTTCAATGCCTATTAATGCTTCTCTGTAAATAACCGGTTCTTCTTTAGTAAATTCAATTTTTACTGCGGCATAGCGATCTCCCCAATCTTCCAGCTTTACTACGGCAATGGTTACTGGAAAATCTCCTGTGGGAACCTCAACAAAAAAAGGCTGCTCCTTCTGATTCAGATATACAAGGGGATCTCTTACAATTACTTTTCCTGATGGCAGGGAAACATTACCTATTCCCATCGTCTCCATCTTTTGCTCCATAATTTCATCAGAGGTAAAATAGGTCTCAATATCTACAGGAGATATCAATTTGTCTTTTATCTCTTCCCATTTTTGCATCCAGCTTTCGTTCATTGTTAGTTATTTTATGATTGAAGTTTAAAAATACATAAAAATTTATCTTCATTAACGCTTAGGCCGGATTCAATTTCAATTTTTAATTCCTTCTCTTAACTTTACCTGATTTTCTGTAACTTAGTTTTCAATGAATCTGGAGGATTAGATTTTCTGTCTTTCTATCCTTGTCAAGGATAGGTTATAAAACAATAACAGTTTAAAAATGGAAATTTTTCATATCAATAATATAATAAATATTGATACAAAATAAACCAATCCATCAAAACCAATATGATCATTAAGATTATAAATTAATATTCCAAGGGATTATAATTTCTAAAAACTCTGTAAAAATCATTACCTGAATCCAGAAATGGTTTCTTTTGAAGGATTTTAAATTTTCCTGTAGAATCTTTTACTTCTACCTGAATGGTATCTGAAACGTTCACCCTCGCAAATTCATCCAAAGAGTCTTTTCTCATCTTAAGAAACACCGTGGTGGTAGAACCTGTCAATATCAAGGAATTGATACAGTTTAATTTTGCATTATAACTTAAGTTCGGATATCTATCCGAGTTTTTAATGTGAATAAAACCTTTACTTTTTGGATCATATACAAATAAAGTCATCACAATATTTCCTCCTCTTCCTGCTATAGTACTTTGATAGGTTACATCATTAAAACCATCGTTATTAAAATCTTCAATCTCTACATTAAGATCTGAAACCCCATCTTTATCAAATTCAAAACTGTTCTTCAGCTCCCACATATTAAATTCTGAGCCTTTGGATTCCACCAAGGTCTTTTTCAGGTCATAAAAATGAATGGAAGCATATGCATCTCTATTTCCGGAATGCCTAAATTTTTCAAATACAACTTTCGTTTTACCTTTTGTGCCTGCATTCAGACTGTCTGTAAATTTCTCTTCAGAAAAATAACTTTCACTTCCAGGTTTGGGATTCCCTGAACAGGAAAAAAGAGCCAGTCCCAAAAAAGCCACAAAAAGAATCCAATCCCTCATTTTAAAAGTTTTCCTGAATTTAGAGAATAAAAACAGAATAATAAAATCCCTTTCAACATAGAGCTGAAAGGGATTTTAATAAGTATTTATTTTGAATTAAATCAATCCGAATTGTTCAAAATGATGGGTAAAATGTTTCTTATGCATCAGTTCCCACATTTCTTTATTCAGTTTTCCGAATACAAAGTTCATGTGCTCCGCCTGTGGATTTTCTTTGTAATACACCACAAATCGTTTTAGATTATCAGTGAATGCCTGTTTTGCAGCTTCCAGATTCTTATAGGTAAGTTCCGGAAGTGAACCATCCTGTGGTAAAAACGGAGCGGTAAAGTCCTTCGGCATTGCTCTGTGGTTATAAAGAGAATCCTGCCATTTTTCAAGATGTTCTTCAGGAGTGAAGCATTTATCTGCTTCAGGCTCACCTAAACTTACCAATAAAGCCTGATCCAGGTGCTCAATCATTTGCTGTGGAGACATTTTACCCCAAAGTGCAGGAGTACTTTCTGTTAATCCGCTTAAGATCTTTTGAACATTCTTCACAGTAAGGTCGATGAAAGGAGATTGTTTTGCCACCAGGGTTAAAATAGTTGCTACACAAACTACCTCATCTCTTTGGTTTACTACTTCCACCAGCCATTTTACAACTCCTGACGGAATATTTCTTCCCTTAACTCCTCTGTTAACCTTTTCTTTTGCTGTTAAATAAACGGTAATGGTATCACCAGCATATACAGGTTTAAAGAAACTACATTCTTCTAACCCATAATTGGCGATAACTGGTCCTTTTTTCCCGGACACAAATAATCCTGCTGCTGCTGAAAGGATAAAATATCCATGCGCAACTGTTTTGTCGAAAATAGTTCCCGTTAAACTTGTAGCATCAGTATGAGCATAGAAATGATCCCATGAAACATTGGAAAAGTTTACGATATCCGCATCGGTAACAGTTCTTCCTGCTGTTTCCAAAGAATCTCCTACTTCAACTTCTTCGAAGTATTTCTGGAAAGGATGTTTGTCTGAGAATTTCTTTTCCGCTCCTTGCTGGTAAATTTTAGTAATCGCTTTCAACACATCCGGTGATCCCTGAATTGCAGTTTTCTGCAGGAAAAAATGAAGACCGCTTAATCCGCCCATTTCCTCTCCGCCTCCTGCTCTACCAGGTCCGCCATGCATTAGTGTCGGAAGTGGTGAACCATGTCCAGTGCTTTCTTTGGCATTATCTCTGTTCAAAACAAAGATTCTACCATGTTGGGAGGCCATTTTCCATGAGGTTTCTGCAATAAAGTTCTCATCATGAGACACAATAGATCCTACCAAACTTCCTTTTCCTCTTTTTGCCAAAGCCGCTGCTTCTTCAGCATCTTTATAGGGCATTAATGTAGATACCGGCCCGAAAGCTTCTACATCGTGGGAGATATTTTTTTCGAAAGGCTTATCATTCAGGAATAATTTAGGACTCATAAATGCTCCGTTGTCATAGTTAGCATCTACCAGTTCATGTTTTCCATCATAAACAAGCTCTGTTTCTGATTTTAGAATATTTACTTTTCTCAGAACTTCCTCGTATTGCTGTCTTCCCACTAAAGATCCCATTCTGGTTTCTCTGCTTAACGGATTTCCTATTTTTGTTTGGTCCAAAGCTTTAGATAAAGCATTCTGAACATCTCCTATTAAGTGCTCAGGAACAATAATTCTTCTGATCGCCGTACATTTCTGACCTGCTTTTGTGGTCATTTCGTTACGAACTTCTTTGATGAATAAATCAAATTCCGGAGTTCCCGGTTTTGCATCCAATCCAAGAATAGAACAGTTCAGAGAGTCTGCTTCCATATTGAAACGTACTGCATTTCCGGCAACAGAAGGAAGTGATTTCAATTTCCTTCCTGTAGTAGCTGAACCTGTAAACAGAACTGAGTCGCCATCCTGAATATAATCCAGAATATTCCCCGGTTCTCCACATACTAACTGTACTGCTCCTTCCGGTAAAACTCCACTTTCAATCATATCCTGGAATACCGCATTCGTAAGGTAAGATCCGAAAGGAGATGGTTTCACAATAGAAGGAACACCTGCCAATAAGGAAGTAGAAAGCTTTTCCAACATTCCCCACACCGGAAAGTTATAGGCATTGATCTGTACAGAAACACCTTCGCTAGGCGTTAAAATATGAGTTCCCAAGAAAGTTCCGTTAGCTGAAATTTTCTGAGTATCTCCATCTACCCAAAATGAAGTATTGGGAAGCATTCTTTTTGCCAGTCCGGAGTAGGTAAAGAAAGTTCCGAAACCTCCTTCAATATCCACCCATGAATCTACATGTGTAGCTCCTGTTTTATATGATAAGTCGTAATATTTTTTCTTTCTTTCCAGCAGGTAAAGTGCCACTTTTTTCAACATTTCCCCACGGTCGTAGAAGGTCATTGAAGAAAGGTTTTTATATCCTACTGTTCTTCCATAGTCAAGGGCCTGCTCAAAATTAAGCCCTTCTGTATCAGAAACAGCTACCTGCTCTCCTGTAACGGCATTGTACAAGGGAACTCCGTTTCCGGTGCCTTCTACCCATTGTCCGTAGATATAGTTTTTTAGTTTTTGCATAAAATATTTAATTTAACCATATAAAATGTATCGGTTGATCAATGGGTGCTTCGACTTCGTTCAGCATGACTATTGATTGTTACATTTTTACATTGGTATAGTGTTATATTGATTAATTATTTTGGTTCCTGATATGGGAAAAGTTTTACCAAACCTTCATATAAACTTCTGTGAAGAATCGTTGCATGATTGTCCGTTTCCATCATTTTATATTCTACTGTCCAGTTTTTCTTTCCTGCTTTTTTCAAAACATCATATAAACCTTCTGCATCTTTTATCATCACAGGGTGTTCTCCTTTTCCTACAGAAACATAAACGAACTTTTTAGTATCCGCAGATTTTGAAAGTAATTGAGGAGCCTGCTTTAAAAGGCTTTCATCATCCCACCATAAACTCGGGCTGATGATGAAATAATTGTTGAACATTTCAGGTTTCTTCAATAGGATTTCTGTTGCTAAAAGCCCACCAAGCGACTGTCCGAACAGATATTTGTCTGTAGTTTTAAACTGGCTCTCCACATAAGGTTTCAGTTCTTTTTCAAAAAAGGTGATAAACTTATCCGAATGTCCTGTTGTAGGATAGTCTTTCTGTAAATCCTTTAAGTCTGTATGAAAAGTAAAATCTCTTTTTCTGTCTATATTCGCAATTCCAACCACAATAGTTTCCGGCATGGCATACATTTGGTTAAAGAACTGCACCAATCCTGTAACATGGATAAAGTCTTCATTCATACTTCCATCTAAAAGATAGATGATTGGATATGATTTTGCTTTATCAAAGTTTTGAGGAAGATAGATGTTCAATGTTCTTTCTTCATTCAGAGTTTTAGACTTAATAGTCCTCACTTCTCCTATTGTAAGCGGTTTTGTACTGACAGTCTGTGCTGATAAGCTACAATTTACCGCAAACATCATGCTGCATACAAGAGCAATTCTTTTAATCATATTTAATTTTAAGGTCATTTATTTTATATCATCCCAAATACTGTAATCTACAATCTTTGTAGGGATCTGCTGAACGTATTCAGTAAAAGGTTCACAAGGAAGAATGGCTTCTTTTCCTTCTCTTGCCAATTCCTGGTATAGTTTTGTTCCTTCTGTCTTCCAATGAATCATTTCATCAGAGACATCACGGATAATTTTTGCAGGGCTTCCTACAATTAGTTTCCTCGGTTCACATCTGAAGTTAGCAGGAACAAAAGCCAGAGCACCTACGATGCTTTCATCACCGATATACGCTTTATCCATCACCACAGAATTCATTCCGATTAAACAGTTCTTTCCGATATGTCCGGAGTGAATAATTGCTCCATGTCCAATATGGGCAGATTCTTCCAAAATCGTTTCTATATTCGGGAAAACATGAAGCGTACAGTTCTCCTGAACATTGGCTCCATCTTTAATGATAATTTTCCCCCAGTCGCCACGAATCACTGCATTGGGACCAATATAAACTTCTTCACCAATTTCTACATTCCCAATAATCACTGCCTGTGGATGAATATAAGCAGAGGATTTTATGATGGGACGGATTCCGTGATATGAGTAGATATTCATATTTTTTTAATTTGAGAATTTGAGAATGGGATAATTTGAAAATAAATAATGTGACTAAACATTTTCAAATTATCAAATTATCCCACTTTCAAATTGATTATACTTTTTCAATGACCATTGCATAGCCTTGTCCGACACCGATACAAAGGGTACACAATGCATATTTTTTATCCTGTTTCTGAAGTTCCATGGCTGCAGAACCAATGATTCTTGCTCCGGAAACTCCCAGTGGGTGACCGATGGCAATCGCTCCTCCGTTTGGATTTATTCTTGCATCATTATCCTGTAAACCTAAGCTTCTTGTTACAGCTAATGCCTGTGCTGCAAAGGCTTCATTTAGTTCGATGATGTCCATATCATCAAGAGACAGGTTTAATCTCTTTAATAGCTTTTGAGTGGCTTCTACAGGCCCGATTCCCATAATTCTTGGTTCTACACCAGCTACAGAAGATCCCAGGATTTTAGCTTTTGGTTTTAATCCGTATTTTTTTACAGCTTCTTCACTGGCTAAGATCAATGCAGCAGCTCCGTCATTCATTCCTGAAGCATTTCCGGCAGTTACTGTTCCTTCTTTTCTGAAAGCCGGACGAAGTTTTCCTAATCCTTCAATGGAAGAAGTGGGTTTAATAAACTCATCTTTTTCAAAAACAATCGGATCACCTTTTCTCTGTGGAATTTCAACTTTTACAATTTCTTCTGCTAATCTTCCGCTTTCCTGAGCTTTGGTTGCTTTTTGCTGAGACCAAAGGGCAAACTTGTCCTGATCTTCTCTGTTGATCTGGTGCATGTCTGCCAGATTTTCTGCAGTTTCACCCATTCCGTCAACGCCATACATTTCTTTCATTTTCGGATTGATAAATCTCCATCCGAAAGTGGTATCATACATCTGACTGTCTCTTCCGAAAGCTGCACTAGGTTTAGACATTACATACGGAGAACGTGTCATATGCTCTACTCCACCGGCGATATAAATTTCTCCTTCACCCGCTGCAATCGAACGGAAAGCATTAGCCACAGCAGACATTCCTGAAGCACAAAGTCTGTTTACCGTCTCACCTCCTATTTTATAAGGAAGCCCGGCTAATAAAAGTCCCATTCTGGCTACGTTTCTGTTATCTTCACCAGCCTGATTAGCGCATCCAAAAATTACATCTTCAATTTCCTCTACAGGAACTTGTGGATTTCTTTCAACCACTTCTTTGATAACAATAGCTGCCAAATCATCGGCTCTTACTTCTGATAATCCTCCCTGTAGTTTTGAAATGGGAGTTCTGACATAGTCTATGATGTATACGTTGTTCATAATTTTAATTTGAAAATGAGTCAATTTGAGAATTTGAAAATGTCTGATAGTAAGATTTAAAGAATACAATAATTTTCAAATTACCTCATCTTCAAATTTTCAAATTCTTTATAATTCTGTTACTTTTTTTCCGATTTTATATACTGTTCCTACAAACTTAGCAATCAGCTCATTGTTCTGATTGGTGATCTTAATGTCATAAACAGCCGTCTTTCTGGTATCATTCACCAGAATGCTCTCTGCTCTGAAAACATCCCCTTCTTTCCCAGCTTTGGTAAAATTGATAATACAGTTTAAAGCTACAGCAGCATCTCCTGTATTGTTGGATGAAAATGCCAGTGCAGAATCTGCAAAAGCAAACGTTACGCCTCCATGCACTGTTTTAAGCCCATTAATCATATCTTTCTTAATCGGCATCTCTATTAAACAGTAATTTTCTTTTACTTCAATCATCTTGATATTCATCCATTGGGAAAAATAATCCTGATTGAACATATAATCTGCTACTTGTCTTGGATTCATTTCTACTATTCGTTTGTTATTTCTTCATATAATTCATCGGATAATTTGTCGTAAACACTCATGGTCTTACCCAGAATCACCTGTTCATATGAAAGATGAGTACCGGAATTATCAGAGCTATTTTCTCCTTCATACATTGCGTTTAAATCAATTCCACTTTCATTGGCAAGTCTTTGAATTAACGTTCTGTATTTTTCATTAAACTTCCCCAACAATTCAAGTCTTTCCTGACTATCTTCTATGGATGAAGCTTCCTGAGTCAAATACTGTTTCTCAATTAAAAGCCTTGTTTCCAGTTCTGCTCTGAATTCTTCTATATTCATTTTTTAATTTAACAATATATCAGCTTATCAATGTTTCGCTAAAGAATCACATTGGTAAGCTGATATATTTATATAGTTTATAGTTTACGAAGTAAAGGACTTTGTCTGTACCTTTCTTCCTGATATTCATTGTAAAGGTTCTGTAGGGTCTCAGAGATTTTTAAGTATCCGATTTCTTTTCCCCAACCTAATAATCCTTTTGGATAGTTTACTCCTTTCTGCATGGCCAGTTCGATGTCTTCATCATTTGCAACCCCTAATCTTTTAGCTTCCACAGCTTCATTGATCAGCATTGAAATAATTCTTAAGAAGATCTGCTGATAAAGAGCATCATCTTTCTGTGCTTCTGGTTTTACAGCGTCTTCACTGTAATCGTAGAAACCTTTTCCTGTTTTTCTGCCATGCAGTTTAGCTTCAGACATTCTCTGTTGAAGTAAAGATGGTTTATATTTAGGATCATAGAAATAATCTTTATAAACTGTTGTTGTTACGGCAAAGTTTACATCAACCCCAATAAGATCCATTAATTCAAAAGGTCCCATTTTGAAGTTTCCTAAGGTTTTCATTGCATCATCTACCTGTTCTGGTGTTGCAATATTTTCTTCAACAATTCTTAATGCCTCACCATAATATGGACGGGCAATTCTATTGACGATGAACCCAGGAATATCTTTAGCTATAACAGGCGTTTTCCCCCAATCTTTCATGAGGTTGTATATTTTTTCCGCTAAAGTTTTTTCTGTTAATAAAGAAGGAATTACTTCTACTAAAGGCATCAGAGGAGCCGGGTTGAAGAAATGAATTCCGATGAAACGCTCTGGTTTCTTGAGTTCTGCCCCCAGAGAGGTGATAGAAATGGATGATGTATTGGAACCGATGATACAGTCTTCGGAAACATAAGTTTCAAGCTCTGTAAAAACTTTGGTTTTGATATCTTTATTTTCAATGATCGCTTCAATAACCAGGTTAGAATCTTTTAAATCCTGTAAGGCTTCACCTTTAACGATATTGTTTCTGATCTCTGCAGCTTTTTCCTGGGAAATTTTCCCTTTTTCAGCTAATTTCTGAAGGGTTTTCTCTAACCCTGTAAGTGCTTTATCTATTTGTGGAGCATTAGCATCGAATAAAACGACCTTGCATCCTGCTGTTGCAGCTACCTGGGCAATTCCAACACCCATGGTTCCTGCCCCAATAATTCCAATATTCATAGTTTTAATTTGAAAATTTGAGAATGAGTTAATTTGAAAATTATTTAATTTTTGACGTTGAAATAATTTTAGAGAGAATTAATATAACTTCTTTTAAATTTTTACATAAACTCTCATTCGGAGAACTCAGGAATGGTGATTGTAAACACAATAAAAGCCAGTACTCAGTTTCACCTGCTCCTTTGGCAGCAATTTTTATTTTATGAATAAAATCGCCTTACTCTCAGCATTTTGAGCGTCTCTTACGTTTGCACCAATTGAAGTTCCGGATTTAAAAATTTGATTAGCAAGCGGAAATCTGTTTGCTTTATACAGGACCTCAGAAAATTCAATAATATCTAATGCAAATCCAAAAATTTTCTTTACAATAATATTTTCTCTATCGTCTCTCATTTTCAAATTCTCAAATTAACCCATTTTCAAATTGATTTATTTTCCTTTATAATCAGGTTTTCTTTTCTGTAAAAAGGCATTTACACCTTCTATGAAGTCTTCTGTTTCTGCAGCTTCCTGTTGCAGATCCCCTTCCAATTCCAGCTGCTCTTTTAAAGTATTGGTATAAGAATTAGCAAAAGCTTTCTTTGTTAACTTAATTGCTGCGGTTGGCATATTCGCCATTCTTTCAAGGATTTCCATTGATTTCGGTCCAAACTCTTCTTCAGAGAAAACTTCAGCAACAAGCCCATGAGCTTTAGATTCTTCAGCAGATAATTTTTTGCCTGTGAACGCTAAATAATTGGCCAATTGTCTACCTAAAAGCTTCGGTAAGAAGTAAGTTCCTCCTGTATCAGGGATCAAACCGATATTTGAAAATGCCTGAGCAAAATAAGCTTTGTTATTGGCCAATACGAAATCGCAAATTAAAGCCAACATTGCTCCTGCTCCTACTGCAGGTCCGTTTACCAATGCAATAACCGGTTTTTTGCAACGGGTAACTTCCATTACCAATGGATTGTAGTAGTCTACCACAATTTTTCTGATAATATCCTGATCATGGTGCTCTTTACCTACCGCAAAAGCTTCTTCAAGGTTTTGGCCTGAACAAAAAGCTCTGCCTCTTCCGGAAATAGCAACACATCTTACGGTTTCATCTTCGCTGCATTCTTTAACGAAGTCTCTAAGATCTGCTAAAGCAGGCTTTGTAAGTGCATTCATCGTTTCAGGCTGATTCAGATAAGCTATTTTAAGCTTCCCTTCAAAATGCGATTCAATATCGAGTTGTGTATACATAGTTTTGTATTTTATTTTTAATAGTGTACTAATTTAATAATATAAATCAATGTAATTGTCTAACAATTTAACAATCTAGCACTATCATCGTTATGTTTTGCATAGTCCGTAAATTTTAGGGCTAAACTTATACTTTGATTCAGCGTTACCTATCAGTGACATTTAAAATAATCAAAAGGTTCCAGACAATCTAAGCACTGATAAGAAGCCTTACACAAGGTAGACCCGAACCTGCTGATCTGTTTGGTATGCTCCGAACCACAGCGTGGACATTTTTTCGGTTTCCCGATGTGATGTTCATCCGCTCCTTTTTCCGGAGGTGTAATTCCGAAAGCACGTAGTTTTTCTCTTGCTTCATCGGTCAGCCAGTCTGTTGTCCATATCGGAAACATTTTGGTGACTACTTTTGCTTCCCATCCGTTTTCTTTCATCATCTTGATAATGTCTTCTTCAATGGTAAACATTGCAGGACAGGCGGAATATGTAGGAGTAATTATCACCTCACAGGAATTTTCACCTGTTACCTGTGCATCTCTTACAATTCCTAATTCTACAATATCAATCACCGGAATTTCCGGATCGGGAATTGTTTTTAATAAATCTAAAAGCTGATTCATATTCTATTTTTTATCAGAACCAAGAATTGTTTTCATTGAATTCTGATAGTCCAAATTATCTGTTATTCCGTTGTGATACTGATCTTTTAATACGATCAGGCTATCCCTTTTTTTGAAATTATTTTTAAGTTTTAAAGAGGCATTATAATGAATAACCTCATCTTTATCACCATGAAAAATAATAACAGGTGATGTAACGGTTTTTAAATATTCGTTGGTCTCAAAATTATATTTCAATAAAAACTTAGGAAGAAATGAAAATTTCTGACTCATTTCATCTTTCATACTGTAGTAAGGTGCTTGTAAAATTAACAATCTTGCCTGATGGTCTGATGCTAATTTTGCAGCTAATCCTGTTCCTACAGAGTATCCTAAAATAATAATTTTGTTTTCCGGATATCTTTTTAAAAGCTCCTGGTAAGCATTCTCAACATCTGAAAAAAGCTGATCTTTACTATTAATATGATCTTCGCTTTTACCGTAGCCTCTGTAATCCAATATAAACGTATCATAATTCATACTTTTATACAATTGAGCGACTTCACTCCAGCCTTTTATTGATCCTCCGTTTCCATGAAGGTAAAAGATAACTCCTTTGGGATTTTGAGTTTTAAATAATACTGAACTCAAATGCTTATTATCTGTTGTTCTGACTGCTATTTCTTCGAAATCACCATCAAAACTAAACTTATAATTTTCAGGTAACTTTTCTGGATAAAAAATTATTTTCTCCTGATAGAAATAAATTCCTACACATAGCAGTATGTATGCTATAAGAAAAAAAGCAAGTATTCCCAGAAGCATATTTTTCATGACTTACTACCAGGTACACCCAGGATACGCTCTCTGCATATACTGAAGCTCACAAAGGATAAATCCAAAGTATTCTGTATGATATCCTGTTCTGGATTTTGGCTGCATAAACGGATCAGTTGGATATTCTAACCCAAAGCTTTGGAAATCTTTCTCTGTAATGGCAACAAACTCTTTGTACAGTTCATCAACATCAGGAACGATATTTAACACAACAAGATCATCTTCACCTTCTGATTTGGCAAATAATCCTTTGGTGTATTCCCAGATATTTTCGATGGCTTTTTCCAAACGCTGGCGGCTTTCTTCTGTTCCCTGAGCAAAAATCTTCATCCAGGATGCCGTATGAGTATAGTGATATCTTACTTCTTTTAATGATTTCTGAGCAATAGCAGATAACTCTTCATCTGCAGAATTTGATAATGCTTCATACATCAGTTTCTGATATATAGAGAAAACATATACTTTAAGAATGGTCTGTGCATAATCTTCATTAGGAAGCTCTGTCCAGTGTGCGTTTAGATATTCGTGTTCATATCTTAAAAAGGCAATATCATCCTCATTTTTACCGTTATCAATCACTCTTGAAGCATACACATAAAAGTTATTGGCCTGCCCAAGTTCATCCAACGCAATATTCGTTAATGCAATATCTTCCTCTAAATAAGGACCTTCACCGCACCATGCAGACAAACGCTGTCCCATAATGAAACTGTCATCTGCTAGTTTTAATAAATAATTATATAATGGGTTCATTGTTTAGTAGATTTGAAGACTAACAGATGATAGACGGATAGATGATAGATAGGTACACTTTAATGTCTTTTATCTCTTCGTCCATTATCTCCAAGTCTTATTCTTATTACATATTTTTTACGTCGTTTGGAATATCGTAGAAAGTCGGGTGACGGTATAGTTTGTCATCAGCCGGATCGAAGAACGCTTCTTTATCTATCCCTTCCGAAGTCACAATATATTTACTTGGAACTACCCAAACAGAAGTTCCTTCTTTTCTTCTTGTATAAACGTCTCTTGCGTTCTGTAAAGCCATTTCTGCTGTTGGCGCCTGTACAATTCCAACGTGTTTGTGAGATAATCCCGGTTTAGTCTGAATAAACACTTCCCACATATCTAAATTTGCCATAGTCAAATTAATTTAACAATGTATCAATGTACCAGTTTACCAATGAGATTCTTCGCTTTGCTCAGAATGACAATTGATTGTTACATTTTTACATTGGTATATTGTTACATTATTATATTACTTCTTTTTGTTGTTTTTCTGCAAAAGCCGCAGCTGCTTCTTTTACCCAAGAATTTTCTCTTTGCGCTTTTCTCTTGGTTTCAATACGCTTTTTGTTTGCAGGGCCATTTCCTTTTAAGATTTCCATGAATTCACCCCAAGGAAGTTCTCCGAAATCATAATGCTGTCTTTCTTCATTCCATTTCAGATCTTTATCCGGAATCGTTAATCCTAGGAATTCAGCCTGAGAAACGGTAACGTCAATAAATCTCTGACGAAGACTGTCGTTACTTTCTCTTTTCACTCTGTAATTCATAGAGATTTTAGAGTTTGGCGAGCTGTCATCATTGGGTCCAAACATCATTAAAGCCGGCCACCAAAAACGGTTTAAAGAAGCTTGAGCCATTTCTTTCTGTTGTTTTGTACCACGGCAAAGCGCCATCAGGATCTCATACCCTTGTCTTTGGTGGAAAGATTCTTCTTTACAGATTTTCACCATCGCTCTTGAATAAGGACCGTAAGAGTTCCCCATCAACATTACCTGGTTCATAATGGCAGCACCATCAACCAACCAACCGATAGCACCGATATCAGCCCAGCTTAGAGTCGGATAATTGAAAATACTGGAATATTTTGCTTTTCCTTCCAGCATATCATCGTAAGTAGCATCTCTGTCTGCTCTGATGCTTCCGTTTCCTAAGGTTTCTGTTGCAGAATAAAGGTATAAACCGTGTCCTGCCTCATCCTGAACCTTAGCCAGAAGTGCCATTTTTCTTCTTAATGATGGAGCTCTGGAAATCCAGTTGGCTTCCGGTAGCATTCCTACGATTTCAGAATGGGCATGCTGTGAAATCTGGCGAACCAATAATTTTCTGTAATCATCGGGCATTACATCTTTTGGCTCTACTTTATTTTCTTCGTGAACGTATTGAACAAATTTTTCTAAGTCCATAATCTTTTAATTTGAGAATTTGAAAATTAGTTAATTTGAAAATTATTTAGAGAAACTGAGCATAAACTATTACCCATTTTCAAATTTCCAAATTGGCACATTTTCAAATTGAATTAAACATCATAATTAAGCATCACCACATTTGTTGTCGGGTGACATTGGCAGGTCAGAACGTAACCTCTGGCTACTTCATCTTCGGTAAGCGCGTAGTTTTTCTCCATGAAAACTTCTCCCTCCAAAACTTCCGCTTTACACGTACAACAAACTCCTCCTTTACATGCAAAAGGCACAGGAAGATTGTCTTTCAATGCTTTATCTAAGATACTTTCTTTTTTGGAATTAAGGTGGAACGAATATTCATCATCATCAATAATGACCGTTACCATACTTTCAATATTGGCAATCGCTTTGAATTCATCACTCATTTCCTCTGTATTCTCTTCGTCAGGGGCTGTGAAATATTCAAATAGAACCTGAATTGCCGGTACTTTTTTATCTTTCTTTAAATAATCTGCGATGCCTTTAATCATCTCTGAAGGACCACAAATGAAATAAGTTGCTTCTTTTACATCGATCTCGGTGTATCTTTCAAACAGCTGATCTAATTTTTCTGCGGAAATTCTTCCTTCAAAAACTGGATCTTCATGTTTCTCACGGCTTACCAGATAAATCACTTTCAGTCTTCCATTGAACTGCTCTACCAGCTTATCAATTTCAGCTTTTCTTAAAACATGATTCATACTTCTGTTGCTGTAAAACAGGTAAGCATTGCTGTTAGGCTCCTGATAAAGGCTTTCTTTGATATTGGATAAAACCGGTGTAATTCCGCTTCCTGCAGCTAATCCTATATAAGTTTTTATATTGGTAGGGTGATAAGAAGTATTGAAACCTCCCATTGGAGGCATTACTTCCAGCATTTCATCCATGTGAAGATGCTCATTGAAATATCCTGATACTTTTCCGTTTTCCAGCAATTTCACCAAAACTTCCAGGGTATTGCTTTTTTCGCTTGGAGCATTGCAGATAGAATAAGAACGTCTCTCTTCATTTCCGTTGATCATCATTCGGAAATTAAGGTACTGTCCCTGTTTGAACCTGAACTTGTCTTTCAGTTCTTCAGGAATTTCTACCGCTACATTCACAGCGTCTGAAGTATCCTTCTGAACCTTTACAGTTTTAAGTTTATAAAATGAATTCATTATTTTTTTAGTATTCTATTAATTTTTCCACCTTCGCACTTCGGCAAACTGTCCTGAGCATGAACTTTCACCTTTGTAGTGATTCCTACTCTCTTTTTTATTTCGTTTTCAATATTTTTCCCAAAGCTTCCGACAAAATTAAAATAATCATCGGTATTTGCTTGTATTTTTTGTGTATTGACCAGCTCATCATCTATTTCAACATCAATATCTAAGGCGACACACATATGTTCTTTTTCTATTGGAGTTAAATAATAATTGGGAACCACTCCTTTTACATGAGAAAATACCTCTTCAATCTGGCTTGGATATACGTTTACCCCTCTTACGATCAGCATATCATCTGCTCTGCCAATAATCGGCTTCATCTTCACCATGCTTCTTTTGGCATTTTCATCATAGTAAAGACTTGTAATATCATTCGTCCAGTAACGCAGAAGCGGCATTGCTTTTTTCGTTAATGTGGTAATTACAAGCACTCCTTCTTCTCCGAACGGAACAGGCTGCTTGGTAATTGGGTCCAGAATTTCAGGATAGAAATGGTCTTCCCAAATGTAAGAACCTCCTTTTTCTTCAAAGTCTTCCATAGAAACTCCAGGACCGATAATTTCACTCAAACCATAAATATTGGTTGCATGAACACCCAATCTTTCTTCAATATGCCCCCTGATAATTTCTGTCCATGGTTCTGATCCCAATACTGCATACTTAAGACTGATT
The DNA here is from genome assembly GCF_037572595.1 of Chryseobacterium sp. MYb328. Classification (NCBI taxonomy): domain Bacteria; kingdom Pseudomonadati; phylum Bacteroidota; class Flavobacteriia; order Flavobacteriales; family Weeksellaceae; genus Chryseobacterium; species Chryseobacterium sp. MYb328. The sequence goes on along the minus strand of NZ_JBBGZQ010000017.1, from coordinate 60,040 downwards.
TCATCGGCAGAAATTCCTCTTTTAGCAAATTCATCAGCAATGGTTAAAGCATAAGATGGGGAACAGCAGATTACTTCCGGTTTGAAGTCTACAATAAGATCTACCTGTCTGGCTGTCATTCCTCCTGAAATAGGAAGAACACTCATTCCCAACATTTCTGCACCGTAATGAAGCCCTAAGCCTCCGGTAAAAATCCCATAACCATAAGCATTATGTAGCTGCATTCCCGGTCTTGCCCCTGCTGCATGTAATGATCTTGCCACCACTTCACTGAAAAGATCTACATCTTCTTTTGTGTATCCCACCACTGTTGGTTTTCCTGTAGTCCCACTTGAGCAGTGAATCCTCTGAAGTTCAGTTTTAGGAACTGTAAATAAACCGAATGGGTAATTGTCTCTTAAATCCTGTTTATAAGTAATCGGAAGTTTCGTGATATCATCAATTGACCTTATTTCCTGTGGAGAGATCTGCAATTCATTAAACTTTCTTCTATAAAATTCCGATTTCTCGTTCAGATAACCCATGAGATTTACTAACCGGTCGGATTGAAGCTGTCTCAATTGACCCAGCTCCAGATATTCAACTGAAAAATCCATAAAACTAACTAACATTTGTTAGGTGTAAATTTAAAAATGATTTTGGAAGCTGGCAAAATTTTTATGATTTTCGTCATATTTTGAATGATTCTAAATAACTAATTTGAAATTACTCATGAATCATTACAAATCAAAAAAATACAGAAAAGTTCCTTGAAGCTGCTCCCAATGCTATTTACCGTTCAAAGCGGAACGAAATGAACGTGGAATCTCAAGAAAATTTCTTTAAAATGTAAAACTAAATGTTAAGTAAGATCTGATAATTATAGAGATTCTTCATTCGTCAGAATGACAAAACTATATTACTTGCTTTGATTCCCCAGAAGTCCATAAAGAATTTTATCCCTTATTTCTTCAGTAATCTCATCTGTAGAATCACTGCTTCTTTTAAACCAGAAATAAGAATTATTCAGGGTATGAAGAATGAATCTTGTAGTAAAGGAGGGCGATTTCAGTTCCCAGTTTTCGGCCTGATAGATTTCGGAAATCAGCTGTTCTACTTCCTGCTGATAATTTTTCCTTAATTCTATAAATTCAGGAAGTCTTTCTTCCAGATGTCTCCACTCTATGGAATAGATGTGGGTAACATCACGGTTTTTAAGAACAACTGACAGGTGTTTATCTAAAAACAAATTCAGTTTTTCCCTTGGAACAATATCTGTATTTTTTACTTTCTGAAGCTCATCGAAAAACTCCTGTGCAATACCAAAACAAACCCACTCCAGAATTTCTTCTTTTGAACGGATATGCGCATATAAGGATGCTGCCTTGATATTAAGCTTCGTAGCAAGATCTCTAACAGAGCTTCCCATATAGCCCTTTTCCTTGAAAAGTTCTACTGCTACGTTTAATATTTTCCTTTGTTTTTCTTTAAGTTCCATCTGTAAAAATGCAAAAGTAGTTATTCTGAAATAAATTGAATACTGGAATCCAGCAAATTCGGTGAATTCCAAATTTACTTTTCAGGCTTTTCTTCTTTAAGCTGACTATTTGTTCATCAATTTCAGAGAAATTTTTATAGAATCGGAAATTTTGTCAAGTTAAATTATCGTTAAAAATACATAATCCGGAAATTTTGTCCATATTTTTTGTAAATTTAATAATTGAATGATTTTTGCGATACACTCTTCGATTACATGATTAAATAATTGATAGGCATTAAGAAGCTAAGCCTGAAAATTTAGTTTCTTGATGTTTTTTTAAAACAAAACCTTAAACGAATCATTACCAAAAATATATAAAATATGAACTTAAACCAATATACTGTAAAATCACAAGAAGCCATCCAGGCAGCACAACAGGTTGCCATGGAATTCGGTAATCAAAGTATTGAACCTCAACATCTCCTTGAAGGAATCTTTCAGGTAGATGAAAATATATCACCTTTCTTATTAAAAAAGTCTGAAGCAGATGCCAATTTAGTAAGAGAGCGCAACCGCGAAAATTTAGAAAAGCTTCCAAAAGTACAGGGAGGAAATATTTATCTTTCACAATCAGCAAACAAAGTATTGCTGGACGCGCCGAACATCGCTAAAAAAATGGGTGATGAATATGTAACGATTGAACATTTATGGTTATCCCTTATTGAAACCAGTTCCGAAGTTTCTCAAATGTTGAAAGACATGGGGGTAACTAAAAAACTATTGGAAGGAGCTATTAAAGAATTAAGAAAAGGGAGCAAAGCTACTTCTGCAAGTTCAGAAGAAACTTATCAGTCTTTAAATAAGTATGCTAAAAACTTCAATGAGTTAGCAGCTGAAGGAAAGCTGGATCCGGTAATCGGGCGTGATGAAGAGATCAGAAGAGTTTTACAGATCCTTTCCAGAAGAACAAAAAACAACCCTATCCTTATTGGAGAACCAGGTGTAGGTAAAACAGCTATTGCTGAAGGGATTGCTCACAGAATTATCAGTGGTGATATTCCTGAAAACCTCATGAATAAAACCTTGTATTCATTGGATATGGGAGCATTGATCGCGGGAGCAAAATATAAAGGGGAATTTGAAGAGCGTCTGAAATCTGTAGTGAATGAAGTGATCAAATCTGACGGGCAGATCATTCTTTTCATTGATGAGATCCATACTTTAGTGGGTGCCGGAGGTGGTGAAGGGGCTATGGATGCTGCCAATATTCTGAAACCAGCCCTTGCTAGAGGTGAATTAAGAGCAATTGGAGCAACTACCTTGAGTGAATACCAAAAGTATTTTGAAAAGGATAAAGCCTTAGAAAGACGTTTCCAGAAAGTAATGGTGGAAGAACCGGACACAGAATCTGCGATTTCCATTCTTCGTGGAATTAAAGATAAATACGAGGCTCACCATAAAGTAAGAATCAAAGATGAAGCAATTATTGCTGCCGTGGAAATGTCTCAAAGATATATTTCAGACCGATTTTTGCCGGATAAAGCAATTGACCTTATCGACGAGGCTTCTGCTAAATTAAGAATGGAGATCAACTCCAAACCAGAAGAACTGGATGTTTTAGACAGAAGACTGATGCAGCTGGAAATTGAATTGGCTGCGATTTCAAGAGAAGGCAATCAAACCAAAATTGACCATTTAAAAGAAGACATTGCTAAAATTTCCGAACAGAGAAACGAGATCAATGCCAAATGGCTGAAAGAAAAACAGAAAAGTGAGGATCTTACCCAGATCAAAAAAGATATTGAATCTCTGAAATTAGAGGCTGAAAGAGCTTCCAGAGCAGGAGATTATGCCAAAGTAGCGGAAATCCAATATGGAAAACTTCGTGAAAAAGAAGATGAATTGGCAAAACTTGAACTCGAAATGCAGAATCATCAGAATGAACTTATCAAAGAGGAAGTAACTTCTGAAAATATCTCTGAAGTCATTGCAAAATGGACAGGCATTCCTGTAACCAAGTTATTACAGTCTGAAAGAGATAAATTATTGAATCTGGAAGCAGAACTCCACCACAGGGTTGTGGGCCAGGATGAAGCTATTGAGGCTGTAGCAGATGCGATCAGAAGAAACAGAGCTGGATTGAGTGATGATAAAAAACCAATTGGATCTTTCTTATTCTTAGGAACCACCGGTGTAGGTAAAACAGAGCTTGCAAAGGCATTAGCTGAGTTCTTATTTGATGATGAAAACAATATGACCAGAATTGATATGAGTGAATATCAGGAACGTCACAGTGTTTCCAGGTTGGTAGGAGCGCCTCCGGGATATGTAGGGTATGATGAAGGCGGACAATTGACTGAAGCGGTAAGAAGAAGACCTTATTCAGTAGTACTTTTAGATGAGATCGAAAAAGCACATCCGGATGTTTTCAACACTTTACTTCAGGTTTTAGATGATGGCCGTTTAACAGACAATAAAGGTCGTGTAGTGAATTTCAAAAATTCAATCATCATTATGACTTCAAATTTAGGTTCACATTTAATTCAGGAGAATTTTGAAAACTTAACCGAGGAGAATCAGGATGAGATTGTGGATAAAACCAAAGATGAAGTTTTTGATCTTTTAAAACAAACATTAAGGCCTGAATTCCTGAACAGAATTGATGAGATTGTACTGTTCCAACCTTTAAGAAAGAAAGAAATCGGAAAAATCGTTCAGTTTCAGCTGAGAGGATTCAATGAAATGTTAGCAAAACGTAACATCATTATGACATTCACTCAGGACGCAGTAGATTATCTGATGGAAAAAGGATATGATCCTGCATTTGGGGCAAGACCTTTAAAAAGAGTGATCCAGCAGGAGGTATTGAATAAACTGTCTAAAGAAATCCTTGCAGGAAATGTAAACGATGGTGACAGAATAACCCTGGATTATTTTGTAGAAACAGGCTTGGTATTCAGACCTACTGAACAATAAAAGAATAAAGTAGTTTTTTTCATATACATTAATTTTTGTAGATAAGTGCTGTAGAGAAATCTGCGGCACTTATTTTTTTAATATCTCTTGTTTAAGTTTGATTAATGCTAAAAAAATAAGATTATTAAACCGGTAAATCCTCACAAACTCCAATCATTAGAATATATTTTATTAAATTATATCTTTTCAATGTGAAATATAATTACCTTTATCTTTCTAACAAATTAATAACTCAAACAAAATCAGTATGAAAAAGTTAAAAAGACAGGAATTAAAGAAAATTGATGGTGGAGTTCTTCCTCCAATGATTGCATGTGACGAATTCTGGAACTGCCCTACAGGGCTTTGCTGTACAGCAGGTCTGGTTTGCAGGGATCCTAAAAAATATGGTTGCATTTAAATATAAACGGAGAACTTTTCTCCGTTTTGTTCTTTATAACTTTTTATTTGTATTTTTTTTGAATCACACAACCCGTAAAAACACGGTAAAAATAACAGTATAATTCCCTATTTCCTATTCTATTTTCTATGATTTTTTTTGCGAAATTTGCGAAAATAAGGATACCCTACTATAAAACTAAGTTATGAAAACAGAATCTACTAATGAGCACAATTCTTCGGGATCAGGAGTAATGTCAAATGATCTGATTAAAGCTCTTATCGACAACTACCGTCAAAACCAGATGAATGCTATTAATGAAGCTATGGGGATAGATGATGCCCATTCCATATGGTTTGATCTACCTAAGCTGAAAGATTTTATCAGTCTGATAGAGCAGGAAGCCAGGGCTGTAAATCCTGAGTGTACACAGGAAGATCTGGGAATCAGATTTTATTATGCCGCTTATCCAAAAATTGAAGACTGGGAGATTATGGACAGCCACCCTGTCCCGCAGGAATATTCTGAAAGACATACTTTGGTTATGATCCCAACGATGAAAAGAGAAAATGCTGAGGGAGAAACGCTTCACTATGATTTTAATTCTCTGCACAACGAAGGGAAATCTGTTGCTTTAAATGCACTTAAAAGCACCAAACCAAGTAATCTTGGTGAAAATAGTGGAACGCTTATTCCACCATCACCCTCAATCAATGAATCTTATTAATTACCATTCATATTCTTAAACACAGTATGACTGAGATTCAAAAAATTTTTGCATCATTCATGTATGTGGGGGAAGGCATTGCAGCTTTAGTCTCTCTGATTTATTACAACCGTGTAAAAAAACAACACTGGAAATATCTGGCCATCTATCTCGTTCTTATTTTCCTCTGCGAATCAGCTGTAAAATGGGGAGAAAAACCGCTTAAAATAGACCGGATATATTTTTACAACTACTTTGTGATTCCGTTGCAGTTTATATTTTTTTATTGGCTGTATGCAAAAAAATCTCTGAAGAAAGTAAAACTGTTCTATATTATGACGGGAGCATATCTTTTAACATATCTTCTCAAGGCTCTTTTTTTCCCGGAAAAGAAAGTTATCTTTTCTTTCAATTATAATATAGGCTGCCTGTTCTTAATGGCTCTTGTCATCATGGAGTATTATAAACAGGTTAACTCATCTGACATTCTCAATTTCAGTAAAAACAAAATGTTTTATATTAATCTGGGAATAACACTTTTTTATATTGCCAATCAGCCATTTATGGCATTTAACTCTCTCCTGTGGAAATATATAGAAATCTGGGATATTTATTTTATATATTTCCAGGTGTCAGGAGCAGTTATGTATATTTTATTTGCAAGTTCATTCATATGGGGAAAACAGAGCTCTTAATAACTTTTATTTCATTCAACATCTTTTTTTTGATGTTTGTAGTTGCCATATTTATCTATATCCGGAATTACAGACAGCGAAAAAAAGAATATTTGAATGAAATTGAAATGAAAAATGAAATTCACCAGCGAGAGCTTCTGTCTACTCAGCTGGAAATCCAGCAGGCCACCATGCAGCAGATCGGGCGCGAACTTCATGATAATATCGGACAAAAACTGACTTTAGTGAGTTTATATGTACAACAGATGCTTTATGAGAACAAGGTTCCGGAAGCCAGTGAAAGAATTGACCAGGTTTCACAAATTATCAATCAGTCTCTACAGGACCTCCGCAGCCTTTCAAAAACTCTTACAGATGATAATATCAGCCAAAAGGAAATCGTGACATTAATTCAGGAAGAGGTTGACAATACCAATTCACTCAAGAAATGTCTGATCAGTTTTGAACATAATTTTGACCAGCTGGATCTGGGTTTTGTGCATAAAAACCTTTTATTGAGAATCACTCAGGAATTTATTCAAAACAGTATAAAACACTCTCACTGCAAAAATATATTCATCAGTCTGAATACCTCAGAGAACATACTTTGGGAGCTCACCATCCGTGATGACGGAGTCGGATTTGATACCAACCAGACAAAATCTAACGGAATAGGTCTCACCAATATGAAAAACAGAGCGGAAATCATCGGTGCCGACTTCCTTCTTGAAAGTGAAGAAAATATAGGTACCCAACTCAATATCATTTTAAAAAAACAGCCATGAAAAAAACAATTGTAATTGTTGACGATCATATACTTATTGCCAAAGCCCTGGAAGGAATTATCGGTAACTTCGGTGAGTTTGAAGTCATCTATGTCTGCGAAAGCGGTAAAGATCTGATTCAAAAATTTGAAGAAGGAAATGCAATTCCGGATATCATTCTCATGGATGTGAGTATGCCCATTATGGATGGTTTTGAAACCGCTGCCTGGGTTTCCAAAAATCATCCGGATATCAAAGTAATGGCACTCAGTATGCAGGGCGATGACAATAGTGTGATCAAAATGATTAAAAATGGAGCTAAGGGATATCTTTTAAAAAACACCCATCCAAAAGACCTGGAAACAGCACTTACAAGATTAAATAACGACGGTTTTTTTTACCCTGAATGGGCTTCTAAGATCATATTCTCGAACCTCAACAAAGCTAATGAAGCAGAAATAGTCATAAAAATTTCTGAGCGGGAAAAGGAATTCCTGAAATATACTGTAACTGAGCTTAGCTATAAAGAAATTGCAGATAGAATGTGCTGCAGTCCCAGAACCGTAGAAAGCTACCGAGATCAGCTATGTGAAAAACTGGATTTAAAAACCCGTGTCGGGCTAGCCGTTTTTGCCATTAAAAATGGCTTTGCCAACTAATAGTAATATTAAAAAAATTCTATAAAAATAATTCGTTATAGAATTTTTTTATTTCACTCAACCCACTTAATTGTGAAATACATCAAATATATTCGATTTTAATTAAAATTCAATATAATGCTATTTTAAATAAACAATACACAACTAAAACAACTATTAAATGAGAATAATTTAAATAAAATACAAAATAATTTGCATATCAATTTCAAATAATATAATTTCACAATCTCAAAATTTAAAAGCGATATGAAAAAACTATTATTTGGAGCTCTTGCTCTGGGATTAATGACTGCCTGTAATAATGACAGCGTAAACAACCAAAATGAAACACCAATGAATTCAGAAGCTTCTTCTCCTTTCAGTGCTACACAAAGAAATTGTCCTTCAGAAGAAATGAGAAATGAAGCCTTAAAAAACAATCCGGCATTAAGACAAAAAGTTGCTGATTTTGAAGCTAATGCGACAAATTTTTCCAAAAACATGGCTATGGGAAAAGTTCTAGCAGACGGAACTGTTGAGATCCCTGTAGTGGTGAATGTATTATACAGCACAACTGCTGAGAACGTATCAGATACAAGAATTGCAGAGCAGATTGCCGTATTAAATGCTGATTATGGTGGAACAAATACTGATGTTTCAAAAATACCTACAGAGTTTCAAGGAGTAAAAGCAGGTGATGTAAAGGTAAGATTCAAACTAGTGAATACAGTTAGAAAATCGACTACAAAATCATCATGGGGCACAACAGATGTTAACAACAATACAATGAAGAAAGCATCTACAGGAGGAATTGATGCTACAAATACCACAAACAACTTCAATATTTGGGTAGTGGGACGTATGCCTAATACTAGAGGAGATATCCTTGGTTACTCATCATGGCCTGAAGATTCTGGTACATGGAAAGATGGTATCGTAATAGCAGCTCCATTTTTTGGTAAAACCGGAACATCTGCTAATTTTAACTTAGGAAGAACAGCTACTCACGAAGTTGGTCACTATATGGGACTTAGACATATCTGGGGAGATACAACATGTGGAGATGACCTTATTGCAGATACTCCTACCCAAACAACTTCTAATACTGGCAACCCAACTTATCCGCTTTACAATACATGCTATGGCGTGAAGAGATCTGTAATGTTTATGAATTATATGGATTACTCTAATGACAAATCATTATATATGTTTACTGCAGGGCAAAAAACAAAAATGCAATCTGTAGTAGCAGCTAATGGATTAAGAGCTGGATTAAGAGTTAATTAAAAATCCATTTTTTAAAAATTTTTAAAAACTATCTCAAATTGAGATAGTTTTTTTATTTCCCCCACATCAAAACCATACACTAAGAAGAATAAGATAAATAAATCAATAATTACAACTCTCATTTAAAGCTATTTTATTGATTAATTCATTGCGAAAAATATTCTATAAATAACAAAAAAATATAATTTATTTTCATTTAAAAATACACTTAAAAGTGAAATATAAAACAATAATCAATAATTGATTAAAATACAAAACAAACGTAATTATATTGAAATATATTCAATTAAAACATGAATAAAATAAACATTTATTAAGAATTTAGACAAAAAACTTGCATATTAATTTTAAATAATATAATTTCATACTCTCAACCACATTATATTATAACGATATGAAAAAACTCTTTTTAGGAGCTCTAATTCTGAGCTTTATGTCAGCCTGTAATAATGACAGCATTACCAATCAAAATGAATCCTCAATGAATTCAGAAGCTTCTCCTACTGCATCAACTGCTACCCAGAGAAAATGTCCGTCTGAAGAAATAAGACAAGCAATGCTTCTGAAAAATCCGGCACTCCAACAAAAAATGGCCGAGATTGAGTTCAGTACCGAAAAATTTGCAGAAAAACTTAAATTAGGAAAAGTACTTGCAGACGGAACTGTTGAGATCCCAGTTGTTTTTAATGTTATCTACAATACTTCTACCCAAAACGTTTCTGATGCAAGAATCGCAGAACAAATTGCTGTACTCAATGCTGATTATGGTGCCACCAATTCCGACATTAATAAAATTCCTTCTGCATTTCAACCTTCAGCAGCAGGAGATGTAAAAATCCGTTTCAAACTAGTAGCAACCAACCGCAAGCAAAGCTCAAAAACTGGCTGGAGATCTGATCTAGAAGAGATGAAAAAAGCGACTACTGGAGGTATTAATGCTACTGATGTGAATAAAAATATGAATATCTGGGTTGTCAATTCAATTCTTGATGAAAACAGCCAGCCCGGAACTCTAGGCTATGCTTATTATCCGGAACATGCAGGACAATGGTATGATGGTCTTGTAATAGGATATCAGTATATAGGAAAAACCGGAGCCTCTGCACCATTCAACTTAGGAAGAACAGTAACGCATGAGGTAGGGCATTATCTAAACCTTCCACATCTTTGGGGATCATCTAATGCAGGATGCCAGACAGATTATTCTAATGACACACCAACCTCTCCTGGTCCTAACTATGGAAATCCAACATATCCTTTAAATAGAGTTTGTGGAGGAGTAAGCCGTTCTCAAATGTTCATGAACTATATGGATTATGTAGATGACAAGTCTATGGTTATGTTCTCTGCGAATCAAAAAACAAGAATGCAGGCTGTAGTATCAGCATCCGGACCAAGATCTGGGTTAAGATAGTCAACAACATCACTTACTATATTATAAAATTATTAAAATAGTCTATCTCAATTTTTGGGATAGACTTTTTTTTTTATTTTTACCCGATTTAAAATTTCACAGTCACAAGGATGAAAAAAATAGCCCTAGCATCAGGGATTCTACTGCATTTATATAGTTATAAAGCACAGGATACTGTTCAATCTCGAAATCTTCAGCAAGATATTGCTTTAATCAACACCAATTCACCTCTAAAAGAATCTACTCCATTTTTTAAAAAGGATTGGGTAAAAAAATCTGTGGCTCCAGCTATCCTTTTTACTGCAGCAGCAGCTACATGGGGGGAAAAAGAAAATATCCGTGAGGTAAGAAACCGGTACCTGCCCAACTTTAAAGTCAAATATGATGATTACCTTCAGTATGCTCCAGCTGTAGCCGTTTATGGTCTTAAACTGGGAGGAGTAAAAGGGCGAAACAATGTTGGAAGAGCTACTTTATCTTATGGTGCCAGTTTGCTGATTATGGGAATTTTAGTCAATTCTATCAAATATACTGCAAAAGTTGAACGTCCGGACGGGTCCAAAAACAACGCTTTTCCGTCAGGGCATGCAGCAATGGCCTTTACCAATGCCAGTTTTCTACACAAGGAATACGGGATGGTAAACCCGGCCTACAGTATTGCAGGGTACGGTTCTGCCGCCATTACTGGATTGGGACGAAACTTAAATAACAGACACTGGGTTCCTGATATTCTTGCCGGTGCAGGAATCGGGATTATATCCACAGAACTCGGGTATTTTTTTATTGATAAAATTTATAAAAATAAAGGAGATAATTTAAGTGTTTTATCCAGAATACAGGGAAATGACTATCCATCCTTTCTTGCTCTAAAGATGGGAACCGCATTGGGTACGACCAACTTCCTGAAAGAATCTGAACTGGATGACAAAAAACAAACCGGTTTTGAAGGCGGATTGGAAGGGGCTTACTTTTTTTCAAAAAAATGGGGCGTGGGGGCAGATATTACTTTCAGCAGCTTTCCGATCAAGTCCCAGCGAATAACTTTTGATGACGGACAGGATTTTGGTGAGCATGAAATTAAAACCCAATCTATGGGTTTCTTAGCTGCAGGTATTGGACCATATTTCTCTCATGAGTTCTCTGATAAATGGCAGCTTATGCTAAAGGTAACCGGTGGATATTCTGCCACCGCCAGTGGAAAAGTATTTGTAAAAGGAGATAATATAGATGCCCCTAGTCATGAGTTACAGATAGCCAGGTACAAACCTAAACCCGCTTTCCGTTGGAACACAGGAGCTTCTATGACCTATAAGTTTAATCCTGGATTAGGCCTTACTTTTTATACAGATTACAATCTGATCAATTCTACCATCCGTTATCATTTCAGCGATGATATCAAAGAAAGTGCAGAACTGGATCAGGAACTGAATAATCTTATTGCTAAAGAAAAAATAAGTTATATTACACTGGGTTTGAGATTAACCGCATTTTTCTAAAATAAAAAAGCCTTCGGATCTGAAGGCTTTTACTTTTATAATGTTTTAGTATTATCTGCTGGCGTATAATCCATAAAAATATCTCCGTCCAGCTGTACAGATTTCACTCTTTTCTTAATAGGAATTACCAGATCAGTAAGTTTCTGGTCTTTTTCCCAGACAGAAGGTGAAAAATGCAATTTCTCAGTACTTCCGTCTTCATAAGATAATATGGCATCAAAAGGGATAGCAAAACCACCTGTATTAACTACATTCACTGTAAGTAAATCGTTCATTTGATTGACTCCTGCAAATTTTAAATCAATATAATTATTGGTATAGAACCAATTCTGGAAGAACCAGCTAAGATTTTTACCGGAACCTGTACTCATAGAATTAAAATAATCCCAAGGAACTGGGTGTTTTCCATTCCAGTTGTCCATATAATGATGTAACGCCTTTTTAAACAGTTCATCCCCCAGATAATCCTTTAATGCAAGATAAGACAGGGATGATTTCACATATGAATTGTTCCCGTATCCAGAGCCACTTACCTGCGTACTCATTGTAATGATCGGCTGATCCTGCTCTGCTGAAGGGTCATTGATCCATCTTTTTACACGGAAATTTTTATAAAACTCTTTTGCTGCAGCTTCACCATTCTCATCAATTCCGATCAGATACTCTAAAGTAGTTGCCCAGCCTTCATCCATAAAAGCATATCTCGTTTCGTTAATTCCCATGTAGAAAGGGAAATAAGTATGGGCAATCTCATGATCCGCAGTAAGCCTGGCATCCTTAAGGTCATCCGGAATACTTGTATCGTTAATCATCATCGGATATTCCATATCGGCATACCCTTGAATAGCTGTCATTACATTATAAGGATATTCTACTCCCGGCCAGTTTTTGGAAAACCAGTCCAGATTGTAACGCATCCAGTCTACATAGTGTTCAAAATCTTTTGCTCCGGCTTTATATCCTGCCTGAACACTAGCTCTTTTGGTTTTCAGCTGAACGCTGGCAGCATCCCATACATAATGATTACTCAATGCAAAGCAGAAATCTGTAATATGGCTGGCTTTAAACTTCCAGACATTCCATTTATTCTGCTGGGTTACCTTTCCGGATTTCATTTCCTGCTCTGTAGCGATATGCATTAGTTTATCGCTTTTCAAAGAAGCTTTATATCTTTTTAAATATTCTGGCTGAAGAACGGCCTCAGGATTCAGGAAATCTCCTGTTGCCCAAACGACATAATTTTTGGGTGCAGTAATAGCAAAGCTATAATCATTAAAGTCATTATAAAACTCCTGTCTGTCAGAATGCGGAAGCATATCCCATCCGTTATAATCATCATACACAGAAATTCTTGGGAAGGAATATGCAACATAGAATGTTTCCGGATCAATCTGACCTTCTCTTCCACTTTGTACAGACAATGGATATTCCCATTCAATCTTTACTTCTGATTTTGATTTTGATTTTAAAGCTGATTTTAATTTTACTTTTTCAACAGTTCCCCAATCATCACTGTTGATGTCATACTTTTCTCCATTTACAATGAATGATTTAATCTTAAGCCCTGTGGACAAAAAGTCTTTGGAAACAGTTCCTGACCTTGGAGACTGCGGTTTGTGTAGGTTATTCACAAATCTTATTGCCAGCTCATTGAGATTATCCGGGCTGTTATTGGTATACATAATGGTTTCTTTTCCGGAAACAATCTTTGTATTGGCATCTACTTTTACTTCAACATTGTAAATTCCTTTATTCTGCCAGTAGTTTTTACCCGGTGCTCCGGAAATATCACGGGTCCCTTTTTCATAAGCTTTTTTAATATTTCTCGGCATATACAATTCCTGGGCAGACAATTGTAGCAATGAAACAACCACCAACATTCCGGAAAAAATTCTCTTCATAATGATCTCTTTTTAAGATTGGTATCAAAAATAACGAAAATGTAACACCAAGTAAGAATTTCTTTTATAATAATGTTTTATGGTAATTAATTTTTTGTTTAAAATATTCTAAAGCCTATCCTGCTCGGATGTTTTTCTGATTGTTTTGGCATTTTTTACAGACTGATTTCCAAAATTGTATTTTAATGACAAGGTAAAGCCCCTGGCATCTGTATAATCCAGGAAATAATTATCCTGGTTGGCATATCTGGTAACCACCTTCTGCCCTGTTGTTCTGAAAATATCACTCAAAACCAATGATGCTTCCAGCTTTTTATTAAAAAACTTTCTGTTCATCACAAAATACGCAGACCAGGTGCTGGAGATCCTGAAAGGCCCCTGAACTCCCGGAGAATAATAACGGTGTCCCATTTCCATCTTCCAGTCACTGTTTTTATCCAAAGTAAAGCTCGTAGAAAGATTAGACCCCAGACTCCATACTTTATTCTGGTGCAGAATACCGTCAACGCCATTGAAATAATTTTCGTTGTGCTCCAGGCTTTCAGAGACTATAATATTCCACCATGGCTTTACTTCAAAGTTTTTATATAAATCGATCCCAAATGCCTGTCCTTTTTCAATATTGGTAAAATGATAAACCACATTATTGGTTGATGGCACCTGATAAGAAATCTCCATAGATGGGTACAGTTCCTTTCTGTAATAAAGCTCCACATTCCAATTCTTCCAGGAATAGGTAAGATTAAGATTATGAATAATTGTCGCTTTTAGTTGTGGATCCCCCTGAAAATAAGAAAACAGATTATAATAAGACTTTGCTGGGTTCAGCCATGAATAGGAAGGCCTGTTGATTCTTTTACCATAGGAAAACCCAAACTCATGCTTATTTTCCGTTGTGTATTGCGCATAAAAAGTTGGGAAAAACTTCCAGTATTTATTTTTATTAAGATCATAAGGTTCTGAAACAATTCCTTCCAGATTGGTCATTTCTGCACGAAGTCCTCCTTTGAAATTCCATTTTCCAATGTTATAAGAAAGTGAGGAATACAAAGCAAAATTATGTTCTTTATAGTCAAAGACACTACTCTTTTCAGGTCGGTACTGCAATATTCCGTTTTCATTATCTGAAAAATTCAATGTACTGTTTGTTTTTACAAAACTGTATTTTGTACCGGATTCAATTTCCCATTGATCTCCTTTCCATTGATAATCCAACTGCGTGGAATATAATTTTACATCTGCTTTATTCTGAGTAAGGAAGTTATCTTCTCTTGATGGCTGACCTGCAAAATTTAGGTGTGTAGCTACATTCTGATCTTTCCCGGAATTATTTCCCGTAAAGTAGTTGATCCATGACAGGCTGCTTTTTTTATTCAGTTTTCTGTCTGCCTGGAAGCTAACAGAACTGTTGGCAGAACGGGATTGATGATCATTAAAGGTTCTGTAATTTGACTCTAGAATATCCTGACTGTTATAGATCTGTGTCGGTACATCATAAATTCCATGAGACTTTGGAGAAAAAAAACCTGAATAGTTGAGGCTTAAGCTGGTTAAACTATCCAACTCATATTCCACATTAAAATTCAGGGTATTCTGGTTAGTGTTTTTATCCTTCCTGTTCATCGTACTTATCCATCTGGTCTGGCTTTCAGCATAATTAACATAGTCATATCCTTCACGGTAATAAGTTCCCATCCCTTTATAATAGCTCGCCATCACAGAGAGCTTATCTTTTTTATAATATTGTGACAACCCGAAAACAGCCTTTGCATACTGCGTTTGAATGTATTTTGAAGAAACAATACCACGATAACCTTCAATTTTATTCTTTTTCATCACAATATTCAGTACTGCACTTCCTGCAGCTTCGTATTTTGCAGACGGGTTGGTAATTACTTCTATAGACTTCACCTCATCGCCTTGTGTATTTTCCAGAAGGTTTTTAAGTTCATCACCTGTAAGCATTACTTTTTTATCATTAATGGCAACCAGAATTCCCGTACTTCCTTTCACCGTCAGAACATTATTATTGACCATTACATTTGGAGTATTTTTTAAAATCTCCCATGCATTGAGTGATGAAATATTACTGTTTTCTACATTAAATTCCAGGCGGTCCACTTTTCTTTTAACCAATGGCTTCCTCTTGGTCATAACAACACCTTCAATTTCCTGAGACTCCTTTTTAAGAATGATTTGTAAAGCTTCTGGTTTTTCCAGATCCAATGTTTTTTCAAATAGAGAATACCCAATCGTTTTCACTACCAATTTCACATTGTTTTCTGCAATAATTTCCAAAGTGAAACCACCGTTAGTATCAGTCTTTAGCTCTTTAATTAATTCGTTTTTTGAATTATACAGCGTTACATGCACTGCTGAGAGTTTTTCATTTTCGGTATTCATCACCGTTCCTACTATTCTTTCCTTTTGGGCCAGTACCATCATCGGAAAACATAGAAAAAGAAGAATTTTGTTCATGATTATTTTATTAAGAATAATGTAAAGCAAAACATAGTATTGCTTTACAGGGCAAAATTCTATAATGGGCAGGAGAATTACGGTTAATGCAAAGTTAATGATGGGTTAATGCCTTTATCTTGATAAAATCTAAACCCTGAATAAGGAAATTCAGGGTTAAATTTGAAGTAATATATATTTTAAGGATAAGGGATAGCCCTGTCCAACTCTATAGGATTATAGTACTTTTTAATACTTGCCTGGGTCTGTTTCGTTAATCCGGCAAAGTCTTCTTTACTTTTGATTTGCTTCCCCTCAATTCTTACATTCCAATCTGGCTGAAACTCTGTTCTCATTCTTGCATAAGGATCATTATAAAACTCAAGATTCAGTTTTACCCATTTTTTAAAATCAATAGTGATAGGGTCTAATGAATAATGTTTTTCAAGAAAATCTTTAGTATCATATGTTTTGGGCAGGTTAACATTTCTGGAAAAGGAATAGATAAAATCTTTCTTATCATCTTCTACATACAGCACTAATCCTGGCAGTCCTCTGAATTTATAAGGGCCTTCCGGAATATTAATATCCTGTGTAAACCACGCTGTCCAGTTTCTTCCGCCAAATGTTGTAGTTGCTTTCTGTAAATTATAATTATTGATCTTTTTAGTATCAGGTTCTATTTTCCAGTGAATGTTGTCTTCAGTCTCAAAAACATAATAATAAGGCATCATCCTTATCTGAAAATAGTTTTTATTTTTATTTGAATTTCTTTTACGAATGATGGTTTGTTCACACAAACTTGTATACTGGGATGAGTTATTTCCATGAAGAATATTAAGAGAATCATTTACTAAAAATTCAATTTCATAGAATTTTACCTCTTCGGGGTTAATATCCAATATCATTTCACTTTGATCATAAGCGGCGTCATTAGGATCTGGTCTGTATTGAAGTTCATAGATGAAACGATGAGTCTGGGAATTTACCATAGCTCCTATCAATAAGATAAAAAAGGCAATCTGTTTTTTCATGGAAAAGTGAATTTCAGTATTTAAAATTAAGAAAAAATATATCCTTCGCAAGGTTAATGATGGGTTAATGATAAAAATAATATTCCATTAAAATGGTAAAACTTTATCTTTGTTTTAATGATATCCAAGAACAGAAACCTGATGTATCTTTTTGCTACCTTATTCCTTCTTTTGCTTGGAATACAGGTCTATTTTATGTATAAAACCTATCAGGTTAAAGAAAGGGAAATCTACAGATCGGTAGACCAGAGTATTGTTGGTTATACAGATCAGCTTGAGAATGTTCACGAAGTACAGGAAACAAAAAGTGATTCTCTCCAGAAACTTCTTATCCGTTACTACAATAAAGAAATCAACAAAAAAAAATTTCTGCAATATTTTATAGAAGGCAGAAAAGCTGCCAGTAAAAGACTGAGCCACTACCTCAACGATCGTATGAAAAAAGACGGTTATAAGATCAGTGTCCGGGTTCAGTATACTTCTATCATTCACCTTCCGGATAGTACCAAGGTTATTGACAAACCTATCATTATTTACGAAACCACAGACAAGGTTACCAATCCTAAGATCACCAGCACCGGAACCTGGAGAACCTCATCTACAAAGGAGCTCAAAGGAAAAGAACTAGCTAACGAAAGAGATACCTTCTATGTAAACAGCCAGACTGATTTTGAAGTTAAAAATATTAAAAGCATTGTTTTTAAAGAGCTTACCCTCCTTATCATCTGTTGTATCCTCTTACTTACCAGTGTACTTCTCCTTTATATTTTTACGATTAAGAACCTGATCAGACAGCAGGAGCAGGTAGAAATTCTCCACACAGTTGTGGATAATATTTCTCATGAGTTTAAAACACCTATTGCCACCTTAAAAATAGCTTCCAAAACGTTAAAAAAAGGATGGAATCCTGATACTCTTCCATTAATTGACAGGCAGATCACAAGACTTGAAAGCCTGATGCTTCAGCTGCATAAAGATGAAGTCCCGGAAGAAATAATTGCCATACAACCGGAAGATTGGGATTTTCTGATTCAGGATCTGGCTTTCACTTATCCCCAGACAGATTTTACATTTGAAAATAAAGTTTCAAAACCACTTCCATTTGATAAAAATCTTTTGGAAACAGTCATCAGAAATCTTTGTGAAAACAGCATAAAATATGGTGCTTCTACTGTAAAGATCAATACAAATAGTATGGCTCAAAATCTGAAAATTGAAGTTACTGATGATGGTCATGGTATGGAAAGCAAAGAACTGAAAAATATTTTTGAAAAATTCTACAGAATACAGAATAATAATATTCACAACAACAAAGGACTTGGGCTTGGGCTCTATTTCGTCAAAAAAATAGTGACATTCTATCATGGCAAAATTAATGTCTCCAGTCAACTCCACATGGGAACTACTTTTAAAATAACCATTCCTTATGAAAACTAACATCCTACTGGCAGAAGACGATCCTGATTTCGGTATGATCCTGAAACAATATCTTGAACTGGAAGATTTTGAGGTCAGCTGGTTCCAGAATCCTGAAGATATCATACCGCTTCTTTCTACCGCTTTTCCTTTTCAGATAGCTATTCTGGATATTATGATGCCTAATATTGATGGCTTTTCTCTGGCTCAAACAATATTAAAAGAAAAAAACAACTTTCCGATTTTATTTTTAACAGCGAAGAATCAGAAAATTGACAGATTAATGGGGTTAAAAATAGGGGCTGACGACTACATTGCCAAACCATGTGATCCCGAAGAACTGGTATTGAGAATCAAAAACATCCTGAAAAGAACCTTACCACCAATAACTGAACCCCAGATAAAAATCGGGCAATATTCTTTAGATACACAAAAACTTTTACTTTCCCACCCTAACGGAAATACCCGGATGACAGTGCGTGAACAGGAATTGCTGCTTTATCTTCTGAAGCATAACCACTCCACTATCACAAGGAATGATATTCTGGATAATCTGTGGGAAACCAATGATTATTTTACAGGAAGAAGCCTTGATGTCTTTATCAGCAGACTACGGAAATATTTCAGCAATGACCCTGAAATAAAAATCCAATCCCTCAGAGGCATTGGATTTGAAATTGATTTTCCCACTCATTAATTTAAAAAGGAAAGCTTCACAATAACCGGAAAGTGATCTGACGGATAAAGGAGGTTTTCTCTTCTGTCATTGATATGTCTGTGAGATTGTATCTTAAAGTCTTTTGTAAAAATATAATCTATTCTTTCTTTGGGTATTTCATTTACATTAAAGGCGGTAAAGGTTCCTACAGGCCCATAATGCTTGGTTTCCGAATGATAAAAAGTATCTTTCATATTTTGTGAAAGTATCTTAACAGGTTCGGTATCATCTGTCAGGTTAAAATCTCCGCTTATGGTAACGGGCAGATTCCCGGGATTAAGTTCTTTGATTTTTTTCAGGATCAGTTCAGAAGATTTTACCCTGGCTACATTTCCTATATGATCAAAATGAAGATTCATGGCAAGAAATTCCTTTTTAGAGTTTTTATCTTTAAAGACAGCATAGGTACAAATTCTGTTCAAAGCTGCATCCCAGCCTTTCGAAGGTTTCTCAGGTGTTTCAGACAGCCAGAACGTTCCCGACTTCACCACTTTCAGCCTTTGGGTATCATAAAAAATAGCGGAGAATTCTCCTTTCTCTTTACCATCATCCCTTCCTACTCCTATATAATCGTAATTCTTCAATCCACTTTTAATATCCTTCATCTGCTCCGGAAGAGCTTCCTGCACTCCAAAGTAATCAGGATGATAATAAGTTAATAGATCAGCAACATCCTGCTTTCTCTCTGGCCATGCATTTTCCTTATCTGAAGCAACATTCAGCCTGATATTAAAACTCATTACCATAAGATCCTGTGAAAACCCCAATGCAAAAAGCATCAGAAACATCATTGAAAGTCTGAAACTCATCATATATATTATCAAATTTGAAACAAAAATAAGACTTCTCTGAGTCAGGGAAGTCTTATTTTATATCATGATAATGTTAAATTATCTCCTACAGCAGAAAAACAGGTTATTCTTTATTGAACTTATGTTCTCTTCCCCCATCTTCAAGGGTCATCGTCTTTTTGTCTTTGCTGAAAATAATAGTAACATTTGCCTGCTCAAAAATAAATTTATTATCTCCTGAGTATTCTAAAGGAAATTCAGGCTGCCCTCCTGGTTTTCCGTAAAGCTGGCCATTCTTTTCAATAAATGTAATTTTAAATTGAGATTCTTTAGTTCCGTAGATTCCCGTGAAATCCTTGGCATTGATCTTATCAATAGGTTTCGCGTCTGCAAGTCCCAAAGAATTATTTTTCATGTTAACATCAGGAATCTTAGAATCCGGATCCAGTTTTACTACCTCTATTTCTTTATTAGAATCTACTTTGAATTTCCATTCTTTATTTCTCTTCCAAACTTCAACAGGAATCTTTATATTTCTGGATGTTCCATCTTTGAATTTCAGCTGAACAGTTGTAGGCATTGGTAACTGTCCAAGGTTTTCAACCGTAATCTGAACTCCGTTTTTAAAATCTCCATTAATGTATTTTACATCTTTAACCGCCTGATCAATTTTCCATTTATTAAAAAACCATCCTCTCCAGAACCAATTCAGCTCTTCTCCAGAAACATTTTCCATCGTATGGAAGAAATCCCAGGGTGTAGGATGTTTGAAGGCCCAACGATCAATATAAGTTCTGAGTGCTTTATCAAATTTTTCAGGTCCCAGAATTGTTTCTCTTAAAATAGACATCCCGACACCCGGTTTGTAATAAGCCAATGCCCCAATATCTGCTTCTTTCATATTATCAGGACCTACCATAACCGGCTCCAGATTATCACTCATCAGATAACTTCCGGCTCTCGCCATATCCTGTTTTTTATAATACTCTCCTTTGTTGAAAGCCTCTGTTGAAAGCTCATTGATAAAAGTATTAAAACCTTCATCCATCCATGCAAATAGCCTTTCATTAGATCCAACTATCATCGGAAACCAGTTATGCCCGAATTCATGATCCGTCACCCCCCAAAGATCTTCCCCTTTGGAATCCATATGACAGAAAACAATTCCCGGATATTCCATTCCTCCTTCATTTCCTGCAACGTTGGTAGCTGCCGGATAGGTATATCCATACCATTTATTTGAATAGTGTTCTATTGCTGCTTTGGTGTATTCTGTAGATCTCCCCCAAGCTTTGTCTCCTGCACTTTCAGCCGGATAAGCAGAGATGGCCAATGATTTTTTGCCATTGGGAAGATTTATTTTTGCTGCATCCAGAATAAATCCGGCAGATGATGCCCACGCAAAATCCCTTGCCTGATCAATTTTAAATTTCCAGGTCTTTGTTCCTGCATTCTTGTTTTTTCCAATTTCAGTTTCAGGGCGGATCATTACTGTTTTATCACTCTTTCTTGCCTGATCCCACCGGCTGATTTCGTCTTTACTGTATACTTCTTTTTCGTTCAGCAATTCTCCGGATGCAACTACATAATGATTAGCTGGCACTGTGATATTAGCAGTAATATTTCCGTACTCCAAAAAGAATTCAGAAGCTCCTACATAAGGCAACGTGTTCCATCCCATTACATCATCATAGACACACATTCTTGGATACCATTGTGCCATGGTAAATATCTTACCATTCTTTGTATTCTGTACCCCCATTCTGTCTGAACCATATTCTGGAGAAATAAAGGAATAATCGATGGTAATTTTTGCAATTCCACCTTTAGATGTTAATTCTTTAGGCAGATCAATCTGCATTCTTGTATCTGTAATTGTGTATTTCACTTCTTTACCATCAAGCTTTACAGTTTTAATAGTATACCCTCCATCAAATGTTTCTCCATGAGCTCCATTTCTGCTTCCAGACAGGGGCACCACAGCATTGCCCCGGGAATCTTTTGCAAATAAATTCTGATCTAGCTGTAACCAAAGAAAACTTAGCTGATCAGGACTATTATTTGTATATGTGATTTCAGCAGTTCCTGCAATCTCTTTTTTATCCTCATTCAGACTTATGTTTAAATGATAATCTGCTGAGTTCTGCCAATAGGCATGTCCCGGTTGCCCACTCGCAGAGCGGGTTTCCGTACCAGTCTGTGGGTAGAAGAATGGCTTAAACGCTTCTACGTAATCATATTTGGGTGTCTCCTGAGCATATACAGATCCTGTAAAAAGGAAGGCAGCAACAGTAGAAATCAGTACCGGAAATTTACAATTCATTTGAAAAAGTTTATCTATAGGTAAAAAAAACTCCCGGAATTGTTACAAATCCGGGAGCTTTTTTATAAAAATTTAATTAATTAGATTTTTTTGCTTTAATCATAGCTTCCAATGCATCCCACATTTCACCCGGAATTGCCTCAAGCATATTGAATTCTCCTGCACCCTGCAGCCACTCGCCACCATCAATTGTTACCACTTCACCATTCATATATGCTGAATAATCTGAAACCAGATAAGCTGCAAGATTAGCCAACTCCTGATGTTCTCCCACTCTTCTTAACGGAACTTTTTTCTTCATATCAAATTTTTCCTGAAGATCTCCCGGAAGAAGCCTGTCCCAAGCTCCTTTGGTAGGGAAAGGTCCCGGAGCAATCGCATTGAAACGAATTCCATATTTAGCCCACTCTACAGCCAGTGATCGGGTCATAGCCAAAACACCTGCTTTTGCACAGGCAGAAGGTACCACATAGGCAGAGCCTGTCCAGGCATATGTTGTAACAATATTCAGCACAGTTCCCGGTGTTTTGGACTCTATCCAGTGCTTTCCTACAGAAAGTGTACAGTTTTTAGTTCCTTTTAAAACAATATCCAAAATAGAATCAAAAGCAGAATGAGTCAGTTTTTCTGTTGGAGAAATAAAGTTTCCGGCTGCATTATTTAACAGAATATCAATCTTACCGAATTCCTTAAGCGTAGCTTCTTTCATCGCTTCCACCTCATCCCAGTTTCTCACATCACAAGATACACAAAGAACTTTACCTCCTGTTTCTTCTTCCAGTTCCTTAGCTGTAGCCTGTAGCTTTTCTAGATTTCTGGAAGTGATCACCACATGAGCTCCCAGTTCAAGAAAATATTTGGTCATTGCTTTTCCAAGCCCGCTTCCGCCTCCGGTTACAATCGCTACTTTATCTTTAAGTGCACCTTCGCGCAACATTGGTTGTGTATATAGACTCATAAAATATTTTTTCTTAAAAATAATAAATATTGACATGCAATCCTTTAAAATAGATTGATAAATGATGCTACAAATAATTATTCTTTATATCAATAAAAAAATACATCAAATACTCCAAAAGAAAATAGCCTGATAAAACTACCAGGCTATTTTTTATTTTTCCAAACAAGCTGTTAAGAAGCAACTACGCCTTTGAATGAAAGTGTTTTAGGAGTCTTACTCTCACTTGTAGTAACATTTACAGTTTTCATAAATGGACCAGCTGCAGCCGCATTATAGCTAGCTTCTACAAAGCCTTTTTTCCCTGGCTGGATAGGAGTTTTTGTATAATCAGCTGTAGTACATCCGCATGAAGGGGCCACATTTTGTATAATGATTGGTTTTGAACTTGTATTGGTAAATTCAAATCTGATCAATTTTGGTTTTCCCTGAGGAATATTTCCTACATCTATAGATTCTGATTTCCATTTAATAGCATCTGCAACCATTTTTACAATGGATGGAGCATCTGCAGTAAGTACGTTAGCATAAAAAGGTGAGAATGCTAAAACAGCCAAAAGAGCGGTAATTTTTAATTTTTTCATGAGTATAAATTTTATTATTTAGGAATGGGTTATCTTTTTTCTATGTAACAAATGTAAAACAGACTATGATTATAACTTGTTAACTGTTGTCAAACATTTGTTAACAAGTTGTTAATGATAAATGATAAATAGATATTTTTGGATAATATTGTTTCAGGAAATGAAAATAAAAAAACTCAATATCATCATAACGCTGGGGTTCATAGCTATTATCGGAATTTTAATAGCTCAACTAATGTGGACCCGCCAAGCTTATAATCTTGAGGATAAAAAGTTTAATCAAAAAGTAAATATTGCCTTAATGGAAGTTGCAGAGAAATTATCCGAAGGCAAAACTTCCTATACTGAAAACCCTGTACAGAATATCGCCAATGACTATTACGTAGTCAATATTAACAATGAATTTCATCCCATAGTTCTTGAATATTATCTGAAAACAGAATTTACCCGTTTCCAGATCAATACGGATTACGCATATGCATTATATAACTGCCATAGTGATAAAATGGTGTACGGAAAGTTTATGACCACCCATCAGGAAAGTCCAAGTAACAAAGTGATTAATTTCCCCAAACACAAAAACCTTACCTATTACTTTTCCATCCGGTTTCCTGATAAAACAACTTATCTTATCAGTTCATTAAGATTCTGGTATCTTCTCACGTTTGCCCTTATTATTATTCTTTTGGTGTATGTGTATTCTATCTATACCATTATTCAGCAAAAGAAATTTTCAGAACTTCAAAGAGATTTCATCAATAATATGACGCATGAGTTTAAAACGCCTCTGTCTTCAATACTTTTAGCTTCAGAAGCACTCAACAAGCAGGATCTTGTACAGGAAAACTCCAAACTGCAGACTTACACATCCATTATTATCAATCAAAGCCACAAGCTTAATAATCATATTGAAAAAATATTGAATATTGCAAAGAACGATGCTTCCGGATTATTATTAAAACCTCAAAAAATCCTGCTCCTTCCTTTTATTCAGGAAATTGCAGACACCATACAGCACAAAAATGCAGACCTCAGCATCGAGATAGATATTGAAAACACAACTTCAATAATGGCTGATGAATTTCATTTTACCAATATCATTTATAATATTTTAGACAACTCCATCAAGTATTGTGAAACAAAACCCGTTATTAAAATTTCAACCTATAAAGATTCAAAAGGTTTATATTTAAAATTTAAAGACAACGGATTGGGTATCCCTGCTAAAAATATTCCTCATATTTTTGAAAAATTTTATAGGGTACCTACCAAAAGAAGTGAGGAAGTGAATGGTTTTGGGCTTGGATTATTTTATGTAAAGAAAGTAGTGCAGCAGCATCTCTGGAAAATTTCTGTAGAGAATAATGAGTATAAAGGAATTACCACTACTCTATTTTCCCCGTTTTCAATTTAATCATGTGTAAGTATGGAGAAATCTAAAATTTTATATGCAGAAGACGACAAAACAATAGCATTCCTGGTTGAAGACAGCCTGGAAAGCTATTATGACATCAGCTGCTATTCGGATGGTGAATCTGCATTAGAAGCATTTAACAGTAAGGATTATGATATTTGTCTGCTGGATATTATGATGCCCGGTATGAACGGATTTGAGGTAGCAAAGCAGATTCGCAGTAAAAACTCTGATATTCCGATTATTTTTATTTCAGCAAAAGCTTTAAAGGAAGACAGAATCAAAGGGCTAAAAATAGGAGCTGATGATTATCTTGTAAAGCCATTCAGTATTGAAGAACTGATGCTGAAAATTGAAGTTTTCCTGAAGCGTACAAAGAAAACAAATACCTCTCCTCTAAAATACAAAGTCGGAAACTATGATTTTGATCCTAAAAACTACACCCTGCAAGGTATAGAAAACAATATCACTCTCACCCAAAGAGAGTCTGACCTGCTTTTATATTTTATCCGCCATAAAAATCTTGTTGTCAAAAGACAGGATATCCTGAAGGCTATTTGGGGAGATGATGATTATTTCATGGGAAGAAGTCTTGATGTATTTATTTCCCGATTGCGAAAAGTATTGGCTGGAGAACAGGATATTTTAATTGAAAACCTGCACGGAATAGGTTTCCGTTTTTCCGAAAAAAAATAAATATTGAACGTATTCTTATAAAGTAAAGCCGCAAATGATGATTTTAATTAATTTTAACCTTTGAAAATTTGTTATTAATGAAAAATCACAAACCCACTTTTTTTCTGTTTCTATTATTTTTAAGCATACATTTTAAAGCTCAAAAATTTGAAAGATTATACCAATATGTAAATCCACTTATCGGAACTGAAAAAATGGGACATACGTATCCCGGAGCTACTGTTCCTTTTGGAGCCATACAATTAAGCCCGGAAACAGATAGTATTTCTTATGAACTTAACGGGAAATACAATGGTGAGGTGTATAAATATTGCGCAGGTTACCGTTATGAGGATAAAACCATTACAGGTTTCAGTTCTACTCATTTCAGTGGTACAGGCCATTCTGACCTGGGGGATTTTCTGGTGATGCCTACTGTAGGGAAACTTCAGCTTAATCCCGGAACAGCATCTCATCCTGAAAACGGATACAGAAGCAGATTTTCACATCAAAACGAGAGAGCGGAAGCCGGATATTATCAGGTAAAGCTCGAAGATCATAACATTCTTGCTGAATTAACAGCCACTCCAAGAGTTGGAGTTCATCGGTATACTTTTCCTAAATCTGAACAATCCCATATTATTCTGGATCTGATGGCAGGCATCTACAATTATGATGGAAAAAATGTATGGACCTACGCCCGTGTAGAGAATGGCAATACCATTACAGGGTATCGTCAGACCAACGGCTGGGCAAGAATCAGAACGGTTTATTTTGCAATGAAGTTCTCAAAACCTTTCAAATCATACGGTCAGAAAAATTATGATGAAAAGCAGGTCTACAAAGGATTTTGGAGAAAGTTTGATCAGACAAAAAATTTTCCGGAAATCGCCGGTAAGAATCTGAAAATGTACTTTGACTTTGATACGAATGAGAACGAATCTATTGAGATTAAACTTGCAATTTCTCCTGTAAGCCAGGCTAACGCTCAGGAAAATCTTGAAAAAGAAGCTGGAAATTTAACGTTTGATCAGATTAAGGCAAAAGCACAGGAAGATTGGAATAAAGAATTGAATAAAATTATTATTAAAGGTTCTGACATTCAAAAGACCAATTTCTATACTGCAATGTATCACACATTCATCAATCCCACAACCTATATGGATGTAAATGGAGAGTATAAAGGATTGGACCAGAATATTCACAAAGCAGAAAATTTCACTAATTATACTACCTTTTCTCTTTGGGATACCTATCGGGCACTCCATCCATTTTTTAATATTATCCAGCCCAAACGGAATAATGATATGGTGAGATCTATGATGGCTCATTATAATCAGTTTTCTATGAAGATGCTACCTATCTGGTCTCATTATGCCAATGATAACTGGTGTATGAGTGGCTATCATAGTGTAAGTGTAGTTGCCGATGCTATTATTAAAGGAAACTATGATGGTGATGCTAAAGAAGCCCTGAATGCATGTGTAGAAACTGCCAACAAAAGAGACTATGAAGGTATTGGACAGTATATTGACTTAGGGTATATTCCTGCGGAGAAAAACGGAACTTCCGTTTCAAACACACTTGAATATGCTTATGACGACTGGGCGATTGCTCAATTGGCAAAACATCTGGGAGAAACAGAAATTTATAATCAATTCATTAAACGCTCTGAAAATTGGAAGAATAATTTCGATAAAACCACTGGCTTTATGCGCCCACGTCTGGCTGACGGAAGTTTCAAAAAAGATTTTGATGTTTTAAGTACCCACGGACAGGGATTCATTGAAGGAAACTCATGGAACTACAGCTTCTTTGTTCCGCAAAATCCTGATGAACTGATCACAATGATGGGTGGAAAAAAGAAGTTTGCTTCAAAACTTGATGAGCTCTTCAGTATGCACTTACCGGATGAATTCTTTGCAGATACGGAAGATATTACCAGAGAAGGTATTATTGGCGGATATGTTCATGGTAATGAACCTGCTCATCATGTTGCTTATCTTTATAACTGGGCAGGTCAACCCTGGAAAACACAGTCACAGATCCGCCATATCCTTGAAATGCAATATAAAGCTACTCCTGATGGTTTAGGGGGAAATGATGATACCGGACAAATGAGTGCATGGTATATTTTAAGTTCATTAGGCTTTTACCCTGTCTCACCCGGTTCAGAAAACTATTCCATCGGAAGTCCAGCAGTTGACAGAGCTATTTTAAATTTAGAAAATGGAAAAACCTTTGAAATTGAAGCCATCAACCAAAGCACACAAAATGTATATGTTCAGAAAATTCTCTTAAATGGAAGAGAAATTAAGAATTTTACATTAAAACATTCGGAAATTATGAATGGTGGGAAACTTACTTTTTATATGGGCAATAAGGCTAAAAAATAGATCGTGAGAAACTATTTCTTCAAAATTTAATATTTAAATAAGCTCTCGCAGATTATATAAACCTTTTCAATCAGCCTGTTGACAGGTTTTGGCTAAAGCCAATGGAATTTTATATAAAAAAAGCGGGCTAAAGCCCGCTTCTATTGAATTGTTATAATAACTTTTATTATTCTTTCACCTCGAAAAGTAGTCTCTCCCCAAATTTCTCCTCAGCAATTTTTCCATTATCATAAACCAACTGTCCATTGACAAAAGTATGGGTAACTTTAGAATGAAAATTCATTCCTTCAAGTGGGCTCCAACCGCATTTGTATAATAAATTCTCTTTAGAAACTGTCCAGTCTGCATTTAAGTCAACCAAAACAAGATCCGCTTTATAATCTTCTTTCACAAAACCTCTCTTTTCCACTTTGAAAAGAATAGCCGGATTATGACTCATTTTTTCTACAATTTTCTCAAGGGAGATTTTACCATTTTTATAGTTTTCCAGCATGACAACCAACGAATGTTGAACTAATGGTGCTCCGGAAGGACATTTTGTATATACATTATTCTTTTCCTCAGCAGTATGAGGGGCATGATCCGTTGCAATGACATCAATTCTGTCATCCAATAATGCTTCCCAAAGGGCATCTTTATCCTTTTGTGTTTTTACAGCCGGATTCCATTTAATAAGACCTCCTTTTGTATTATAATCTTCATTTGTAAAAGTAAGATGGTGAACACATACCTCAGCCGTAATCTTTTTATCTTTTAATGGAATATCATTTCTGAATAATTCCATCTCCTTAGCTGTTGAAAGGTGGAAAACATGCAGTCTTGCTCCGGTTTTCTTTGCCAGTTCAATAGCTTTGGATGAAGATTTATAACATGCTTCTTCACTTCTGATCAGATGATGAAACTTTACAGGGATATCTTCACCATATTCATCCATATACTTTTGGGTGTTGGCTCTGATAGTGGCTTCATCTTCGCAATGAACTGCAATCAGCATTTTTGTATTGCTGAAGATGTTTTCCAGGGTCTCCGGATTATCAACCAACATATTTCCTGTAGATGACCCTAAGAACAGTTTAATTCCCGGAACATTTCTGGGATTTGTTTTTAAAACTTCTTCAAGATTATCATTCGTTCCTCCCATCATGAAACCATAGTTGGCATAAGCTTTCTGAGAAGCAATATCATATTTATCCGCTAATAATTCCTGAGTAACAGCATTAGGAACAGTATTAGGCTGATCAATAAAACTGGTCACTCCACCGGCAATCGCTGATCTTGATTCTGTTTCAATATCTCCTTTATGGGTAAGACCCGGGTCACGAAAATGAACCTGATCATCAATGACTCCCGGAAGAAGGTATTTTCCGGTACCGTCAATCATCAGATCGGCATCTTCAGAAATACCGGAAGCTATTTTAGAAATTAAATCATTTTCTATTAAGATATCGCTTTCAAAGATTTTTCCTTCATTAACGATATTTACATTTTTGATTAAGGTCTTCATTTTACTTTTAGAAATTAGATTAGAAATTTAAAGATAGAAAAAGCTTGAATTATCAATTAGAACCAATTATTCAGTATAATTATGAACTGATAACATCTTACTTCTAACTTCTCTAAAAAGCAAAATTAAGGTTTATGAATGAATTTTAAGATCACTCGTAATAAATCAATTTCTAAATATTTACATTTGCATAAAATTTTTCGAATTGTATAAGAAATTATTAGGGCAAACAATTATTTATGGAGTGGGAGCCATTGCGCCAAGAATTATTTTATTTATTCTTAATCCACTTTTGATCTATAAAATTCCCAATGAAGGTTTTGCGATTTTCACACAGCTTTATGCCTGGATTTCATTTGTCAACATTATCCTTTCATTCGGTTTTGAAACTGCCTATTTCCGATTCTCTGCGGAAGACGATAACGAGAAAAAAACCTTCAATACTTCATTCTGGTTTTTATTTTCTACCTCTACCCTTTTCCTTGCATTATGCTACTTATTCAATCAGCCTATTGCCGATTATTTGGGGTATCACAACAATCCTGAATATATTAAATGGTTTGCATTAATTGCATTTTTCGATAATTTATTGGTGATTCCGTTTGCATGGCTCCGTTTTCATAATAAGCCTATCAAATATTCAGCAGTAAGAGTTTTCCAGTCTATATTTCAGGCAGTTTTTACAGCCGCTTTATTTTTCTGGATTCCGGAAAGTGTTTCGAAAAGCTTTGGTTTAAATCAAAATGTAGATTATCCTTTCTTCAGTAATCTCGCAGGAAGTGCCTTAGGAGTTCTATTGCTACTTCCCATTATATTGAAAGTAAGATTCCAATTTGTAGCTCCCCTTTTTAAACGTATGATTAAGTATTCATTTCCATTAATGCTTGCAGGTCTTGCTTTCATGGTAAATGAAAACTTTGACAAGTCCATTCAAAGAAGTCATATTTCAGATGAGCAAGCCGGTGCTTATGGAGGATGTTATAAACTGGCTGTCCTGATGACATTATTTGTTACCGCTTACCGAATGGGTATTGAACCCTTCTTTTTTAAGCAAATGGATAAAGGTGATGCCAAAAAGACCTATGCTAAAGTAGCAGAATACTTTGCTTTCTTTGCATGTGCTGTTGCCCTGGGAATCATTGCTAATATTTCCTGGCTAAAAAGTGTTTTCATACCCAATCAATCGTATTGGATTGCTATAGATATTATCCCGATTATTGTTATCGCCAACCTTTGTTTCGGAATATACTATAACTTTTCCACATGGTATAAAGTAACAGACAGGACAAGTGTTGGAACTGCAATTTCATGGATTGGAGCAGGGATCAATATCGCTTTAAATTACTTAGCACTATCCTATTATCACAGTATGATGGGGTCTGCATGGGCAACATTCGGAGCATACACCATTATGATGATCATATCATATCTGCTGGGACAGAAATATTACCCGATCCCTTATAGAATGAAGAAAATATCTTTTTTCTTACTATTGCTTGGCGTTTTCAGTTTTATCATTGTAAAATATCTTAACTATAATATTTTAACAAGTAATTTATTATTCTTAACCTTCCTTGGCATTTTGATCTATTCTGAGAAAAATATGATTATATCAAGAATCAGGAAGAATTAAACTTTGGTCTCTCTTTTGATGACTATTAAGCTTAAAAAAACAAACAGAGTGGTTAAACATGATGAGTATTATATTTCTAAAATGTTTTAATTACTATATTTAGCTAAAAATACCTACATTTAAACAAAAACATCGTTATATCATCTATGAAAATTATTGTTCCTATGGCTGGACGTGGTTCCAGATTACGTCCACATACACTGACAGTACCAAAACCGCTTATTCCTATTGCAGGAAAACCTATCGTACAGAGATTGGTAGAAGATATTGCTAAAGTTGCAGGAGAAAAAATTGAAGAAGTAGCTTTTATCATTGGAGACTTTGGTCCTGAGATCGAAAGATCACTTATTCAGATCGCCGAAAAACTGGGAGCAAAAGGAAGTTTATATTATCAAAATGATCCTCTTGGAACTGCTCATGCTATCAAATGTGCTGAACAGTCAATGACAGGAGACGTTGTAATTGCTTTCGCTGATACTCTTTTCCGTGCAGATTTCCAATTGGATAAAAACTCTGATGGGGTAATCTGGGTAAAAAGCGTAGAGGATCCATCTGCATTCGGAGTGGTAAAGCTGGATAACTATGGATTCATTACTGATTTCGTTGAAAAACCTCAGACATTTGTTTCAGATCTTGCCATTATTGGAATCTATTATTTCAACAGTGCCGAAAAATTAATGGATGAGATCAACTACATCATGGACAATGACATTAAAAATGGCGGAGAATATCAGTTGACGATGGCATTGGAAAACCTAAGAGCGAAAGGAGCTAAGTTTACTTTAGGTAAAGTGAATGACTGGATGGACTGTGGTAACAAAAATGCAACCGTAGAAACCAACAGTAAAATTCTTGAATACGAAAAAGAAGAAATGTCTCATTATCCGGCATCTGCTGTAATTGAAAACTCATTGATTATTCCACCATGCTTTATTGGTGAGAATGTGAAAATTTCTAATTCTAAAGTTGGACCTGGAGTTTCATTAGGAAACAATACAGCTATTGTTAACTCTAATATTGAGAACTCTCTTATCCAGGAAAACACAAAAATCAACCACGGGAACCTTTCCAATTCTATGATTGGGAATTCTGCTCAGTATTTTGGAGTGGCAAGAGAAATTTCACTCGGAGATTACTCTGTTTTAGATTTCCTGTCTAAATAATTAAGATTAGTAATTATTTAATTTAAAATAAGATAAACCAAACCACACAAAATGTTTTGTGTGGTTTGGCGTTAATATTGCACCGTATTTTTTTAATTAAAAAAGATAAATACATGAAAAATTGGATCCCGTTTCTTTTATTACTTCTTGCCTTATCTTCCTGTAAAACCCGTAATGCCGTAAAAAACACTACAGGCAATAGCAGGGACAGTATCCAAACAACAGAAGATAACAGAAACCCAAAAGATGTAAATCAACCGGTAAGAGATAAACTTACCTTTTATGAACATGTATTGATCCCACCAAAATTCGAGCAAATCAAAATAGACAGTAAAGTGCGGGTAGAAACCGGAAGTTTTATTCCTACATTAGATGCTACTATTTATATAGAAAATGATAAAAAGGTCTGGATGAATCTGAGAGCTCTTTTATTTAATGTTGCCAGAGGTATTGCAACCCCGGATGGAATAAAGGGCCAGGATAAAACCAGTAAAACCTACATTGATTCTGATTTCGACTATCTTAATAACCTGCTGAATGTTAACTTCATTGATTATAAAGCTTTGGAAAAAATCCTTTTGGGAAGAACTTTTGTAAAGATCAGCGATTCTCAATTTACTTTAGCCCAAAATGCACAAGGTTATAAAATGGTCTCCAATGTAAACCAGAAAATCGTAACCGATGAAAAAAGCAGAGAGTATAAAATTGCTTTGCAATATGATACCAATTACGATTTATTAAGTGTCAATTTAAAAGATGTTTTATCACCGGACGAACTGGAAATATCATATAGTGACTGGAATGAATACAACGGAATACGCCTTCCGCAAAATGTTAAAATAATTATAAAAGGTTCAAAATCTAGTCAAATTTTACTGGAAAATACGAAATTTGACTTTTCGAGGATGGAAACACCATATTCTGTACCATCCAGTTATAAGAAAATTGAGATTAAATGATTAAAAAATTTAGCTTTTTAATAGGTGTTCTTATGTTTGGACTGCACCACGGACAGCAGAAGAAAGAACAGCTGCAGAAGCAGAATGCCGAACTTAAAAAACAAATTGCACAAATAAATACGGATTTAGCTAAAACAAGAAGCGAATCTAAACTTTCCATAGCCTACCTTACCAATGTTAATCAAAAGTTAGTATTAAGAGAAAAGGTCTACAATAACACTCAGAAAGAAAAGAGATTTATTGAAGATGACATCTATTTAAAGCAGCTTGAGATCAACCGTCAGAATAAGGAATTGGCCGTTCTGAGAAAGAATTATGCTGAAGTCTTGGTAAATGCTTATAAAAACAAAGGGGTACAGAATAAAGTAACCTTCATTCTTTCGTCTAAAAATCTGGGTGAAGGTATTCGAAGAGTACAATACCTAAAGCAATATTCTGATTACCAGGATAAAAAAGCGGCTGAAATCAGTGATGCAGCCAATCAGATCAAAAAAACCATTACGCAAAGACAAAACTCTGTAAAAGAGAAACAAAACCTTCTGGTAAATCAACAGAAGGATTTAGCAACGATTAATGCGGAAAGAGCTCAAAAAGAGCAACTGGTAGCTGACTTTAAAAAGAACGAAGTAAAACTTACTGGTGAGCTAAAGCAAAAACAAGTTCAGTCCAAAGCTCTTGAAGGACAGATCAGAGCAATTATTGCAGAAGAGATCAGAATTGCAAAAGCGGAAGAAGAAGCCAGAAGAAAAGCGGAAGCAGAAAAAATACGTTTAGCAAAACTTGCTGCAGAAAGAGAAAAAGCAAGAATTGAAGCTGAGGCTAAAGCAAGAGCTGAAGCTTTGGAGAGAGAAAGAAGAATTGCTGAAGCTGAAGCTAAAAAAGCAGCAGAATTAGCTGCAAGAAGAGCTGAAGAAGAAAGAAAACGTAATGAAGAAGCTGCAAGAGCTGAAGCCAGCGCAAAAGATGAAGCAAGAAAAATAGCTGCTAAAAAAGCGTCTGATGAAGCAGCTGCCAAATCTAAAGAAGCCGCAGATAAACTCGCAGCAGCCAGAGCCGCAGAGTTGGCCTTAGCCAAGAGAAAAGAAGAAGACAAAAAAGCTGCAGAATCTAAGGCTATGACAAGCTATGGAGTTACTACCTCCACAGGAAGTAGTTTTGCAGAAAGCAGAGGAAGATTAGGATATCCTACAGACAAAGCAGGACGAATTACCCACCGTTTCGGAAGACAGCCACACCCTGTATTCAAAAATATTACAGAAGAAAACAATGGTATCAAACTTTCTGTACCAGCAGGCACCCGTGCCAAATCTGTATATCCGGGATCTGTATCTTCAGTACTTGCAAACAATGATGGTACAAAAACTGTAATCATTAAACATGGAAGCTATTTTACTATTTATTCCAACTTAGGAAATGTAAATGTTTCCAAAGGACAACAGGTTTCCGCCGGAACCCCTGTAGGAACTGTAGCTCAGGATTTTGACGGTGCTTACACCCTTGATTTCCAAGTATGGAACGGAAGTACACCGGTTGATCCACTAGGTTGGATTTCATATTAAAAAAAGTGTAACTTTGCAAAAATTTTAAGAGATGAATACACTCACAATACTTGCCTTATCTTGGCAACATATCCTTATCGTAGCTATACTTTTAGTATTGCTTTTTGGAGGAAAGAAAATTCCGGAGCTTATGAGAGGAGTAGGTTCAGGAATCAAGGAATTTAAAGATGCGGTGAAAGAAGAAGACAAACCAGGTTCTGAAAAAAAATCTTCTTCTACAGATAATAATTCTTCAAGTAACTAAAATTCCTTAGAATTAATGAAATTTACTGAGACTGCATGGAAAGTCTTCAATCAATCTATTGAAGACTATCACGTGTCTGATGACGTTAACGCTCTAATTAATAACCCGTTCGAAAAAGATAGTTTGGAACGGATTTTGTATGCAAAGAACTGGATTGATACCGTTCAATGGCATCTGGAAGATATAATTAGAGATGAAAATATTGATCCGGCTGAAGCTCTTCAACTGAAGAGAACAATAGACGCCTCCAATCAGAAAAGAACTGATCTGGTAGAATATATAGACAGCTGGTTCCTTAATAAGTTTGAAAATATAACTCCTAAACCTGAAGCAAAGATAAATACGGAAACTCCCGCTTGGGC
Source organism: Chryseobacterium sp. MYb328 (assembly GCF_037572595.1). Taxonomy (NCBI): domain Bacteria; kingdom Pseudomonadati; phylum Bacteroidota; class Flavobacteriia; order Flavobacteriales; family Weeksellaceae; genus Chryseobacterium; species Chryseobacterium sp. MYb328. Next base: position 24,156 of record NZ_JBBGZQ010000017.1, on the reverse strand, counting down.
AGTAGACAGATTATCTATCCTTGCACTAAAGGTCTATCATATGTCATTAGAAGCCAATAGAGAATCTGCCTCTGAAGAACACAGGAACAACTGCCAGACTAAACTGGATGTTCTGCTTACTCAGAAGGAAGATCTGTCAACTTCTATAGACCAGTTGCTTGCTGATATTGAAAACGGTAATGTTAAGATGAAAGTATACAAACAAATGAAAATGTATAACGATGAAAGTCTTAACCCAATCCTTTATCAAAAAGGGCAACAAAAATGAAAAGACTAGTTTTTTTTGGAGTACTAATACTATTAACATCTTCCTGCGCAACGGAAAAGCTTAACCTTTCTCCGCTGTCAAATAACTTTTATAGCGATACAAAAGGCTCTGATTCAGATAGAGGCTCTAAGAAGAGTTTTAATATCAATATCAAGGAAAATGTAAACGCATCTGAGATTTCAAATATTATCTCAACTTTCCCTAAGTTTAAAAACAATGGGCTGAATGATGAGGTGGCAAGTTTGAAATACAGCCTTCAGAATTATCTATATGCTATTGATGCCAATAATTCATCAGGTAAAAGTAGGGCACTAAAAAGCTTCGAAAAATCATACAAGAAGATTCAAAAGCAAAGACAAAGCCTTGACAAAGATGATGATGAAGTTCTCAACAGATATTTGGTCCGTTTAAAAACCAATATTTCTGTGATTGAAGATGCTTTACCAGGAAGTTAAAAACTAATTGAATTATCAATGATTAAAATTCAGGCGGAAGCCAATGTTCCTACAGAGCACGGCAATTTCCGAATGATCGCTTTCTCCGAAAATGAAAACGACTGGATGCCTCACATGGCCATCATCGCAGACAATACAGATTTCTCAAAACCTGTGAATGTCCGTTTCCATTCAGAATGTATTACCGGAGAAGTCTTCCATTCAAAAAAATGCGAATGCGGCCAGCAATTGGATGCAGCAATGAAATATATCCACGAAAACGGGGGAATTATTATATACCTTCGTCAGGAAGGTCGTAATATTGGCATCATCAATAAATTAAAAGCTTATTCATTACAGGAGAAAGGTCTTGATACAGTACAGGCCAATCTTGAACTTGGGCTTCCTGCAGATGACAGAAACTTTGGTGTAGCCATTGAAATTCTTAATCTGTTGGATGTAAAAGACATCAACCTTTTGACCAATAATCCTGAAAAGGTAAAATATGTGGTAGAGAGTAATGTTCATCTCAATTCAAGGATTCCATTACAAATTCCGGCCAACGAGATTAGTAAAGGCTATTTACAGACAAAAAAAGATTTCTTTGGACATCTGCTCGATGACAATGATAAATAATTTCTTTATTACAAACTATTAAAAAGCTCCAGAAAAATATATTTTTTGGAGCTTTTTAATTATCATTATAAATTAAAAGGACTAAGTTTATTGATATTTCACCAACAAGTGTATATTTTATGAAATTATAATATCTTTGCCATTGAAATTATTTTACTATGAAAAAAACACTAATTATTGTCTCTACTATTTTATTAACAGGCTGTACAAGTACAAATGATCTTATTAATTCTCAAGATGAAACTTTGCCTCTTACAACCGATCTGGATCAATCCGTACTAAATTCTCATTCAAAATTATTAGCCAATAGTCTTAATGAGGTAACCCTTATGGATTTAAAATTAGACAAAGCTCTTATAAATCCAGATGGTGGTGGATGTACTTTTACAGCTGGATATAGTGTTGAAAATATACATAAATCAACAGCAGCATTTGGCCCAACCCCACTCTCCTTTTTTGGTTATACATTTAGAGGATATGGAAAGCCTAGAACTGATGGATTTCTTTGGAAGGGTATAAAAATTGACATTGAGAACCTTCCTAAAACAACTATCAATAGGGGACAAACCACACTTACCAATAATCCTCAATCAAATGCACTTTCTATAGAACATCCTTTTAAGGCAAATGTAACTTATCAAATCACATTAACGGCATGGATTACCGATTATATATGGAAAACGAAAAACAATAACAGAGAGGACAGAAGGGATGATAATAAGTATGATGTACCTCAAAGTGAAGCATTCCCAACAATTGGGATAGAGCTAGCCAGCAGCCCTACTATAAATGGAAATAATCCTTGTGAACCAAGGCCTTTTGTTGAACCTTCACCTTTTGTAGTTAGGAACTATTATAAATCTCAAACTGTCATATTAGCAGAACCATACAACCAAAAAAAAGAAATGACATTTAACTTCTCTACTAGCGAATCTAAAAATGCATTTATAATTTATTTTATGCCTGGACTTGCAGAAAGAGGGGCAACCTCCATACCAAAAAATGCTTATAATATGTTTGTTACTGGAATCAAAATTGTAGAAAAGCCCTTTGACCCTTCTCATGTTGTAACCCCTAATCCTAATCCTCCTTGTGGTAATCCAGGAGGATTCAGATGTTCTTAAATCATCTTAATTAATTAAGAAAAATCAAAGCCCCGGAAGATAACTCCCGAGGCTTTTTAATTATAAAAAACTGAAAAGATATTTACTAATTTACTCTTGTTATTGGAACATGAGAATCGTCTAGATTATAGTACTTAACAACAGCATTATAGTCACTATAATCTACATCTGCTTTTGCTTTTTTAGCTTTACTACCTGCTGCATTAGCTGGAACAAGTACAATTCTAAATGTTTGATTTGTCAAATATTGAGCTGTTTCTGCAGGTGTCATTTGTGTTCCCTGATTAAAATTTGCTTTTGTCTCAATATTTACATCACTAGTATTAAACTTAAAGTTATAATCTAGTTCTCTATTTGTTGGCAAACCATTTACGTCATCAAGATAATAGGTTTTGGGAATTTGTTGCCACAGATTGCCTTCTTTTCTATACACAAGAACGACATCTGTACTTTGAATACTGATACCTTTCGATAATAAGAATCCATTTCCGCTATTAAAAGTCCCTGTAGCATCCTGCATTAAGCTGATTGTGTCACCGTCTCCAACAACATTATCGTCATTATTACAGCTCATAACAAATAAACCAACAAATGCTAGCAGTATAAGTGGAAGTATTTTTTTCATTTTTATAAATGTTTAGTTATTATTTATATTGCGTATTCAAATCATATACCAAAAATTTCAAAATCTTTGTTTTTCTCAATTTTTTTAATTGTATTTTTGTTCTTATTCAAAAAGTCATGAAGAAATTATTATATACTTCACTCTTTATTGCAGCAATCATCAGTCCTAGGATTAATGCCCAATATCAGCCTAAAAATACATCGAAGGAAGATCTTAAAAAGGCCCAGCAATGGGTTGAAAAGACATATAAAAATCTTTCTCAGGATGAAAAACTGGGCCAGCTTTTTATTGTTGCATTATATACTAATAAAGGAGAAGACTATATCAATCAGGTAAGAAATATTGTTGCTAATGATAAAATTGGCGGCTTGATCCTGATGCAGGATGATGCTGCAAGAGAAATCAACCTTGTGAATGAATTCCAGCAGAAATCCAAAGTTCCCTTAATGATCGGAATGGATGCTGAATGGGGATTGTTCCAGAGAATTGCAACAGCACATAAATTCCCATGGGCAATGACCCTTGGAGCTATTCAGGATAAGAATCTGGTTTATCAGATGTCTGCTAAAATTGCAGAAGACTGTCACAGAATGGGTATCAACTGGGATTTTGCTCCGGTAGTGGATGTTAATACCAATCCGAACAACCCTATTATTGGCAACAGAAGTTTCGGTTCTGAAGTGGATAATGTAATCAGCTCTGCCCTATCCTATTCTAACGGACTTCAGGATAACAATATATTGGCAGCCATCAAGCATTTCCCTGGCCATGGTGATACCAATACGGATTCTCACCTTGATCTTCCGGTGGTTTCCCACAATATGGAAAGATTAAACTCTATAGAGCTGGCGCCTTTCAAAGCTTTGATGGATAAAGGAATCGGAGGCGTAATGGTGGCTCACTTATACGTTCCTAGCCTAGAATCCGGAAAAGGAATTCCAGCTTCTGTTTCAAAAAATATCATTACAGGATTGTTGAAAGATAAGCTCGGATATAAAGGATTAATCATCACTGATGCTCTCAATATGGGAGCTGTAGCCAACAAATATAAACCGGGAGAACTGGATGCCATGGCATTTAAAGCAGGAAATGATATTATGCTTTTCTCTCAGGGAGTTTCTGAAGGTAAAAAGCTGATTCAAAAGGCAATTGATAATAAAGAAATCCCGCAATCCAGAGTAGAGGAAAGTGTAAAGAAAATACTATTAACAAAATATTTCCTTGGATTAACTCAGTATACTCCGAAAAATCCGGAAAACATCAATGCTGATCTTAATAATGATTCTCATAAGACTTTGGTTCAGAATCTTTATTCTAATGCTCTGACTTTGATTAAAAATAATCAAAGATTACTTCCAATTTCCGGGTGGAACGCAAAAGTATATTATGTTCCATTAGAAGAAGGTTCGTATCAGACTTTTGCCAATAAACTGGGATCAAATGTAATCATTAAAAAAGCATCTGAAATCAACACAATTCCTGCGGGCTCAACTGTAATAGTAGGTTTCCATAAGGATAATTCTACGGCTTACAAACCTTATACAATCTCTGCTGAATCAAAGAAGATACTTGCTGACCTTACTAAAAATCAAAATGTACTTCTTACGGTATTCGGAAGTGCTTATGCTTTAAAAGATATTGATATTTCAAAAGTATCAACAGTTCTTGTGGCTTATGAAAACAATGATGATTCAATGAATGCAGCAGCTGATGCCTTAAACGGAAAAACAAGAATATGGGGTAAACTTCCTGTATTGGTCAATGATCAACTGAAAGCAGGAATGGGTATAGACTTACCTCTTCCTCCTCCTCCATCAATAAATAGTACAAAATCAAAATAACTATAATCCAATGAAAATAGGCATACTTTGCTATCCAACTTATGGTGGAAGCGGAATTGTAGCAACAGAACTTGGAATGTCCCTTGCCAACAAAGGATATGAAGTACACTTCATAAGCTCTGCTCTTCCTGCAAGATTAGATATTACCAATCCGAATATTTTCTTTCACAGGGTAAATGTTCAGACCTACCCGCTTTTTCAATATCAGCCTTATGATATTGCATTAAGTTCTATGATCTATAGGGTTGTCAATCTCTATAAACTGGATCTGTTGCATGCTCATTATGCTATTCCTTATGCATATGCTGCATTTACAGCTAAACAGATGCTTCAGGAAGACAATAATGATATTCCTTTGGTGACGACATTACATGGTACAGATATTACTCTTGTAGGTCAGCATCCAAGCTATAAACATGCAGTAGAATTCTCTATCAACAAATCAGACGCTATTACTTCTGTTTCTGAAAGTCTGAAAAAGGATACGCTTCAGTTTTTCAATATCAAAAAGGAAATCCAGGTGATTACCAACTTTATTGATAATTCAGAATTCGATGATTGTACAGAATGTCAGAGAACGCAGTTTGCAAATCCTGATGAGAAAATTCTGATCCATGTATCGAACCTTCGTCCTGTAAAACGTGTGGATGAAGTTCTGCAGATCTTTAAGAATGTAGAAAAAAAGGTTAAATCCAAACTGATCATTATTGGTGAGGGTCCTGATATGGAAAAGGTGAACCAGTTCCTTGAAGAAAACCCTGATCTTATCTCAAAAATCCGTCTTCTGGGGAAAGTAAATGATCTTTATAAAATCTTACAGCTTTCTGATGTATTTTTACTTCCGTCTGAGCAGGAAAGTTTCGGTTTGGCAGCTTTGGAAGCTATGGCAGCCTACACTCCTGTAATCAGCTCGAACGCTGGAGGAATTCCTGAAGTAAATATCCAAGGAGAAACAGGATATCTGGCAGAGATCGGAAATGTAGAAGCCATGAGCAACTACACTATTAAGTTGTTGAGTAACGAAGATCTTTTAACCAAAATGAAGGAAAACGCGAAAGATCAGGCAATAAAGTTCGATTTGAAAAATATTCTTCCTATATATGAGAAAATGTATAGAACAACTATAGAAAATTTTAAAACGGAGTTGACGAAAGCATAATATTTTAAAATTCCGGTAGTCGAATAGACATAAAATAAGGCTTAGATGAATAGATCTAGGCCTTTATTTTTTTGCAATCATCTCAGTCTATTAATCTTCCTAACTTATTTTAAGATCAGTAAAATGGCCCAATACTTCCCTTCAGATTATTAACAATTAATATAGGTTGTACAGCCACCGTTTAAGTATAGTTTTGCGGTTTCATCTTTTACTTTTATTCTTATCCTGATCCATTTTACTGGTATCATATCTACATAAGCTTCATGTTTTTCCAGTGTTTCTTTTCTTAACTTCTCCCAGGGATAGAAATATACAGCGTATCATGATTTCTACGTATCTGATCATTGGCTCTACCATTGGTAGGACGTAGATAAAAAATCAGAGTTAACAAAAAGATAATTTCTTTTTCAGGAACTATAAAGAATATTTTAATTTTCTGTATAACATTTGTAGTACCTGTAGTTTACAAATGTTGTATAAGTGTCGTACGCCTTTAAGAATAATGACACAAAAAATAACAGACCTTTGCAAATAATAATAGATCTGTAATAAAGCTGAATCTACAAATTTTGTTATCCCTTCAATAATACAATTTTATTTATTGAACAATAAAACACATACAATGAGAGACATGAAAAAAAAACTGAGCTTATTAGGATTAATGATTTCAGGATTATTCCTTGCTCAGATAGGAATTAATACAGATACCCCTACCAAAACACTGGATGTCAATGGGAGCACAAGAGTCCGAAACCTAACTGGAGCAGCAACCAACAACAGTACATTATTTCCTAATTCAGTAGTTGTAACGACCAGTGACGGAACGCTTACCAACACCAATGCTTTAAACATTCTATATTCATCAGGAATATACAGATGGTCGGACAGCAATAGTAATTGGTCAAATATTCGGACAGGCAACAAAGAAGCCCGACTGGATTTTATAGGAAGAGCGTCTATTCCTGGTTTTCCTGCCATCACTTTTTCAATTATATATCAGCTGGGTACTCCTATTACTATTATTCAAAATCCTGTTCTGTCTGCTGGGGGAACGGCTACTATTACTAATATAACCAACAATGGTTTTACTCTTACTATCAATTCCTCACAGGCTTTTAATTTTACTTTCACAACTGTAAACGGTTTAACAGCAATTAATGCTGGAAACTCCGGTGGGACTTTTTGGATCCAGGGAACCTGGCATTCTACTCCTAATCTAAACTAGATCTGGAATTGGTCAGACTATCATGTAGGGTGTAGATTCAAAATAAAGGACAAACCATTCTATCTATTTCTTCTTACACTTATGACGGAAAAATTACTTCAATATCTTTGGAACTATAAGGTTTTCAAATATTTTGACTTCAAGGATATTGAAGGAAATTCCGTTGAGATCATACATTTTGGGAAATGGAACAAAGATGCCGGCCCGGATTTTATCGATTCTAAGATCAAAATCAACGGGGTAATTCTTGCCGGAAATATAGAACTGCATGTCCGCTCCTCGGACTGGATTTTCCATAATCATTCTCAGGATCCCAATTACCAGAATATTATTCTTCATGTCGTATTTCAGCATGATGTAGAAATAAGTCAGCTTACAGATCAGCAAGTTTCTACTCTTGAACTGAAGCATCACATTGATGAAAATATCATCCGAAAATACGAAAAGTTAATCAATGGAAACCAGTTTATAGCCTGTGAAAATATCTTTAACAAAGATAAGATCCCTTTACATTTTCATGAAGGAAATATACTGAAAAAACTGGAGGAAAAATCTGTTGAACTGGAGCAAAGCTTAGTTCTTTACAAAAATAATTTTGAAGCAGTTTTATTTCACAGCCTAGCGTATTCTTTTGGATTAAAAGTGAATGCTCATATTTTCAGGCAGATTGCTGAAAGTATTGATTACAGTATTATCAATAAAATCCGGCAGAATCCTTTACAGCTTGAAGCTTTATTATTCGGAATTTCAGGATGGCTTGTCACTCCCGAAGACGGACAAATGAAAATATGGAAACGGGAATTTGACTTCCTTAAAGTAAAATTTAAGCTTCCGGATCTTGTTTTTCATCCTAAGTTTTTAAGATTAAGACCGCCTAATTTTCCTACGATCCGTTTATCTCAGCTTGCAGACCTTTATCAGAATCAGAATCTATTTTCAAAGATCATGGATGCAGAAAGCACTGAAGAGCTATATGATCTGTTTAAATCGGTAAAAGCTTCGGAATATTGGGATTGCCATTTCAATTTCGGAACAATTTCGAAAGTACACCCTAAGACTTTGAGCAAAGATTTTATTGACCTCATCATCTTGAATACCATACTTCCTTTAAAATACACTTATCATAAATATCATCAAGAAGAAACTGCTGATAAGATCTTAGAATTCTATCAGAATATTACTGCTGAAAAAAACTCAGTAATCCAGAACTGGAAAAATCTTGGAGTTCTTGTTAAAACGGCCCTGGAAAGCCAAAGCCTGATTTATCATTATAAAAATTCATGTGACGAAAAAAATTGCTTAACTTGCAGTATTGGATTTAAACTTTTAAAAGAATCTTGAAATGCTGAGTAATATCCGTCATAAAATGGAAAGGGAATGGTTTGGTGTACTGACAAGAACAGGAGCTAAACTGGGAATTCCTGTATCCAAATTAAGGATCTTCTTCATCTACTCTACTTTCGCCACAGCCGGCTTTTTCTTTCTGATTTATCTGGGTTTGGCATTTACTTTGTGGATTAAAGATATTTTTATCACCAGAAGACCAAGCGTCTTCGACTTATAACAATTATGGAATTTTTACCGATTACGTCTGCTGAAGATCATAGAGTTCAGGGAATCTATACTTCTTATACCAGCACTTTTCCTGTAGACGAGCAAAGAGATAAGGAACAGTTTCTGGATTTATTTTCAAATCCGAATGTAAGTTTCATGTCTGTAGTACATGAATCTGAAGATATAGGATACCTCATCTTATGGAAATTAAGTTCTTTTGTTTTTATGGAACATTTTGAAGTGTTTGAAACTTTCAGAAGTAAAAAGCTGGGATCACATATTATGGGACATCTACTGGAAAGTTATCCACAAATAATCCTTGAAATCGAACCTGAAGATCAGAATGAAGATGCTAAAAGACGCTATTCATTCTATCAGAGAAACAACTTTGGTCTGATTGATACGACTTATATACAGCCAAGCTATGGAGAGGGAAAACAATCTCTGAACTTATGGCTGCTGGCCAATTATTCTCCTGAAAATGTGGAGGAGCTTAAAAATGAAATTTGCGATATTGTATATCCTTAATATAGAACGCCGGAGTATTTCCGGCGTTTATTTTTTATTGATTTGAAAAGTTAATTGATAAGAGAATTAACTATAGATGTTTGCGCTTTATTTTCATTCTTTTAAACCTGACGAATTAAATAATCCTTGATTGTAAATCAGTTCACCTCATATTCCAGTTTGATGGTAATACTGGCTTCTTTTTCTTTAGAAGAGGTATTGAATGTTCCGCCATAAGAATAATCTTCATTTGAATTGGGTGCTGTAATCTGAATAACTCCCATCGTAGCTTTTTTAAGATTTCCTAAACTGCTTCCTGAGTTTTCTGCAATTTTTTCTGCACGTTCTTTGGCATCTTTTGTCGCACTGGCAATCATTTCCTGCTTTACAGTAGCTAATTTGGTATAGAAATAGGAAGGCGAAGAAGAGGTGAACTCAATTCCGCGGTTGATAATTTCAGTAATATTTCTGGAAAGGTTTTCAATTTTGCCTACTTCCTTGCTTTCAATAGATACATTTTGAGTCAGGTTATAACCGGAAAATTCTCCCTGAACATAATTCCCATTGGAATCATTATAACTTCTGAACTGTTTCTGAATGTCTACGGAAGAGAAAACAATTTCATTCTGCTTTATTCCCTTCGAAGTCAGATAATCGTTGATCACTTTTCTGTCCATAGCCAATTCATCATAAGCTGATTTCAGATCAACATTATTCTTAGAAAAACTCCCAGACCAGGTAATAAGATCAGCGGTAAACTGTTTGGATCCTAACCCTGTTACAGAGATTGTATTTTCAGATTTATTCCTGTTTTTGATTGCATTCCCTAAAAAACCGAGGCCCAGTACAAAGCCAAGTGCTCCTATAGCTACCGCAATAATGTTTTTATTCATAAAATTTGTGAATTGATTTTGATTATGAGAATATTGCAGCAATTTCCATTCCAATATTTTAAGAAAATTTTAACATTAAAGAAAAGCTACTGATTATAAAAGAAAATCAGATTTATTGATGACTATTCTTTAAGCGTTCAATAAAAAGCGGGATAACTTCTTCCATTCTCAATAGGGCACCCGACAAGTTTCTTGCTTTTACATAGGTACGAACCTGAGGTTTTGCAACAAATGAAAATTCTATGAACTCTGAAATTTTGTTGTCAGGAATTCCAGCCTTAACAAAATAATCATCCTCTACCCTGCTTCTAACCCATTCAATATGCTCCTGCAGATCATCATATTTATAAAGTCTCTTCTGCTTCCTGGCTTTACCGCTTACGAGATCATAAACTCCCTGTACATTAAGATTTCCCAGCAGGATAGGTAACAGTACACTTTTCACTTCTGCCGGTTTTTCGCGCATCTTTCCAATGGGCTCCGGAAGACCAACAGCCTGTTTTACCTGCTCTCCTTTGTCTACTTTCGCAACAATTCTGGAATCCTGCTCCAGATCACCGGACAATTTCTTTACGATTTTTACTTCTCCAATATCTTTTGGAATCTGAAAAAGGGTTATCAGCAATTGTGTATTGGCACCATCTGTAAGAACTCTTCTGGAAACTCTTTTGAAATCCTCTTTTACAAACCTCAGTTCATCATTAGAATTGGCTTCAATAGAAAACATCCCCATCGAATTCGAATATGCCTTCTTATCGGTAGACATATTAACAATAGTTACAGCACTCAGATTGTCACCATTATCATCAATAATCCTTCCGGTTACAGTTTGCTGGGCTAATACAAGATGAGTACATAGTATTGTAAGGAAGAGAAAACCTTTCCCCCAATATATGCTTAGTATATTTTTGAGTTTATAATCCAATTTATTATAGATATAAAAGTAACGATATTTTATTTATCGTACAGTTTATTTATTTTACAGTATTCGTGAAAGACTGGTATCGTTTCCTGAGTCATTGGCCTTTTTTACATTACCTCTGAACTTGTGGAGTACGATAAGACGGAATTCTGGTGAGTACAAAACGCTGAAATCTGTACAGATCCGCATCACTGCAAAATCCATATTTGAGGATCTTTTTCCTTTCAAAACCTCCGGCAAAAACATAGGAAATAAAATGGTCAATCAGTGGTTTCTCTATTTTAAGATTGGTAAAATAATCATCTCCAAGACTTGCCCGTATATAGTTCGTTAAATCAATATCATCCCATTTGTTTTTAGCCTTCCCAATCATGAATCCCTCTCCTTTTGGCTGTACAAATTCCCCTGGTTTTGCAGCAAGAATCCTCGGATCTGATTTCTGCGACATATATTTTCCAAGATCAGCCAACAGTTTTTCAACCTTTTTCGGCTTGTTATAGCTTCGGGAATCTATTTTCAGGTTTCCGGTAAGTCCCTGCTTTACCTCTACTTCGGGAATCTGAATGGTTGACCGGATGAGACTGATGTTCATAGGAGACTGTACATTTTCCTGAGATACTTTTTTCTCCACTCTATCATAACCGGCTTTTATAAAACGTAATTCATCACCTACTCTTCCGGAAATCATAAAATGACCATCACCATTTGACAAGACCATGTCGTCTGTCCGAATATTAACGACAGTAACATCCTGCATTTCCGCACCACTCTCAGCAACTATCTTTCCGAAGATATAATTTTGGGCATTGGAATGAATGAAGAAAATGAGTGATAAAAAAAGAAGTAGTTTGAATTTCACAGGTTATTTTTTATAGAGCAAAGCTAAAATTATTTTTAATTTATACCATAAGTTTAACCACCGTTAACGCCTTTTAATATTTTCTTTCTGTCTTTTGCTCCCGAAACTGTTAAATAGCCGGATTGAATTGTTAAATTTTCTTTTAAATTTTAGCTAACTTGCAGTCTCAATTCTCTTTTAACAATGCAAAATTCTTACACAGTCATCAATGCTTCTGCGGGATCGGGGAAAACATATGCCCTGGTTCAGAGACTTCTGATGATCTGTCTCCGTTACCCTAACCAACAGCAATCGATCAGGAATATTCTTGCCCTGACTTTTACGAATAAGGCTGCTAATGAGATGAAGGAAAGAATTCTGTCCTGGCTTGGGAATTTCACTGCCAGTAATTATGCAGAGAATGCTGATCTTAAAAATATCCAGAAAGCCTTTGAAGAGCAGGGATTAAAAATTACTCTTGATGAACTGCATCTTCGGTCTAAAAGATTATTAGACCATATTCTTCATAATTATTCCACTTTAAATATCGGAACGATTGACCGTTTTAATTCCAGGCTGGTAAGAAGCTTTTCCTATGAGTTGGGGCTGGCTAAAAACTTTAACCTGGAAATTGAAGCAGAACCGTTTCTGATTGAAGCTGTGGATAAAATGCTGGATCAGATCGGTGAGAATGAAACGATCTCCAATTCTTTCATGGATTATGTGGATTACAGTCTTGAAAATAACGAAAGGATTAATCTTAACAAAAATCTTTACGACTCAGCAAAAGAGTTTGTAAAAGATATTCACTATGAGCATCTGAAAAGTAATCAGAGTTTTGATGACACCAATTATGAAGACATCAAAAACGCGCTTAGGAAAGAGATTGTTCTTAATAAAAAACAGGCTGCAGATCTTGCTGCAAGTTCTATTGAATTGTTTAAATCCAAAAATATTGAAATTGAAGATTTTGCTCAGGGGAAAAACGGGATCGGAGGTTTCTTTACTAAGGTTATTGATTTTTACCAACAGAAAAGAGCCGGGTTTCCTTTTCCTACGACTCAGGAAGAGTCTGTAATCAACAATTACAGGAAAGGAGCCTCTTCAAAATCGAAGCATAAAGAAGCTGAAATCTTGGATATTCTGGATCAGCTTATTGAAAACAGAATGAAACTTATTCTGTTGTATATTGAGACTCAGAAGAAGGAAAAGGTTTTATCTGCATTGCTTCCTTTAAAGGTTAATAAAGATATTCAGGATGAGCTGAAAAAAATTGAGGAAGAGAATGACCTTGTTCTTCTTTCAAAGTTTAATATTCTTATCAATGAAAATCTTAAAAATGAACCTTCTGCCTTTATTTATGAAAAAGTAGGTTCACAGTTTCAGCATTATTTCTTTGATGAATTTCAGGATACGTCAGAGTTACAGTGGCAGAATTTTGTTCCGCTGAGGGATCATAGTGTCTCTACTGAATATACTTCGTTTACTCTTGTAGGAGACCCTAAACAGAGTATTTACAGATTCCGGGGTGGGGAAAGTAAACTGATGCTGGATATTATCAACAAGAAAGAATTTTCACCTAAAGAAGCAGACCTTCTTGTTCTTAAAGACAACTGGAGAAGTGCCAGAAATATTGTGCAGTTTAATAATGAACTGTATCAGTACCATTCTCTGGAGCTGGAAGAGGAACATAAAAATATTTTCGGGAAGGATGCGGAGCAAACTCCTAAATCTAAGATTGACGGACGGGTAAGAGTAAACCTGATCGAAAATCTCACCAATGAAGAGTTTTATGATGATACTTCTGAGTGTATGCGAAAAGATATACAGGAATGTCTGGATAATGGGTTTAAGTTTTCTGATATTACGATTCTATGCCGTGGAAATTTTGATATTTTCAGCTATTCTCAAAAGCTGGGAAATTTAAAAGTGAATTACCATGGCGAGGAAACCAATATTAAAACTATATCTGATAAAGGTCTTACACTGGAGCTTTCCAATACTTTGAAAGCAGTCATTGAGTTCTTAAGATGGGAAATCAATCCGAAGAATAAGCCATGCCTGATTATGATGATGTATTATCTGAATACGTTGGGAAAAATTCACATGGCAGATTTTACCCTTGAAATGAAAGAAATCCTGGATATTGAAGGTCATGAGGAAATTCTTCAGTTTATTCAGCAGAAATATTCGCTGCAGCTGAAGCAGGATCATTTCCCGAGATTCAATCTGTATAATTTTATAGAATATTACATCAATGAATTTTCAGTAGAAAATAAGGAAACTGACTTTCTGTTGAACTTTTTGGAAATGCTTTTCAATTTTACACAAAATGCGGGAGCAAGTACCAAAGAGTTTTTAAAATACTGGGATGAAGAAGCTTCTTCCTACACCATTCAGGCTTCTGAAAATATTGATGCTATCCAGGTCATGACGATCCACAAATCTAAGGGACTGGAGTTTCCTATCGTTTTTATTCCTATGATGAACAAAAACCGTGATAGCGAGTTTACCAACTGGTTTGAAACGAATGAAAATGATGCTTTAAAATCTGTCAACATCAATCAGTTCAGTAAGAATCTGGAAGTATACGATGAGGAAATTCAAAAGTTTAACAAAAAGAATTCTTATAAAAACCTGATCGATAGACTTTGTTTGCAGTATGTAGCAACAACAAGACCTGTCGAACAGCTATTTTTCTATCTTCAAAAGGCGAATAAAACTTCTAATAATCTTGAACTGTTAGAATTTATTCAGACAAAAAACACTGAAAACCTGGATTCATTTGATTTGTATGAAGTGAAGTCTGAAATGTTGAAAAAGTACTCAAAGACGAAAAGCTCATCTTTCAAAACCCAGAACATTCAGAACCTGAAGAATGTAAATGAAAAAAGTACTTCCATCAAAATTGCGACTCCGTCCAAAAATTATCAGGTACGAAATGAGAAAGTAAGAATCGGACTTTTTGTGCATGAGCTTTTATCGAAGATCAATACTGAAAAAGACATCAACAAAGTTCTGGAAGGATACGCACTTGAAGGCCAGATTACACTTGAAGAGAAAAATGAGATACAAAGCACTCTCCAGGAAATCATAAGAACGTATGCTGAGTTTTTTGATGAGAAATGGGAAGTCATCAATGAAAAAGATATCATGATCTCTGAAAATGGAGAAAGCCATATTTCAAGACCTGACCGTATTTTAAAAAGTGAGGAAGGTTATATTATTGTAGATTTTAAAACCGGCGAACAGAAAGATAAGGATGAAGAGCAGGTACAAGGCTATAAAAACATTCTTGAAAGGCTGGGTAAAAAAGTTTTGAAAACACAGATCATTTATCTGTAACTTCCTATATTTCAATTATTATCCTAATTTGCAGTCAATTAAAATAAAAGTAAAAAAGGATTATTTTTTTAATTCGACCTTGGAAATTCTATTATCAGAATAGAACCGGAATAAAGTGTATAAAACGATCAGAGTTCTAACTGGATTTAATATCCTTATTATATTATCGGTCTGTTCTCAGATACAATTTTTCTTAACAGTAATATAATACTTGTTGAACCAACGAAAGATATAGATTTAGTTGTATCTTTCGTCATATAAAAAACTACTGGAAAAACATTAAAAAAGCGCCCTTAAAAACTAACACAAGTATTAATGCTTTAGCCATGAAAATTTATTTTATCTCGTTTCTTATAAGCGTCTTTATGATAACCTTATCCGGAATTGTCATATATAATATTCTGGATTATATTGATCCGCCTGTAACTGCAGAAGGTTTTAGGTATATGCCTACAGAAAGCCTCTTTAAATCTACTTTTTTCAGTATTATTATAGGTGCTGTAGTTTTTATTACCGCTATCAGAATACAGAGGCAAAGGCAGAATAAATAATTCTTCGCAGACTAAAAATACACAAAGGCTATGTTGAAAAGTTTCATCATTAAAAACTGGAAAATCTTATTCAATATCCAATGGATCAGCTTCAGTATTTTTATTATTTTAACAGCCCTCTATTATTGGGATAAAGCAGCTCATGTTTCTTTTAACAGAAGTGTTGAAACGATTAATATCCAGAGTCTGTTTTCTTTAGTCATGACGTGGTTTTTTATTTTTTTTACAGTGATTATCCTTGTATATCCTTTACTTTTTCTGATACAGTTCTTTTCAATTGGAAAAGGAAATGGCAAGAAACTATTCTTATTATGTGTCTTATACTTATTGACTATTGTTTCGGTATTCTCGTTATACAGCATCAACAGCAGTCATGCTATAAAAGCTATTCAACCTCTCAACTAATCCATTATAATCATGAAATTAAGTATTATAACTACAATACTATTCCTGTTTATCGGTTGTAAACAAAAAGCACAGACCTATAGTTATGAACGGGAAGATTCGGATGAAGCATATGTAATGGATTCATGGAGCCCAGAACATAAGGAAGATTATTATCGGAAAATCGGAAAACTTGTGAGTGAATTTCTAATCCACGAACATTATAAAGCTCCTTCTGAATCAGAGTTTAACAAAATAGTAAATAAAAACCTAAAAATACCGGTAAACAATACAACATACCAGATTATCCCTTATCATATTTTTCAAAAAGACAGCGCTAGTGGAGATGCTTCCAGATTGGTTCTTTTTCCGAAAGAAAGGATCATCTCTTTTGATACAGAATTTCCTCTTTTGGATACATCAAGCTTAAAATATTACAATTCGTCTGATTATAAAAACCTTGATCATAGTGAGGAATATAATATTGTTCTTAATAAGTTATTGTTTACGCCTAATCAGGAGGAAATTGATAAATGGCTAAAGGATGAGCAATTAAATGATCTATTTTTCTACCTGGTCTGCTGTTTTCATTTTGACAGTAATGAAATTATTTTCAGAGATGTTATTGGCAAAATAAAAAGTAATCCTGAGAAGTATAGTACTGAATATCTGCTGCTACTTTTCCAAAAGGATAAGGCCATTATAGACCGGGATTTTATTTCCAGGATTGCAAAGCTGGATCATGATAAAAAATTATTACCTTATTTTAGAAGCGTACTAGTAGAAGAGTTTAATGAAAAAGAGCAGAGGAAGTTTGAAATTGAGCTAAATGAAGCCTATAAGTAATTTTCCTATATAACTCTTTATTACATATTGTTTATAATAAAGTCTACTCACAAAAAACCGCTATTCCAAAGAACAGCGGTTTTTATATTATTGAAAACTTTTTAAGGTTTTAAGCAGTTGTATTAGGTGCAAATACTCTCTGAGAAAGTTCCTGATCAAAAAGGTATAATGCAGATGGGTTATCACATACCATTTTAATTTTCGTTACATACTGAGAAGCACTTGCTTCCTCTTCTACCTGCTCGTTGATGAACCATTGAAGGAACGATGTTGTTGCAAAATCTCCTTCTTCATTGGCATTTTTCACAATATTGAAAATACTTTTAGTAACTATTTTCTCATGTGCCAACGCTTTTTCAAAAATATCTGTTGCATTTTCAAACTCATGCGGAGGTTTTGGAATTTCTCCGATGATAATTTCTCCCCCTACATCATTCAGATAATCAAACATTTTATCAGCATGCATTAATTCTTCTTTGCTTTGTACTCTGAAGTAGTTGGCAATTCCATCCAGGTCTTTTCCTGAAAACCATGCAGACATTGAAAGATAATATTGAGCGGCGTATTGTTCGTGAGCAATTTGTTCGTTAATTAATTTTGCAATTTTTTCGCTAACCATAAGTATTAAATTTATAGTCAAAAATAGGGAATAAAACCCCGAAATCAAAAGTTTTACAGAAAATTAATACAAAAAGGATGGAAAATCATCCATCCTTTACACATTAAAAAATTAAAATCACGAACGGTTATTTTACTTCAGGAGCAGCAGTGTTCATAGGCTTTTTCATCATTCTTCTATCCTTCATTGCCATTCTTTTCTGTTCCATTTTAGCTTTTCTGTCAACCTGCCATTTATCATATTGTTCAGGAGTAAGAATCTTCTTCATATCAGCATCCATTTGTGCTCTCTTGGCTTTCATTTCTTCCATTTTCGCCTGTCTTACTTCTTTATTCTTTGCAAAGTCAGCTTTCATTTCAGCTTTTCTTTTTTCATGTAATGCTTTTACCTGTGTTACCTGTGAAGCATTAAGATTAAGGTCTTTTTGCATCTGCGCAAGATGTTCCTGCTCTTTCTGTTGCATTTTTTGCTGCATTTCTGCTCTTCTTGCTTCCTTGTCCTGTGGAGTTGTCTGTTGTGCCATTGCAAAACTTCCTATTCCGATAAATGCTATTGCTAAAACTAATTTTTTCATCTTTAAAAATTTAATTAATTGTTATTATATCTTTTTGATTACATATTAAACCATAAGTTAAATTAACAAATTCATAAATAATGTTAAATTTTAACTAAAATAAATCAATAATAAATAAAAAAAGGACAGATTATAAAAACCTATCCTTCACACCACTTAAATATAATATATGAAAATTAATTCCTTACCAAGCTTCCTCTAAAGCCTCCACTATTTCCACGACCTGGTGAAGAATTTTCAGATCTTTGCTGTCTGAAACCACCATTGTTTCCTCTGAAACCGCCATTACTTTCTCTAGCCGGAGCTGCTTCTCTTTTCACTTCACTGCCTCCTCTGAAGCCCCCGGAATTATTATTTCTGAAACCTTTGTTGTCTGAGTTTCCTCTGAATCCGCTGTTCTCAGAATCCCTTCTAAAACCTCCGGAATTATTGTTTCTGAAGCCTTCATTATCTGAATTACTTCTGAATCCGCTGTTGTTCTCAGAGTTTCCTCTAAAACCTCCAGAATTAGTCTCTTTTCCATTATTACGGAAACCACCACTTGATTCATTATTATTTCTGAAACCATTATTTGGTCTGCTGCTTCCTCTGATTACATCAAAAGTAGGATTATCATTTCTTCTGAACCTTGACCGGTCTACTCTGTAAATATTAATGTTTACATTTCTGTATCTGGGCATTACCGTATATCGCGGCATATAATAAGATCTTCTATAATTTTGGAAGTAAATAACAGGATTTGCTCCTCTGTAATAATTATTCTGAAAAACTACAAAGACTCTTGGTCCCATAATTCTTTCCAAAGCGTAGAATCTGTCATAGTACCATCTGTCCGGATTATATCTGTAAAAGTTATCCCAAGTAGAAAAACTTGCATACAGATTATTAAGTCTCATGATCTGATCTACCTGCCAACGGGTCAATCTGTTCTGTATAAAGAATCCATTCCAGTCGATATTGACAATACTGGTTCTGTAATCGTTATAATAGCTTTGATAATAATCACTTGGATAATAATCCTGAGGATAGTTATAATAATAATCATCAGGGAAATAATTTCTGTCATCTTCATCGCCGTAATAGCCATTTCCATTCTGATAATAACCATCATCACCCCAACCATTATTCGGATACTGCTGAGCAGACGTCAAAACGCCAAGCCCAAAAGCTAATCCCAAAAATATTTTTTTCATCTCTATAGTCGTTAATTGGTTAATATATAACAGAATATCTTAATTCTATCTTTTTGATTCAAATAAAAAAAAGAAGTTAAATCCTTAGATTAAACTTCTTTTAATATATATGTAATAGTCTGAAAATCAATTGTTAAATTTACATCCTACCACTGTTTTTTATCCAATCTCCAATTTTTTCATTGAAAACTTTCTGGTTTTTAAGCTCATCCAGATTTATATGCATTCTATAGCGCCAATAATGAGGGAAAACGGCAGGATTATTAATCCTTTCATTATCTATTTTAGGATTGGTAAGATTCGCATCCGTAGCCAGAAATTCCTGGATTGGGAAGATTGCCAGCATAGATTCGTTGTATAAATGCTGCTTCATAATGATCTCGGCTAGTTCAGGAGTTAATTCTTCCGGAGCTTTTCCATACTGAATCAGTTGCTGGTTAAAATATCTCTGAGTTAAAGCCGGGTCCTCTTTCCACCATTGTCTCAGTGTTGAGCTGTCATGAGAGGAGGCTGTAACTACATTCATATAACTGGCATTCCTTGGATCATAGAATGGGATATTCTCTGCAGGCATACGCTGAACTTTCAGGGCTATAATCGCCAGCTCATCCATTACAACAGGCACACAGGCAGGAACCATCCCCAGATCTTCACCACAGATCAGCATTTTTGTTGCATTCAGGATAACCGGCAGCTTCTCCATTGCTTTTTCGTACCACAAATGATCTTGTCTTCTGAAAAAATAATCGTGGTACAGATCATAAATACTTTTCTGTTCAGATCCCGGAAGATTTTGATAAGACTCTGTATTATAAACATTAAACCTTGGATGATAAACGGTTTCTCCATTTTTTTCTTCCGGTAAAAACAGGACATTGGCACAAAGGGAAATCAACTTTTCCTCAAGTGGACCATGTGGTTTTTTCTTAAAGAAATCTACAAGTTTTCGCTGGGTATCAAATTCTTCTTTAAAGGAATAGGTTCCATCTTCTTTACGATCCATAAATACAAGAGCTTTTCCACTATCTCCTGCAAAATTCTTCCATAAAATCTCATTGTTGATAAACGGCTTGCAATACCTGTCAAAGGTAAATGGAATCTGCCAGGCTTTAAATTCATCTGCAACAATAGGAACCGCAGGATAGAAATATCCTAAAATACCCTGTACAGCAGAAACAGGCATCCTCCATATTCTAAAGAAACCTAAAATATGGTCTATCCTCATAGCATCAAAATACTGTTCCAATGCTTTGAATCTGTTTTTCCACCATCGGTAGTCATCTGCTTTCATAGCTTCCCAGTTATAGGTAGGGAATTCCCAGTTTTGTCCTAGCTCTGTAAACTGATCCGGTGGTGCTCCGGCCTGGAAATCCATTCCGAACAGTTCAGGTTCAGTCCATGCTTCAACAGAATATCTATAGATTCCGATTGGAAGATCTCCTTTTAAAGAAACTCCAAGACTATGGGTATAATCTACAGCATCCTTCAATTGAACATGAAGCTGATACTGTACCCATGCATGAAGCATTGAAAGATCATAGTCTTTACTTTTTGTCGTAAAAAACTGTGTGATCTTTCCGGCAATATATTTTTTATGAGTTTTCCACTCATTGAAATTAGGTGTTTTGTATTTATCTCTCAATACACAGAATGCAGAATAAGGAACCAGCCAATATTCATTGTCCTTAATGAATTTTTTAAAGTTTCTGTCTTTATAAATTTTATCTTTTTCTGCCTGAAAAACGGCTGTCAAATACTTCCATTTCCCTTCGATCATTTTTTCATAATCAATAAGGTCAAGAGCATTTAAAGCCTCTTTCTCAGCTTCATAATCTTTAACTAATTCTTTCGGTAAAGAAAAATCAAGTTTTTCCAGTGAAATATATTGGGGATGTAAAGCATATACAGATACTGCAGCATAAGGATAGGAATCCGTCCAGGAATAATTGGCTGTTGTATCATTAATCGGAAGGATCTGAATGATCCCAAGATTTGTTTCCTTTGTCCAATCTGCTAATTTTTTAATATCAGAAAATTCTCCTACTCCAAATCCTTCTTCACTTCTCAATGAGAATACAGGAACAGCAACTCCGGCATCATGATACATCTGGTACCCTTTGAATCTGAAATAATGGTTGGAAACAATCTGTAGTACATCCGGTAATGGGTTCGCTATTGTAAATCTGTTTTCTCCTGTTTCTACATCTATTACTCTATTCTGTTTTGTATCGTAAATACAGTATTTAAACTGAATACTTTCATTTTCAGGAATCTCAACAGAGACTTCCCAAACCCCAAAATCTGTCTGGAATAAAGGAACTACCTTATGATAATCCCAGCTTCCTAATGAGGCTGTACTACCAAACAAGACGATTCTCCAATCCGGATTGTAGATAGGAGCTTCTATTCTGAATAGATGAGTATGCTTTTTTAAAATTGCAGATTTCTCAAGGCTAAAATCGTGTAACTTGTTATAAAGAATTTTATTATTTAAATAATTCTCCGGGAAGTTTTTATTATTCCACTCATCAAAGATTACAAACTCTTTATAATTGTGCGGAAAATTAAGATAATGCTGAACAAATTCGTCTCTTAAAACGTTTCCTTTTTCATTAACCACTCTGTACTGATAAGAAATGGATTTTGAAAAATAATCCACTTCACATTTCCACAAACCATTCTCTGCGCAAAACATCGTATAAACATGAGCTGAAGCTCCTGCTTCCTTAATCACAAGCTCCAGATTCTCTCCGGCCTTTACAATATATCCTACATTAAAGTATAGTTTCATCTATATTTTTTTATAAAAGTACATTTTAATATCGAAAAATAAAACTTGTTGAGTATCAAATAATCATTAAAAAACCTTCTCAATACAATTGAAAAGGTTCTATGATAAGTCTAATTTTACTGATAAATTTTAATGACCCATTATTGGGTAACAAGAATTTTCTTATTTATTATTACTTTTCCTGATTCATCAGCTATACTTACAATATAAGCTCCACTAATTAATCCTTTAAAATAAACCTTCTGATCCAAAGATCCATCCTTAACAGACAGGTTTTGAGTCATAACATTTTTACCGGACATATCGAAGACATTAAGCTTAATATTTCCTTTTACACTCTTATTATTAACATGAACATTGACAAACTGCTCATCAACCCTTGTAGGATAAATATCAAGATCAGTTAATGAAAGGCTATTCGAAGAAGTTCTGTCGTTTACAAAGTACTTACTTGCCAGATCATAAATATGCAGATTCTGTTCTCCCGGAAGTTGCTTTGCCTGTAAAGTCGCTAAATCTACTTCATATAAAGGAGCTCCTTTAGCACTTGCTATTACCACTTTTCCCTGCGCATTTACTGCAGAACCGTTCACAGAATAGTTATCCGGAATCCCGGCAATTTTACCTACAAATTTTGCTTTTAATTCTTTAACAGATACTTTAAAAACATTCCCTGAAGCTGCAAAAACATAGAAATTATTATCTGCATCTGCAATCATATCACCTCCAAACCCAGTTTCTAACGTAGTAAATGAGTTTTTACCGTTAGAAGCATCATCCTTTATAATTCCAAGATCGTTAACCACGTACTGTCCACCTTTTTTACTGATCTGTAAAAACTGTGTTCCGGAGTTATTGGCAGCATAGATATTACCATCATACCCTGTAGCCATTCTTGTAATATGAGAATTAATATCACAAGACGTTACTCTCACGGCATTATTCTCTATTAAAGTAATTTCTTTAGTCTGAGGATTTAAAACATAAATATTAGAAGAAAACATAGGCATATATACCAGGTTATTGCTGGAAGAATCATAAGCCAATGCTGCCATAGTTACTGCCTGGGAGTTATTGAAAGAATTTTTATCTTCCGTCACCATTCCTCTTCTGGTCTGAGAAATAACCTTTGAAGATGATTCTGCAGTAAAAATTTTCTCACCGGAAGTTCCGTTCATTACATCTATCGCTCGGAAATCACTGAAATTAATACTTGGAGTATCCTTTCCTGCAATAGCAAAAAAATCCTGCTGAGCCTGTGCATTAATGCCTAGGAACAGTAAAAATAGAGGGAATAAATGTTTTTTCATAGAATGTATATTTTAGATTCGTAATCATTTTAGTATGACTAAGTTACACAATTTACAAATTAGAAAAACAAAAAAAGGTTATGTTTTAGAAAAAATTTATAATAAATTCATCAAAATAATAAAAATATGTTAATTATAGTTTCACAATATATAAAGCGAAATAATAAATTTTTCCTTATTTCAAGTATATTCCAGGAGCTTAATCCTGCTATCCACTCATACTCCTCGCGCCTTTCTATCCCAACGCTTAAGCCCTGCTCTCCCACTCCTGCTGTGGGGTAACCACTACTATCAGGGCTAGAAAGAGCAATAGATAATAAATATATGCCTGTGAAGCTGATTGTAAGATTATTGATTGATAATGAGAAGTAATGATGAATATTTGTATGATGTTTTAGATTCTCAGTACTACTCGTATTGGGATCTCTGAGTATTTTGATTCTTGAGTATAGAGCAAAAAAAAATCCTTTATCTTTCGATAAAGGATTTTTAAAAATAAAATAAAAACTGGCGGCGG
>NZ_JBBGZQ010000016.1:0-130112 GCF_037572595.1 Chryseobacterium sp. MYb328 | reverse complement strand
TATTAATATAGTGAAATATAAAATAATTAAATATTAACTTCATAATTTTACATCAGAACAAATCACAAAATATAAACTATGAAAACAATGTTCAAGACTGCCTTCTTTACGGCAGCTCTAAGCTCTGCTTTTGCTCTGACCGGATGTGGTCACGAAGACATCAACAATGACCTGGCAGAAAGCGAAATCAATATCAAAAACACTTTGACCCAAAAGATTGTTCCTCTGGCTAATTGTGTAGCTCCGGGATGGGCTTCTCAAAACGGAGGAACTACCGGTGGAGGAACCGCTGCAGAAACGACAGTTTCCACCTATGCCCAGTTAAAAGCGGCTATTGAAAATACAGCGGTAAAAGTGATTAAAGTAACCGGAACCATTACCATCACTACCCGTTTATCTCTTCAGGACCAGACCGGAAAAACAATTTATGGTGCTACCGGAGCCAAGCTTGTTTCTACAAATCAGACCAAAGACGGTTCCGGAATTATCAACATTAAAAGATGTAACAACATCATTATCCGAAATCTTATTTTCGAAGGTCCGGGAGCTTATGATACAGATGGCTGGGACAACGCTATTCTTGATGACTGCCGAAATGTATGGATAGACCACTGTGAGTTCAGAGATGGCGTAGACGGAAACTTTGACATCAAAAACAAATCCGATTATATTACGGTTTCCTATACCAAGTTTCATTATCTGAAAGCGCCAAAACCTGGTGGCTCAGGGGGTACAGATGACCACAGATTTTCTAACCTTATCGGATCCAGTGACGGTGCTACTGCTGATGCCGGAAAACTGAATGTAACTTTTGTTCGTTGCTGGTGGGCTCCCGGATGCAGAGAGCGTATGCCTAGAGTACGATTTGGAAAGATTCACATCCTGAACAGTTATTTCAACAGTTCTGTGAGCAATAAATGTATTGCAGCAGGGGTACAGGCTAATATTCTTGTAGAAAGAAATGTTTTTGAAAACGTAAAAGAGCCTATTAATTTAATGAGTGGCTTTACTGCGGTCACACAAACCGGAAGCAGCTTCATCAATGTTACGGGGAACATTAATGGTAGCGGAACCGCATTCACCCCGCCATACAGCATAGCAAAACTAAATGCAGCAGATGTAAAAGCAGATGTTACAGCTAATGCAGGCGCTACATTAGGAGGAAATGTCTGTGACGCTTTTTAACAGAAAACTTTAATAATAGTAGTAATAAAAAAGAAGAGTACCTCAGAAATGAGGTACTCTCTTTAGTTTTTAGTAGAAAAGCAGACTAAAGCCTGCTTCCTGTCTGACGTTAATCATTTCTTTATTTTATTCTTTTCCAGCCATTTCGGATATTCCTTAGCGAGCAGTTTTTCTGCAAAGTCTCCAAACCAGCTATAACCATTTCTCCTTTCTTCCGAAACTTCATTATAATCATACTTTACACTGCCGTCACGGTCTCCAAACAGAGGTTTATTGGTGTGAATATCGTAGAATCTGGCCCAGATCACAGAATTTTTATCTTCAGCCAGTATCCTCACCGCTTTTCCGTTCTGTTTAGCAACATTGTAACTATACCCTTCAATCTTATTCTGCCTAAACCACTCTACTGCTGCTTTTATGGATTTTTCTATTTCAGGAGTCAACGGCTGCTGCATCAAAAATCTTATTACTCCTACCGATTCACCTGTGGCTAGTGAAATAGGTTCAAAAGCCCTTGCTTTGTCCGGTTGCAAAGTCATTTCATTATACTGATCTGCCCAAATGGCAGGATTCCCCTTTTGGAGCACCTGAGTTTTTAAAATACATCCGATTCCTTTCTGGACTGCTATTTTTGATTTTTCTTGCAGGAAAGGTGAAATCACATCAAAATTATTCTTGCCTTCCGCAACATTGTATAAAACAGTCAGGGCATTGATCATCGCATTATCATTATAAGTTACCTGCTTTCTGTAGAGTCCTGTATTGGGATAATATTGCGGAAAACCTCCGTTATCATACTGCATCGTAAGAAGATAGCTAATTCCTTTTTCTGCCGCTTTCAGATATTCCGGATTTTTGGTTGCTGCATATGCTTTAATCAATCCGTTGATCTCTCTGGAAGTTGCGTTATTATCAATGGTAGCATGATCATCTCCGGTAGATTTTATCTTTCTTAAAAGGTTTTTATCAATAGGCAGCGCATAACTCACCACTGACTTGTCTTCCAGCTGTTTTCCCCAACCTCCATTGGGAAGCTGATAGATCAGCATTTTCTCCGCCAGTGTATCCTTAATCTGGGCAGAATAATTAACCGCCAGCAACCCTAACGCAAATGTGTATATTTTTAGATTCATTTTTTATTATTTAAAAATTACCATTTCATTATTCTATAATTTTCACCACCAATGGCTTTTCAATGATCCTAGCTTGCTTATTAAGCATGTTTTCCCAATCCTTCTGTGTTTGAACCTGCCCGCTTTTCTGCCAGGCAAATCCCGCATAATAGCACAAGGTTTTATTGGGTTTTGTAATAACATACAGGTTACTTTCATCAGGAACATCAGAAGTAAAAGCGATTGATTTTTCAACGATTTTTGGATTTACAACAATCCCTTCGCCCACAAAAGCATCGTCTATTTTCTCCCAATGAAGATAATATCCATTTTGATCATTCAATTGAGATGTTCCTTCGTTTTTATGCAAAGTAATTCCTATTGTATAATTAGGAACAGATTTTTCTGATTCAAAGGTTGATTCAAATTTCGAAAAGTTAGACCCCAGATCCAGAGAAATTCTTTTGACTTCTTTCACGCCATATTCGCTCCATGGCTGGTAAGTAAGTTCAAAAACAGTTCGTAAAGGACCTTCAGCAATTGTTCTGGAGGTTACAAAATTTTGAGAAACCTGAAGCCTGTCATCTTTCCAGATTCCAATTCCGCCGGTTCCTCTGCTGTTTCCCACATGGTAAGGATCATAACCTTCCCCTCTTGTGTCTTTATGATAATACATAGGATCAGTAAGATATCCTTTGTACCAGTCATTGATAACAGGCCGATCTGTTCTTTTCAGCCAAATGTCAACACCACTTGACAGCGTACTGCTTTTTATTCCCCGTAGAGCTTCCTCCTGGCCTTTCGGACCGTATACCCTAAAGGCAATTTTATCATTTTCCCAGGCATAATCGTCTACTCTCTCAGGAACCAGCCTTGAATAGGTAGAAGTTCGGCTTTCAGGAATCTGAGCATTTCCGTCCGCTATAATACTGTATGTGTTGGTTTTTCCGGAACCAATAACAACAGGAAAAAGCAATTCATCATTTTTACCATCACCATCGTTATCTATCCATTGTATCGGAAGCCATTTTCCTTTTGTATCTTTTATTCTAAGTTCCTTTTCGTTATGCTTACTTAAGAATGGCTGCAGTTCGATTGCAGGAATTGCGACTAACTCATTCCTTTGAAAATCCAAAAGGTTTAAAACCTCAATGGAACGTTGAGCAGATAAAAACCCCGAAGTAATGCAACCGATTGCACAAAACGATATAAAACTGCTTATTTTCATAAATAAAGGATTAGATTTTCGTCAAAAATAGAAAATATTTTCCATTTGAAGCAATGACTCAGCAATTTAATCTCATACCATGATAACCGATTGGTTGAAAATGATAACAACCTTCATTTTTTTTTGTAATAATTTCGTAAATAATTTAGAATAAATAAAAATAACATTTTATGCACACGATTGCACATTCAATTTTACAAAAAGTAGGATTAGGGATAGGGCTCATCATCCTTGGAAATTTAAATGCTCAACAATGGGAAAATGTGGGTACTTCAGCGGATATTTCAGCGGGAGGAAGCAGTTTTAATAATTTGGTTATTGATCAGGCTGGAAATTATTATTTGTCGTATTATGATATTTCAGTTTCAAAAGGTTCAGTTCAGAAATTTGATGGAAATACATGGTCTTACGTTGGTGGAAGTCCTGGGATTACAACAAGTTATGCAACTTATAATTCTTTATCTTTAGATCCAGCTGGTAATAATCTGTATTACACCAATCAAGGAAGCGGACTTGAAGTAAGACGTTTTAACGGAACATCATGGGTCCAGCTTCCTAGTGCGACCAGCAGCACAACAAATTATCAGGCTTCGGCAGTCTCACCATCAAATATTCTTTTCACTTATGGATCCTATGGAATGGGTACGGTAAAACGTTTTGTAAATGGAGCTTGGGAACAGGTTGGAAACTCAGGATTTTCCAATGGAGCTGAATTTGCTGAAATGGTAATTGGTAATAATAAAATATATACTTCAAATGTTTCCGGAGGATTAAAAGTGTATCAGAATGATTTGACTGCTTCTTCTTCTGACCCCTGGTCTCTTGTAGGCGGAAGTATTGTAGATGCCGCTTCATCCGGAGAACAATATTCTGCCGATCTAGCTATTGATGGTAATAATAACCTATATGTCGCATATGTTTCATCTACGTCAGCAGGCAAAAAAATAAATGTAAAAAAGTTTAACGGAACATCATGGATATCAATAGGAAATGATAATTTTTCTGATGGGAAAGTACAACACGTATCATTGGCAGTAACAGCTTCAGGTAATCCTTATGTAGTTGCCAGTAGATGGGAAAACGACGATTTTTTAAGAAACACCGTATATAAGTTAGATGACTCCGGCCAAAATTGGGTGACCTTCGGAGGAAATTTTGTTTCAGAGGAGCAGGCAACTTACAATGATCTTGCGATAGATCCGGTTCATAATTATCTGGTGCTTGCTTATAGCGAGGGGTCAACAAAAGTAAAAAGGATCTCCTTAGCGGCAAATTCATCTCAAACATGCAATAATACAGATCCGGGAAATAATCCTGGCGATACGGGATGTGTCACTTTCCAGTATAGAAATCAAACCGTAATATATACTACTGTAAGGGGAGCTGACGGGAAAATATGGCTGCAACAAAATTTGGGAAGCAGCAAAACAGCAGATTCATTTACGGATATGGATTCTTACGGAGATCTTTTCCAATGGGGAAGATGGGATGACGGGCATCAATTGAGAAGCTCTACACTGAGTGCCGCTTCCCCATCACCCAATAATCCTGCTGGTATTAGTGGAGGAAGTAGTTTATTCTACTCTGCAGGATATAATTCAAATTCAAACTGGTGGTCCGAAGGTATTCCTACAGATCAATGGGATATACCTGCCGGAGCTAATCAAAGCGAAATTAATGGAATAGATCCCTGTAAAGCCATTGGTCCGGATTGGAAAGTTCCTTCTCAATCAGAAGTTGAGTATATGGTAGGGGCCGAAAATATTTCGGATATCACTACAGCCCTGGCAAGCCATTTAAAATTAGTACCTGCCGGAATAAAAGATTACAACGGAATCTTCTCCCCGGAAACAAGACTTTATTTATGGACCTCTACTCCATCTCCTTATAACGGATCAGCAGAACATTTATACATCAGTCAGTTTTCTACGCTTACCAATAGTGGCAGCCGTGACACCGGACAGTCTGTAAGATGTATAAAAGCAAATTCTTCATTGGGGACTGCTGACCTCAAAGCTGTTGTTACCATCGGAGTCTATCCAAATCCTACAAAGGGAATTGTCAATATAAAATCAGACAGTTTAATAGAAGAAGTAAGCCTTTTTAATAGTACCGGTCAGAAGCTTTCTGTAAGATTCAGTGATAATCAGATTAATATGGAAACTCTTCCCAATGGGGTCTATTTTCTGAATGTAAAAGTGAAAAATGGTAAAACAATAATTAAAAAGCTTATTAAAAATTAATATTTTCTCTAGAACACATTGTCAAACAAAAGGCTTTTCCAAAGCCTTTTGTTTTTTCCTGGTAAGAAATTAAGTTATGAAGAATAGTATAAAAACAGCTACTGCAACCCTCTTGTTCTTGTGTAATATCATATATGCACAAACCTATCAACTTTCAGGCAATCCAGTAAATACTAATGGCTGGAGCCTGGTTCCTTCTGCTGTCGTAAACACAGATTTTATTCAGCTTACAGCCGATCAAATTAGTCAGGTGGGCGGAATTAAGCTCAATGATCCTATTAATCTGAAGTATTGTGACAAATGGAAAGTGGAATTTGATTTCAGAATAGACGGAAACGGCACCAGCAGTTATGGAAAGGGAGATGGATTTGCATTTTGGTATCTTGCCAATCCACCTGCTTCTTATGTACAGGGAGGAGGGCTTGGAATTCCCGGAAATGCCAGTGGCCTTATGGTAGCCTTTGATATTTTCAATAACAGTACAGAAGGACAAATGAGTAAAGTGCATGTTCTGTATGGTACAAATCCTAACGGATCCAATATAGAATTTAATAATACCTTAGGAAGTACTTATCATACTCCTGATCTTATCTCCACAATTCCCTTTACAGGTAGTAATTACAGACATGTAGAAGTGAACGGGCAAATTGATCCCACTAACCCTGTTAATTGGATTATTACTATCAAAATTGATAATACAATGGTAGTCAATCAGTCTTTATCTCCTTCAGGAGGGGCTGCAGGTATGACACAAGGATATTTCGGATTTTCAGCTTCCACCGGTGCTGCCAGCGCAAGGCATTCAATAAAAAATGTTAAAGTATATGTAGATAAAGTTCCTCTTCTTCAAAACACAATAACGCCATCTGAAACCTGTGTGAATGCTGTTTCAGGAATAGCAACAGTTGATCTTACAACATATAATTCTCAGTTTGTAAGCAATGTCAGCAATTATACATTTTCCTACAGTGTGAATGGTACACCAGTGACTAATCCCACCGCTTTTTCTTTTACCTCTGATACTACGATAAATCTTATAGTGAAAGACAATAGCGGAACCTTCTGTGACAATCCTGATGCAAAAATCATATTGACTCCAAAAGATGTGGAGGCAACAGATACGGTTCTTTATGGATGTCCTGTCAATGGAAGAGCAGTTTTTAATCTTTCTCTGGCTAACGTAACATCGCTCAATAATGTTCAGTACCAGTACTATTCTTCCCTGGCTGATCTGAATACCGGTACAAATGAAATTACAAACCCCGGGGCATATTCATCAGAACAGAAAGATCTATTTGTAAAAATCAGTACCCCATCGGGCTGCGTGGGGATTGCTAAAATTACATTAAATTTTTATCCTGTTCCCCTTGTGAATGATACTTCCATCAAAGCCTGTTCTATCCAGAATACGACAACAGGAAGCTTTAACCTGACAAATGCTGTAGTTACCACTGAAGCAGGAATCAGTAAAAAATATTTTGCCAATTATAATGATGCTCTTTTAGAAACTAATGAAATTACCAATCCCTCAGATTATGTTTCACCAAATGGATTGGCTTATATCAAAGTAATCAATAACAACGGATGTGGCAGTATTGCAAAGGTAACGCTTACAGTTATTCCGCCAGTATTTTCCACTATATTAAAAGATAAAATCATCTGTATGGAAGATCACACTACATTAGATGCCGGTTTTGGTTTTACTTCTTACTTATGGAGCACAGGAGCCACTACCCAAAGTATTTCCAACGTTGGTGTTGGTGTATATTGGGTTGACTTAAAAACCGGTGACTGCACCATAAGACAGGAAGTAAAAATAATCGCAGCAGAAACTCCGGTAATCAAACAAATTCAGATTACAGGCAACAGTGCAGTAATAGAAGTAAAAGGTGGGCATCCTCCCTACCGTTATTCTTTGGATAGCATCCAATGGCAGGATTCTGACACATTCTTTAATCTTATCAGAGGAGAAAATGATTTTTATGTGAAAGATGCATATAATTGCCAACCTATACACATCAATGTTACAATTCCTAATCTTATCAATGTTATCACTCCTAATGGAGATGGGTATAACGACACCATCAACTATTCTGCATTAGCATATAAAACGAACCTGAAATTTGATATTCATGACCGATATGGCAATAGAATTTTTGAAGGAAAACGCTTTAATAATTTTACTTGGGACGGGACCATTCAGGGAAGAAAAGTTCCTACGCATTCCTACTGGTACTATGTTTCCTGGGAAGAACCTTTGAAGAAAAATACAGAAATCAAATTTTCCGGATGGATTCTTGTTAAAAACAGAGATTAAACTGATTTTAACTCATTATTATTAATCAGTATAGAACAAGTCTCCTATTACGATTATAAAATTATTTCTTGATAGGCTCAAATCTATCAAGTCATCAATAAACGTGTTTGAAGATATGCTCGTCAAGGCACAAACAGCCAAATAGCGCCACTTCTTTTAAAGTGGCGCTATTTTTTGTAAGCCCGAATAAGTCTAAAAATAAGTATGGCTTTATACAGATAATATACGTCACTTTTTAGAAAAGCTATATTATCTCACACCACCACCTAATGAACGATAAAGTTTAATAACTGAACGCCATTTTAATAACTGATCATTAGTCAGTTGTATTTGAGAACTCAGGTAAGCCTGTTCGGAGGTCAATACATCAGTATAATTCGTTGACGAATGATAGACCAACAACTTTTTGGTATAATCAACGGCTAAACTAAGTTTATCTATTTGCACCATACGTTTCTGTTCCTGCTCTGTTGCAGATTCATAACTATACAAAGCATCCGACACCTCCTGTCCTGCAGTAATGAGAGCTTTTTGAAAATCATATACTTTTTCCCAATAATTAGCCTGGGCAATTTCTAAACGAGTTTTGTTGAGCCGCTTATTAAAAATAGGCTGAATCAGACCTCCCGCAATATTGGCAAAAAAACCTGTAGAGGAAAACCAATCGTTCAACTCAAAACTGGAAAAACCACCTGATGCTGTGATAGTCAATGAAGGATAAAAAGCTCGCTGAGCAACGTTGATCTCTTCAAAATAAGAAGCCACTTCAAGCTCCATAGCATGTACATCAGGCCTATTCGCTAATAACTGTGAGGGCACTCCTACATTCAAATTGTAGTAGGCTTTTTGATGATCTAAACTTCCCCGGATTATAGGCTGGGCTGCTTGCCCCAACAATACATTTATGGCATTCTCTACTTCCCTTATCTCTCTTTTAATACGAGGCAAATCAGCTTGGGCATCGTAGTAGTTTGCCTCACTTTGTACCACGGCAGCTCCAGTTACTGTATTTGACTCTTTTAGCCTCTTCATTGTTTTTACATCCAGTGCCCTATTTTCAATAGTTTTTTCTAAGATGACCTGCTGTTTATCCAAGGTTAAAAGTTGGTAATAATAGTCTGCTATTTGCGCCACTATTTGCGTTTGTACAGCTCGCTGCACAGACTCTGACTGCATAAGTCTGTAGAGGAAAGCCCGTTTGTTACTTGCCAACTTGCCCCATATATCTATTTCCCAGGAAGCATTAGCATATACATCATATAAAGCCGTATTCTTACTATTTCCAAGACCCTGCGGATATGACATTTTTGATTGTTTAAATCCTCCTCCTCCCCTCACATCAGGTAAAAATGCAGCTTTGGACTGCTTTAACATCGAGTGAGCTATCTCAATTCGCTGTATACCCATTTTCAAATCTAGATTGTTTTGTAAACCCGATTGGATTAAGTTTTTTAAATCAGCATCTGAGAAGAACTCCTGCCAGCCCATTTGTGCAATACTAACGGTATCCGTCTGGTTCATTTCTCTATATAAAGGTTCATTGACCTCTTTCTTAAATTGATAAACTTTACCCGGGCTGCATGAAACCAGTGCTCCTGTAATACACAGAGTCATTAATAGTTTAAGATATATTTTCATTTTTTCGTAATACTATATTCCAAAGAAATGGCCATCCCATCTCTTTGGAATGTTTAATTAATGTATTGGATTGAGAACCTCATCTGAAGCCAATACAGGTTTTCCGGTGATTCTTTCATGAATGGATTGAAACACAACAAATAAAGCTGGAATAGCCAATACTCCTATCAATGTCCCTATCAGCATACCGCCTACTGCAGCTGTTCCGATTGATTTATTACTCAAAGCACCCGCACCAGAAGCCAGCATCAAAGGCAATAATCCAAAGATAAAAGCCAGCGATGTCATCAGGATCGGTCTTAGCCGGGCTCGGGCTCCTTCTATAGCAGCGTCTTTTATAGATTGTCCCTGTAGTCTTCGCTGAAGTGCAAATTCAATAATCAGAATAGCATTTTTTGCCAAAAGACCAATAAGCATAATCAAACTGATTTGTAAAAAGATATTATTATCTATCCCGAATAGCTGAGCAAAGATAAATGCACCTGCTAAACCAATAGGTAATGAAAACAATACTGCCAGCGGAAGGATAAAACTCTTGAACTGGGCACTTAATAAGAAATACACAAACACTATGGATAGAATAAAAATAATCACGGTCTGATTCCCACTTGTGCTTTCTTCTCTTGAAAGTCCTGAGTATTCAAATCCATATCCTTTTGGAAGGGTTGTTGCTACTTCTTCAATCGCTTTAATTGCATCTCCCGAGCTATATCCTTCATTAGGAGCTCCATTAACCATCGCAGAATTAAACAAATTAAATCGGGTCAAAAATTCAGGACCATAAACTTTCTTTAGATTAATAAAAGCAGTAATAGGCGTCATAGTACCTTCGTTGTTTTTTACATACAACCCATCAATTGCTTCTTTATTTTCTCTAAAATTTGGCGCCGCCTGAATAACTACTTTATACTGCTTTCCAAACCGGTTAAAATTAGTAGCATAAACACCTCCTAAGTATCCTTGTAAAGTGGTCAGAATCTCTGTAACACTTACTCCGGATTCTTTTGCTTTAACCACATTCACAGAAACTTCATATTGTGGGAAATTTGTATTAAATGATGTTGTTGCAAACATAATTTCGGGACGTTGACTTAATTCTTTTATGAATTTTCCCATTACTTCTTCAAATTTCTTATAATCTCCTCCTGTTTTATCCTGCATTTGCAATTCAAACCCTGAATTATTACCAAATCCCTGTAAAGTGGGAGCCGCAAAAAACACAATATTAGCCCCTTTAATATGCGCTGTTTTTTTAAAGAGTTCCTGAACAATAGTCTGTGAGTCGTCTCCTTTGTCTTTACGCTCATCCCAATGTTTTAACTTGACATACTGAGCAGCATAGGAACTTCCTTTCCCGCTGAAGAAATCACCTCCCACCCAACGTGCTCTCATTCCCAGTTGTGGGATTGTTGCTGTTATACTATCAATTTGATCTGCTATACGAACGGTTTCCTGTAAAGAGGTAGAAGGCGGCATAATTACGTTTCCATAAATGAACCCACTGTCTTCATTGGGAACAAATCCTGTGGGAGTTGTCTTGCTTAAGTAAACAAATATTCCTGCAAAGACCACTACCGCTCCCAATGCTAGCCACAATCGTTTATTCAGAAATTTTAAAACATCCACATAGCGATCAGTCATACGGTCAAAACTGCTGTTAAAGGCTACTTTCATTCGTTCAGAAAAACCTCTCTTCTCGGGATGACTATCTGATTCCGGTTTTAACAGAAGAGCACAAAGAGCCGGGCTTAATGTTAGGGCATTAACTGCTGAAATTAATATAGCTACTGCGAGTGTGATACCAAATTCTTTGTAAAAAACCCCTACAGAACCTTTAATAAATGTAACGGGGACGAATACTGCAGCCATCACCAAAGTAATAGAGATAATTGCGGTAGATAGTTCATTCATTGCACTGATCGTGGCTTTCTTTACGGTTGTGGATCCTCCATGTAATTTAGCGTGTACAGCTTCCACCACAATGATGGCATCATCTACAACAATCCCAATGGATAATACTAAAGCAAATAGAGTTAATAAGTTGATCGTAAAGCCAAACAGGTTTAAGAAAAAGAATGTTCCGATAATGGCCACAGGTACAGTAATGGCTGAAATTAAGGTAGAACGCCAGTCCTGTAAAAATATTAATACTACTATAAATACTAAAACAAAAGCTTCAATAAGTGTATAAATAAGTTTACTGATGGAAGCTAACAGAAAATCATTTGAATTGGTATAAATTACCAATTTAACTCCTGTCGGAAAGTTTTTCTCGGCTTCTTTTAGTTTTTCTTCACAGGCTTTAATGATATCATAAGCGTTGGATCCTGCTGTCTGGTTCACCGCAATATAGGTTCCCAGATGACCAAATGCCGTCTGTGTTGTTTCGTAAGAAAAGGCTCCCAAATCTATTTCTGCTATATCTTTTAGGTAGAGGGTTTTTCCATTGCCCAACGCACGGATAACAATATTTCCAAATTCTTTTGGGGTTTCCAGACGTCCGGTATATTTCAGTGTGAATTGAAAGCTTTGCTTGCTGTTCTCTCCTATTTTTCCCGGTGCAGCTTCTACATTCTGTTCTTTTAAAGCTGTAATAATATCTGTAGGAGTTAGACTATAGGCTGCCATCACATTAGGTTTTAACCAAATACGCATACTGTATTCACTATTCCCCACCACAGCTACATCGCCTACACCACTTATCCGTTTTAATTGAGGGGTAAGGTTAATACGGGTATAGTTTTCTAAAAACATTTCGTCATACTCCGGAACTTCACTATAAAGCATAAAACTAAATACTTCAGTGGCCAGCTTTTTTGTGGTAGAAACCCCTTGTTTTACTACTTCTTCCGGAAGTTGGCTCATCGCCTGATTAACACGGTTTTGTACGTTCACTGCAGCCATTGAAGGATCAGCACCCTGATTAAAGGTAATTGTAATTTCAGCGGAACCATCATTACTCGCCTTTGAAGTCATAAATGCCATTTGTTCTACTCCATTAATCTGTTCTTCTAATGGGGTAATCACACTTTTCATTACTGCCGCCGCATTGGCTCCCTGATAATTAGCCGTAACTTTTACTGTTGGGGGCGCTATATCAGGATATTGTGTCATAGGCAATGTAGACAATCCCAGGATCCCCAGGATCACTATAATAATGGATATTACAGCTGATAATATGGGGTTTTCAATAAATTTCTTCAACATAATCTACTCTCGCCTTATTTTAATTTAATTTTTACTCCATCTTTCAAGCCTCCAATATCTGCACTCACTATTCTGTCACCAATATTTAATCCTGATGTAACAATATATTGCTGACCGGAGGGTTCTTTTTCCATAATCCGGACTTCCCTGCTTTTCACAACAGCATTACTTCCAACAACATACACAAATCTCTTTCCCTGCAAATCAAACGTTGCTTTTTGTGGAACCAAAACCGCATTATTAATTTTCTCAAATACCCGCACTCTGGCACTGTTACCACTTCGCAATACTCCTTCTTTATTGTTGAAAACTGCTCTAAAATTGATACTCCCGGTTAAAGGATCAAACTGTCCGCTAACGCTGGTAATTTTTCCTTTCTGAGAATATTCAGTTTCGTTTGCTAAAATCAAACTTACCTGAGGCAATTGATCTATCCGTTCCTGTAAACTCCCATGGAATGTTTGTTGAGTAAAATCAAAAAATTGCTTCTCGTTCATCGACAGATAAGTATGAATAGATGAAATATCAGATATGACAGTGAGTGGTTTTATGGAACTGCTGCTTACAAGAGCACCTTCTTTAAAAGGAATTAGCCCTATCACTCCGTCAAATGGGGCAACAATTTGGGTGTATCTCACATTTGCTTCTGTATTGCTTAGGTTTGATTTAGCCACTTTGAAAAGAGCTTCTTTACTTTTTAAATTATATTGAGCTGATTCTAATTCATAATTGCTAATGATACTTTCTTCTACCAGAGGCTTCACTTTTTTCACTTTCATTCCAGCATCTTTTAATTCTGCTTCGGCACGGCTTAAACCTGCAATGGCTGCTACATTCTCCTCTTTAAATTGGGGAGCATAAATACGAAACAATACTTGCCCTTTTTTCACTTTTTGTCCTTCATCCACCAATATTGCTTCTATAAAACCATCAATCTTAGGTCTTAATTCAACATCTTTTTTCCCCTGAAGCACTACCGGATAATCATTATATACTACAGCCTGCTCCCCTGCAATAGAAAGAGTTGGATAGAAGGCAACAGCTTCTTTTAAGGCCTCAGGTTCTTTTTTTTGACACGCAGATAAAAAAATTAATGAGGACAGCGCTAACATCTTTTTTACTATATTCATTTTTACCATTATAAATTGACATATAAAACCGATTAAAGAATGTTTATTCTTTAATTTAATAGACTTTAATTTTGAACAATTAGGAGAGTTTTGTTTCTATGAGGTCAATAATTCTTTGATGTGCCGAATTGATTGCTAAGTTGTACTTTTCTTTATCATTTGCCTCACCATTAAGATGTACCACATGAATATCAGAGATTCCCATGACATTGAAAACTCTCTTCAGATAATTGGTTTGAAAATCAATATGTTCATTATAACTCCCTTTTTCATAACCCTGAGATCCTCTTGTAAGTAATAAAATGACCTTTTTATTTTCTAAAAGACCTATATATGGATTTTGAATATTATCAGGATTGTATTTCCAGGTTTCGTTAACCCGTACAATCTGATCGATATAAGCTTTCAGGCTGCTTGGTATTGACCAGTTGTACATGGGTGAAGCAATAGCAATGATATCTGCATCCTTTAACTCTGTAATATATTCATCACTTCTCTTTAATGCATTAACTTCCTCCCGGTTTCTATTTTCTAAAGGTTTAAATGCAGCACTTATCCATTCTTCCGTTATATGAGGAATGTTTTGGTTTCCCAGTTCCCGAATATGAATTTTATAATTTATTTGTTTGTTTTTCCAATAATTGATAAGGGTTTCTGCCAACTTTCTACTTTGAGATCCCGCAGTTCTTGCACTCGAATTGATAACTAACAAGTTTTTCAGTTCCTTGTTTTGTGAATCCATTATGTAATTTTTTTACAAAAATAGCGGGATATTGGCTTACATTTGTATGCCAATTAATATAAAACATACAGCCCAGATGTTACCCTACAAATCCTTAATTCAAATTGACAGAGCCTCTTCTATACCTCTATACATTCAAATATGTAATTACTTTATATCCTTAATTACTGATGGTACTTTGCAGCCCTCTGAAATGTTACCCAGCACCCGTAATCTTGCTCTTTTGATTGGTGTGGACCGTAATACCATCAAATTAGCATATGAGGAATTAATCAGTCAGGGCTGGACAGAATCTGTAGAGCGGAAAGGAGTATATGTCTTATCCAGTCTGCCTGTTCTTACCCAAAAGAAGACTGATCATGTAAAAAATAAAGAAATAAAGCATGATGCATTTATATGGACCAATAAGTTCAGTCATTCAATTCTTAGCAAGAATTTTCAAAAACCCCAATTAGCAATAGATGATGGATTTCCTGATGTCCGGCTTGCTCCTATAGATGAATTAATGCGTGAGTACAGAAGTATTTCCAGGAAATTTTACGGCCGTAATTTCTTAAAATACGGGAATGCAAAAGGCTCAGAACATTTAAGAGAATCATTATGTAAGTATCTTTCTACTACCAGAGGATTAAATGTTGAAGTTGATGATATGTTGATTACTAAAGGCAGTCAGATGGGAATTTATTTGTCAGCCCAGTTACTTCTTGAACAAGGGGATCTAATAGCAGTAGGTGTATCAAACTACTCTACTGCGGATGAAATTTTTAAACAAACCGGAGCTAAGCTTCTCAGAATTCCAGTCGATGAGTATGGGATGGATCCAGATTATCTGGAACAAATACTTAAGAAAAAAAAGATAAAAGCAGTCTATTTAGTTCCCCATCATCACAGCCCAACTACAGTTACACTAAGTATGGAGCGCAGATTAAAATTTCTGAAGCTTGCTAAGGAAAATAAATTTGCAATTATTGAAGATGATTATGACTTTGATTTTCATTATACCAATAAACCGTTTTTACCCCTGGCCAGTATAGACCATAATGAAAATGTAATTTACTTAGGATCCATCACTAAAACCTTTGCCCCTGCTCTAAGAATAGGTTTTATGACAGGACCTTCCAATTTTATTCACTCAGCCACTGCTCTAAGGGAACTTATAGACAGACAGGGAGATACCATCTTAGAAGAAGCTTTTGCCTTGTTATTTAATCAGGGAGAGATGAATCGGTATTATAGAAAAGCGCTAAAGATTTACAAACAGCGCAGAGATATGTTTTGCGAATTGTTAAAGATCCATTTTTCCAACGAAATAGAATTTAAAGTTCCTGAAGGAGGGCTCGCAGTATGGTCTGTTTTTGATCATAATATCGATCTCATAAAACTGGCAGAAAATACCTTAAAAAAAGGACTTTATATTGACAACGGTTTGTTTTATAAGAATGAATTATTTTCTACCAATGGACTTAGACTGGGGTTTGCATCACTAGATGAAAAAGAGATGTCTGAAGCAGTTTCTATCTTAAAAAAAACGATCCGGTGATTGAATCTGGGCTGTATAGTATTATGAATCTGGTATGCTTAGTTGTTTCCGATGTGTTTTAATTTTACCAAAAAATAAGACATGCAAAATACTTATGAAATTAAACCTATTGAGTCAAATTCAGAAATTCAACAGTGTTTAGAAGTTGCTCTGGTCCTAAGACCTCATTTAAATAAAGACAGATGGTCTGATATTATAGCTGAAATGGTTTCGAATGAAAAATATACTTTAATGGGCATTTTTGATCATGAGAAAGTGATTGCTTTTATTGGATATCGTATCATGACTACCCTGCACAGTGGAAACATGATTTACATTGATGATTTATGTACCTTGGAAAGTTATAGAGGCAAAGGGCTTGCCAGCCAGTTATTATCACACGTCAGAACAGTAGCAGAGTATAAAAACATGGATTCCATCACTTTAGACACGGGTTTTGATAATCATACCGCCCAAAAATTATACTTTAAAAATGGCTTTAAACTTTCAGCGGTGCATTTACATTCCTATTTAAAATAATTTCTGCCCGCCATACATTGTGGCTGTTATTAAGACAGTAATACATTATACGAACTAAAAATTTGAAATATGAAAAAAAGAATTGATTTATCCAGTGTATCTTCTGCTGTTTATAAAAGAATTATGGCATTAGATAATTCCATCCAAAATTCGGAATTAGACAAAACTCATCTTGAGCTAATAAAGATCAGAGCTTCCCAAATAAATGGATGTGCTTACTGCCTCAATTTACATACTCGTGATGCCATTAATCAGGGAGAAACGGCCCAACGTATTTTCCTGTTAAATGCATGGAGAGAAACAGATTTATTCTCAGAAGAAGAACGTACTATTTTAGCAATGACGGAAGAAATAACACTGATCAGTAAAAATGGATTATCTCAGGATACTTATGAAAAGGCAGCCCAGTTGTTTCGAGAAGAATACATTGGCCTGATTATGATGGCTATTATTACCATTAATGCATGGAACAGAGTCGCAATCAGTACTCATAAACCTTTAGATTAATTCAGGCAGTAAATTAAATATCCAAAAAATGATAATACACATGTGCTAATTTTCAAAAAACAAAAGTAAACGGAATAATTGGAGGGTATCTTTTGGGAAAAATACGTTTATGTCATACTCCTTTTCTTTTGGGCTTGTTTATAGGTGTAAATGCCATTTTCCACCTGAGAAACTGCCCTTAATATAAAGCCAGGCTGTAGTCTCTTTGTCTTTATTTTTCACTTTTAAATTCTTGATTTTTCATAATAAGTTGATTAACTTTTAACTTATTTCAGGATGGGACATTTATATAAATTTTGAAATCAAAACACCTTATCTCTAGAATCAAAATATTCATATATACTTTCTATTCGCAATAAATCTTCTTTAAAAAAATTCAAAAAATCATCTGTTGGGGCTACCAGACAGGAATAAGCTATCTTCTTATCATTTTCCTTATTATTCACATCACTTAACTTATTGGTTACAAGAAGCATACTACTTAATACAGAATTTACTCTGGTAGTTCGATATTCAATTCCTGTAAATTCAAGATTTTCTGGATTTTTTTGTTTTAGTTTTCCAACTGGTGGAGAGAAAAATACTTTTTTATTAAATAATCTGTATTTTTCGATTTATATCGATTAAAAATACCATCCCTGCAAAGAATCTTTGCAGGGATGGTATTTACTCACCCCAACGATTAAATCCGGGGTTTCCGGTATCTTCCCGGGGACAGGTATCGTTTGTTAACCTTGCTTTCCTGGCCACAACACAGCCACAGGTTTTGCAGGTGCGTTTATCTTCATTTTTCTTTAAGCTGATTTTATACACTAATCGATCTGGGGCTTCTTCTAATTGATCACACGAAGCACAGGCCGCCAGTCGTTTGTTATAAACCTCTTCCGTCACGGTAGAAAAGCCAACCAAACCCCATTTCCACATCGATTTCCCTAACTTTTCAAGCAATTGCAGGTTGGTATAGCCGCTTTGCTTTTCTTCTTGTGGAACAACTGTTTTCGGACTGTATTGGGTCCGTTGGGCGAATAGCATATTCATCAATTCAGGACTTCTACGAGCTAGTAATAAATTCCGTGCATAATCCTCATCCTCAAGTGCAGCATACAACACACCGTCCGGAACAGGTTTCGACGATCCCAAAATTTCGCTAAACCGCACACAAGCCTCGCTAATGTCGGTCATTTCTTTTAGTTCATTCAATTCCATAGATTCAGGTTTTTAGTTAAAATCGCTGCCGGCAAGATTACCGGCAGCGATAGTAATCCTCTCTTTTAGATTTCAAAAGAAATAGATCGTTGTTGTAAATCAATTGTTGATCCGTTAAACGAACGAACATTCGTCGATGCAGTCAACGTATATTTAACACCACGTTTAATTTCGGCAGCAATTTCCACCACAGGAATATTGGTTTTCGCCACAACACTACCGATACGGGCATCCGGATCGAGTGTAAAATCGTGGTAACTGGAAGCCGAAGCCGGATTGACAAGATCGTTAAATTCCAATTGAATAAGTCCCATCGCGTGAATCAGACTACTGCGAACCTGTTCGATCATCATGCTGCGTTGATTTTCATCCGAAACATGAGGGAATAAAAAGTTTAGGTCGGTATTCACTGTAAAGTCCGGAGAAACCTCACCATCAGCAGTCACCACTTTGTTTTGTACCAACAAATGGAATGCGTCTTCCGATGCCGCTTCGTCAATATCCTGATTCACAAAACTAAACGCCCCTACCATTGGCGGAAA
The DNA here is from genome assembly GCF_037572595.1 of Chryseobacterium sp. MYb328. Taxonomy (NCBI): domain Bacteria; kingdom Pseudomonadati; phylum Bacteroidota; class Flavobacteriia; order Flavobacteriales; family Weeksellaceae; genus Chryseobacterium; species Chryseobacterium sp. MYb328. Next base: position 110,996 of record NZ_JBBGZQ010000016.1, on the reverse strand, counting down.
TGCTTTAACATCTACAACTTTCAATCCACCGGCTGTTGGGCCACCAATTCCATCAGGTGGGAAATCCATTGCTTTACCTGCATCCAGTGCGTCGAAACGCGTATCTACTGTAGGCTGATACGGATCGTTTATATACGCCTGATTTTCGGGCGAAATATATTTAAACAACGAAGTATCCAATTGTTTAATTCCAGGATTGTACATGGTTCCGAAATTGTTCCCGAAATAAACATCCATTAGGAAACCTATACTGTAATAATCGGCCATAGCCACAGAAGTCCAGCCATTAGCCCCAGTCGGGTTCGATTTTTGAAGCGTCGAAATCATATGCGCCAATATAAACGATAATCCTTCCTGTTCCATTCCTTTTAAACGCGTTAAACCACCCGTTAACACCACATATTGCATATCCATCAGCACAAAAGCATATGCATTAGGCATTACGTTTGACTGATCATAATAGAAATTGATTTCCGGGAAAAACCCTTTAAACAAACGCAATACATATTTTATTAGCGAGCTGTTCATTCCAATATCTTCAAAACTCCAACGCGGTGCATTGTTGTACACATCCGCTGCCTGAGCATCGTCCAGATACGCTGCTGCTGTATTCGGAACATTGATCGAACGTTCGCCATGCAGATAGAATTTTTGTGGACGTTGTACTTTTTCTCTTTTTCCGTCGCTTAATGCCGTAATATGCATTACACCATAGTATTCTTTCGATAATTGCGAATACTTTTTCTCGTATTCTTCCGAACCGATTTTAGGCAATTCTTTATGATCTTCCATTGCACCCATATCGATAAGTTGACCCGAATTGGCCTGTAAGGTAAAATCGCCCGAAACAACACCTTCCGACAATAACAAGTGTCCGTCTATAACCCCATCGAAGGCAGCAGCAGTAGAAATATGGTGTACCCCACCTATATATTCTCCGATACTGATTTCGTGAATCGGCACTGCATCGCCCCACTCATTTACCAATTCGTCCACACCCGGAACCAAACGATCACTACGTTTTAATTTTCCGGTACTCATTAAAAACAACTGATCCGGAGTTACAATAATCTGACGATCGTCGTCACCATAGTGCATATATACCATGGCCGACTGATGTCCGTCTGGCCCGGTACCCATACTATACGCCACTTTTCCGGTATTCCATTTCAATGATCCTGTTGCCAGTGATGCCGTTAATACCTCATCTCCCGTTTGAAAATACTCAATCGTTTTGAATCCTGTCGGAACAGCAATTTTGGTACCGTTCGCATAACACGAACAACAACAGAAACACGTTAATGGATAATAATTACTACCTTGATTGGTACAAGCTCGCCCGCGTTTGGTACTATAATCGGATGTATTGTTGATGTTCAAGCAAACACCACTCGGATAAGGATATAGTACATTTTTAGGAACACAATCCGGAATTGGATTTCCGTTCACGTCTTTACAGTTACATAAAGCGTGTGCCTGAGGCGAAAAATCGCCGTAATCCTGACAGTGACGGTCCGGACAAATCAAGGCAAACGGTTTACTAGCGGAAAAACTATCGGATTCCAGATTGTCTTCTGTAACCTGTGCCTTTGGCCCTGTCCAGGTTACCTGATTTACTTCTTTTGCGTTAGGGTCAAGGTTCGCCCTAATTGATGTTACGCATTCTTCCCATGCCATAATTTTTAAGTTTAAAGGTTAATATTTAGTTGATGATAAATTTTATTGTTTTGTAAATACGTTAGACGTATAGTTAATAATAATGAGCAGTCCGCTTAATTTGTTCGGATCCAGTTGTTTCTTATCAGCCGTAAGCAATTCATCCGGCGTATTGGCGATCGTAAATAGAAGTTCTGCTGTTTCTGCCTCAAAAGGCCCGCTAAGAGCAACCGTTCCTACATTATTCGTTATCGGAATGCTCAGATCGCTTTTACCCGTTTGTTTTAAGGTTAAGAAGCTACCTGCCTGTTTATCGGAAACCGTTGTATTATTTTGAGTTTGCACCACCACTGTTACCGATTGTAATGCTACCTTTTTGAGGTTTGGCAGCACAATAGCATCGGTTAAACTAAACGGCATCGATTGCGTTACCGGATTCGGTTGCGGATGCATAAACTGATACCAGTTAGCACTAAAAGCCTGTTGCAATACAATTTGCTTGGCTACCTGATACGGATATGGTGGATTCTGGGATTGCAGCTGATTTTTTACATCGGTGGCAAACTGTCCCATATCTTCGTAAGCCGTATAACTGATTTTTACGATAATGTCGGATATTGAATTAAAATCGAAATGATTGGTTTCCGGCGGCAGGTTTAATTCCCATTCCGAAACAGCACCTGTTCCTTCAAACGGCAGGTACATGCTGTCGTTAAAGTTGAGCACAAACAAACCATTATCGTCCATACCTTTGGAAAGTGCGATTTTCTGGTTTGGAATCCAGTCTACACGTACATTACCCGGATCGGGATTATTAACCGGATCCATAACATATTTAACCGCATTGATTTTAGGTTGCATCACGGTATAATTTTTGGTTTGTCGCAATACCGCATTAATATTTTGGTAAGGTCCTACTACAGCAGGAATTGATACCGAGATAGTTTTGATTTTACGCAGATACTGTCCTGGGAAATCAAAATCGAACAACTGTTCCGAAAGTTTAAAACGAAGTGTTCCTTTTACTCCCGAATGAAGTCCTGTTTTAAATTCCATAAACTGTAACGGATCCAGTTGTAGCAAGGAAATCGTCTTTTCAATTTCGAAAGTACGCGTGTTTTTCAACACATAACTGCGTTCCATTTGTTGTAACGATAATAATAAAGCTTCGCCTGACAATAATCCTTTGTGAAGAGTATCCCAATAATCGAACTGAATAAACTGTTCGGTACTGTTCATCTCATTCTGATAAGCCGATTGTGCTGCCAACGCCATTCCCAGCGTAAGCTGATACGATTGGAAATAAATGGTTGATAATCGGCTGATCATCCACGAATAGAAATCCATATTCGTAAAACGGGTCGTCAGGAATTGTTCATAGGCATTCTCCTGATCAATTGTTTTTTTATGAATCACCAGATTCTGCTGGTTGATCAGTAATTGTGCATTAGCCGAATTAATTTGATCCTGAATTTGAGCCACATCATAGGTCGCCGTTTGCTGTTGCAACTTCCAATCGTCACGTCGTCTGTTATACTGAGCAGTCGTCGCAATAATTCCAGCACTCTGGTTTAAAATAGATGAAGTCGTTTGTGCAATCTGAGCACCCGCACTGATGGCATCTCCAAACTTCATCCCTCCATCGGCAAAACCAAAGATATTCGGCGCTAGATAACCGGCAACCGAAATTCCGTTAATTCCAATCGAAACCGATTCCGGATAAATGGCCGAGCCTTGTAACGAAAGGCTGGCGATTTCAAGAGCACTCAGGTTTTCGTCGTACTGCTGTTGGTAAAACTGTTCACGATTTTGAGCACTTAACAGATTTTGTTGCAAACCGGCAATGTTTTGTTTGGCTTCTTCGATCTCCTGTTCTTTAATCATTGTGTTAAGATTAAGCAGCACATTTTGCTGCGTGGCCTGTAATTTGGCCAGTGCCGAATCGTCTTTACGTTCCAGTGCGTTTAATAAACCGGATCCCAACTGACTTAATGTAGAAGCTATATTTTTTACCCGATCGATAAGATACTCAAAGCGATAAGCCGGAATAGCAGCATTTTGCGTCATAATGCTTAACGGATTACCACCGCTTGCCGCAGCACGTGCCAATAAACCAGGATCAATAGGTGGTTCGAATAATTGCAATGGTTGCGGTATCCCATTAATATTTAAGCTATTATTTATTTTATAAAGTCGGTCGATAACAGTGTCCCAGTATTGTTCGAGCTTGTCATTTTCCGGTACACAGAAATAGGCATCAATATCGTTATACGGTTGGAAACTTAATCCGCTGGAACCACTTCCAACATGATCTTCGAGGGTAATTTTAAACTGCGGTATATTGTCGCCATATTGAGCTACAATGTCGTTAAAATTCGCAGGATCCTCGGCCTGACACGGGCCAAGGTCCTCCGGTTTTGGGCCAAGTAAATTATAAGCGTAGATGTACAACATATTCGCCGTGGTATTACTCTCCCAGGTGTACTGCGAAAAATACCAGTCGCCCCATTTAATCAGGTTATCGATATATTGCATTACAATTGCTTTTTCATAGGCGCCAATACGCAAACGGGCAATAGCATGCGGATCGAACGGATACTGATTGTAAGCTGCAATTTGTTTGGCGTTCGTAATGTTTTCGAGCAACGAAGCTACCGTATGGTTCCGGAAAGGATTAAACTGCCATACGCGGCAAATATCACGCGCTACCTGATGGTTGAGCAATACGTTTTTTACCGATTGAATTTGTACCGGCTGAAGGAAAGAAAGAATCGAATCCAGATTTGTTTTGGCTGTAAATTTACTGCTCACATATCCTTCGCTATCAATCCATTTGTTGTCCAGTAAAACTCGGTAAATACGACTCGAATCGGTAACTCCTATCGTGGCACACACAAAAGAATCTGCCTCTACCAGATACGGAGCCGCCGTTGGGTCGTAAATATATTTGTACCATTTTTCAGCCTGATCAAATACCTGATTTGTCTTTAGTAAATTGGCAATATACATGGGCGCATGGAAAAACAATTCCCAATAATACAATTCATACGCCCCGTTAAAATCGACCTGTCCGCCATCGGGAGCTTCAGGAGCGATAACATATGGCTCTTCAAAACCAAACCTGTTAAAAGGCAATTCCGGATCCACCGGGATCAATTGACTTTCGAGCGACAACAGTTTGTCGACACCACCGGAAAAAATACGGGCACTAAGGTTATGAATAGCTCCCGTGGTAAGACGTATCGCTTTAAAATTATATTCGCACGCATAAGGAGTGGTGTTCAAACTTCGGAAGAATCCGATAGATGACGGATATTCTGCCTGATACAACACCTGTACCACAAAACGTACTTTTTTATCAATATCCGGTTGCCCTTTCAGAATATCGTAAAGCTCACCGGTTAACTCATTAAAATCAATATCCGTCATTAAACGGCCGTTTTTATCAAGATACCCGGCCTGCATAAGCTGATCAAAAATATTTTTAGAACCATTGGTATTAATCCCGGCACTGTCAGAAATAAAATCAGTATTATAAAACAGCGGTTGATTGGTTAATATATCCATAACCAAATCGACCTTATCGGTTTTATTCGGTTGTCCTTGCAGCATCTCATTGAGCGCCTTATTCAGATCGTTAATTGTTGTACCGCGTTCCAGTTGTCCGTCAGCTGTAAAATACCCGTAATCAATCAGATTATTATAAATCTGGCTGGATCCACTGGCATCGATACCGGCGCCCGAGGAAAGGAACGATGTTTCCAAAAACATGGTGTCGGCATTAAACAACAAATCGGAAATAAATACCGGATCTTTATCCGGATCTTCCATTAAAAACGCTTCTTTGTCGCCATAAAAAACAAAGGTTCCTACGGCGTTTTTAATCGTAAACAATCCATAATTTTTATTCCGTACATTTTGGGATAACCAGCGGGAACCACTGGCCCTGTTTACGACTCCCATTACAAACTGTGTCTTTTTAAGCTGACCAGAATCGCCATCAAAAATGCTCATCACATCGGTGCGCATTTCCGCATAATCAGAACGTCCCAGCATACCGTTATTATCGATATAACCATAATCAACCAACGTATTATAAACCGTTTTAGAACCGGCCGCATTAATACCGGCATCGGTCGAAATAAAAGAACTGTCCGTTAAAGAAGTCTGTGGTGTTGGAATGGCCGGAGTAATAATCTGTCCCGCAATATCATTATCGTAAATCGTACGGGAAGTACTAATCAGGTTCATTTGTCCCGATGTCGCGTCGATTTGTGGAGTAAACAGCTTGTTACTCTTATCACTGTCTTTTTCGAAAAACAGGATTTCGTCGGGGTTTACCAAATAACTGCTATCCAGACTATCGTTTAAAACAATTGGCTTAAACAACGGCAACTGCCCTTTATAACCCAGGTTATAGACATAATTATAGTTTTGCCCTGTTTCAAACAATTGATTTTCAAAAACCTGAACTGCCGGATTGGAATCATTCGGTGGATTATTGACCGGTTGCGGATATTGCACCGTAGTATCAATCATTGGGCCGAAGGCAATCACTAATTGTTCAAATCGATTACCGCCATTGGCAATTTCCCAGAAACTATCCTGCTGTATTTTGAGCGGATATACTTTATTCCACCAAAGACTATTGGGATCGAAGAAATTGTCTGGAAAAAGTTTATTATTTGCAGTTCTATAAACACTTGGACTAACATCGATAATATAGTCTTTTACCAGTGATTGTGCCGGTACCCATTGATTCTGGAAATTATAAAACGTATAGTTTATCGAGGCCTTCACAATATTTTCGGTAGTGGTATTCGGTGTTTTATCGATCGCAACACTTTGTTCTACCCAAAATAGGAACAGCTTATTAAAGGCATAAACCGGTGTAATTTGTACGGCATTAATGGCCAGATCAATTTTAATCCATTGCGACCAGGTACCTTCGCTCTCCCTTGTGATATAGTAATAGGTATACGGATTGGTAGCGGTGCGCGCAAACAAAAACAAGGTCGGCTGATTATCGCGGGTATCGTCAGAAACCCTACAATAATAGGCATCTACATAAACCAGTTTTGCCAGTTCTGCAAAGCCTTCCAGGTATTTCATATAAGCCGATGTTACATTGCCTTCGGTAATGTCGTTTTGCTTTAGGTCGTTTTCCAGTTGTTTAAACAGATCGGTTTTGGAGCTACGGAAAGCCGGATCGAGATAATTTTCAGGATAGAGGAAAATTTCGCGGTTGGCTTCCCATACCCGATAATTCATCATCCATTCCCACCAAACTTCAGGGATCGGTAAAAGTACCACACCGGCTTCCAGTTTCGAATGACAACGGTTCATATACAACTGAATAGCATTAAGTGCCTCTTTGATATAGGAAATTTGTGCTACATCCGACATATCCACATCAATAAGCAAATAGTCGTGTAAATCGCGTGTATTCTGGATGTAGGCAGTGGCATCGGCCGAGCGCAGGGCAAAGATAGTCGCTCCAATCAGAGCGTCTCTTTGGGCTGATGCGGTTTTACCGCCAATTTGTACGGCCAGCTGATTCCAGTCGCTTCCTACATTATATCGTGCCTGAATCGCGGTTAATAATTTGTTTTCCTGTGCTACGAATTTATCCCAGTCGGCAACACCTTTTCCGGCCAGACTAAGTAACCCCTGAAAAGCATCCAGGTTTAAGCCTGTTTTATTAAGCAATGTAATAACGGCCTGCATGCTGTACAGGCGGTCGACCTGATTGGTATATTTTAAGGCATATAATGCTGTGATTATCGATTTATCCCATCCGGTTGCTTCCGACAAAATGGCTGCGGCAACATCATTTTTGTTGCCGGTAACCGCCGTCATGTAGTCTGAAAACCGATTATTTACATCATTATAGATACCGGTAAAAAACTGGAACTGAAGTAATACAATGCTATTTGCAAACGTTAGTTTTGTGGTATCGGTAATGCCATAAGCCGCTTTACTGACAGCAATGTTATCGAGTAAATCCTGACTGACTCCCGTTTTTTCTACCCATACCAACCAACGTGAAATTAGACTTAATGCTTTTATCGCGTTGGTCGTATCGGGATTCAGGAATATAGTAAGAGGATTGGTAACAGTAAGTGCCAAAACCGATTGCGCCAATGAGGATGGAATACCGAAGAACGCACCAACCTGTTCGTAAAGTTTGATCAATTGATCGTCTTCAGAATCGGATGCCGGAATAAGTATCGGTAGTGTTTTAAGCCATGCTTCACTTTTATCGGGATAGTATAAAATGTTAACGGTTGGCGATGCAACCGCATTTACCGTATAATTGAGATCCTCTAACGTTAATCGGGTCACTGTAGCCAGTGTTTCTTTGTTGTCAATGAGTGCCGTTAGCTCATCAATTGTAAAAACCAGTTGTACTTTTCCCGATAAACTTAAAAAGCTCAGATAATCTTGGATGCTTAATTTAAAATATCCCGCCAGGCGTACATGACGCGACAAGGCCGAAATGGTTGGTACATTTAACACGATGGTTGGTGTACTCGTATATAAAGCCGAAACTAGCAACTGCAAATCGTTTTGCGAAACGCCCAAGGCCGAAGCAACACGAACCGCATTGGCCGGATTGTTTCCGCTGTTGGAAGCATATTCCCAACTTAGTGGTGTATCCAGATAGGTTTTATTAAGCGGATAGGCTACCGTTGCACTATTTTTAGGGTGGTATAAAGTGGTTTGTCCGGTATTAAACACAACGTCAAACGGTGCTGTCGACTGTGCCGGATCGTTCCCCATTCCGTAAGTTTTCAAATCAAACAAATAGGTACTTACCGTAGCGACATCGCTATTCATTCGGGTAACCAGTTGTTCTAATTTTGATACCAGTTGCAATATGCTTTCATTAATTTCCGGTGTTCCGTTATTCAAAGCATGTAAAGCCCAGTCCAGATCATCAAACGACCATTCGCTAAGCAACGTAAGGCGCAAATAGCGATTAATCTGATCCAGAGCCGTTGGCGTCAGGTTATCGATGGTATTTACCGAATCGGTATTCCCCACTACAATCGGTTTGGTTAACCCCTTATTGATAAAGAACTGGGTATTTAGTCCGGCTGTAATTTCGGTACCGGATAAATTTTGGTATAGTAAATCCTGGACTTGCGTTACCAATAAATCGGTTTGTTTAGAAAAGACTTTAAAGCTATTCAGATCGTCCAGTTTCACCACCCCAAAATAGGTTTGTAATTTCGCAGTATCTACCGTTGCCGTTTTAAGTAAATTCCAACCTTCGAGAGTTGTTTGCAATTGTTCGGCAGCCAATTGCGGTCCGGTTAGCTGTTGGCAGGCAAATACCTCGGCCAGTGTTGTTTTTAGTTCCTCGAGATAAATCCGTATGCTGCTTAACGGTTGCAAGAATGGTAAGTTAAACGGATAATACGTCGCGGCAAGCTGCTTGTACAAATCGCTCGTACTCGCAATTTTCCAACTGCTTGACAAACTTTGTTCCAAACGTTCAATGATGATTTGTAAATACGGGACAATTGTATTTGTTTTTTCGCAGGTTAGCGGTATCGTTCCCAAATCGGGACGTCTTACAGCCAATGTACTTGCATGTGGTATTGTAGCAGTATTGGGTTCGGTAATATATTTTTGTACAATACGCATCAGATCGACAAAATAGGCTGCTGGTCCCAGTACCGATTTACATTCCGGGCAATCGCAATAGTTTAGACTTCCAAACAGTTCCTGATAGCCTACCAATCCAGTAAAATACTCGGTTACCTCTTCACTTACAGATGATGTTGATATCGCTTTAGAAAGCGGCGTCGACATATTTAAAATGGCATTGGTAAGATTGGCCACATTATTGGTTACTTCAATTGCTCTCTTGTATACCTCCGATGCTACTTTGGGGCAGCCAAAAGCATCGGTATATTGTTTTACAAATACTTCTCCGCTTTGTCGGGCAATGTCGTGAGCCGAGTTTAATCCATCGAATTTTTCGTATAGAGTGACAACCCCATCAGCGGTTAATTTTTTGCCCGTTTGCGCTTCCGGATGTAAGCGTACCACCCGAGCCACTTGTTTGAGCTGTTCTACCATGTTGGTTGCGGTAGCACGCGATTTGGTTTTGGGTAGCTTTATCGAGGCTAAGGTCTCTTCCATGTGAAGATTGGCCGTTAGCAAATCTACGTCCGGATTTACTTCATAAAATTTATGAATCAGTTGTTTTACTTCCATGAGTAGTAGGTTTACTGTTTTTTAATATCATTATTCACTATCGGTATCGTAATCGTGTACCTGACTGTCAGATAACCCGAAATTTTTATAATATATTCCTGCATAGGTCGTCATACTCAGGTGTTCCTGATAAGGGCTCAACGAAAGAAGTGCCGCTACAGAATCCCAATAAGCACCTGGGTGCTGACCATAGGATGTGGTAGCAATACTATGAATCTGGAAAAACAGACTACAAGCCAGACAAGGTCGACGTGTACCACCGATATAATTGAATTGTTTTCCGGCTTCCACAATTTTGGTTTCGGCATGTTGTTCTTCATGCCCTTTAACAAATTCCAGTTTATAATCTTGATACGCTCCGTTGATCTCGGTTTCCAGTTTACCCAGATGTCGGGCTACACGTCCTGAGTAGTTTTTTTTATCCGGAACGGTAAAATTTTTAAGGGTGTCTGACAATAATTTACTGAGTTCATTTTGCTTTTTGTTGCTGGCTACATAAATCGTTTTTTCAGTATGATTGATTGCTGCCTGCACTTCGGTAAACTCCTCGTTCTGAGCTAAAAGAGCCGTGGATAAATGGCGAACCAGCAATCGTTCGGGGCTCATCCCTTTATTGGGAGCGACAATCTCCTTGGTTACTCCGGTAAATAAATTGGACTGATGGACACGTTTGGCTAATTTCATTTTGCTACCATGCTGGGAAGTTATTTTCTCTTTCACCCCTTGACTTTCTTCTTTACGAATCTTTTTGGTGACATTCAGTAATCTGGCTTTTTTAGGTGACGTTGCACCATCCGATTCATCATCTGCATCGGTTCCCGGGCTGTCGCTTAATGCAGAAGCCTTTTTTTTCTTTGTTTTTTTTGCGGCTCCTCCCTTACCACTTGCACTTAGTCCGTCAGCATCTTTCATGCTAACCGGATTACCGATACAAAAAGCATATAAATTGAGACCATCGACGCCACCGGCCGGATCGGGTTTATTCCAGCGCATCAGCCAGGGAACATAGTAGCGGTGCCCATAGTAATATAATCCGGTAGTATCGTCCCGTTCTTTTCCTGAATAACGGTAATTTTTAAGACTCACTTCCTGCTGATTCGGACCTGCAATAATAGACGTTCCGCCATATGGGAAATATTCTTCGTAACTAATAAGCAGCGCCTGATCGTCGACTTCAACCGCTACGGAATCCAGTTTGGTACAAAGCTGCCATCGGAATGAGCGGTCGCCGGTTTGTTTCTCCTTCTTATTGTCGTCGAGCTTCCAGTAATGCATAATCAATAAACAGGTTTCGCCATCCATAATGCGTAAGGTTTCGCGTTCCAGGGTGGTGGTCGTTGTATTATTGGTAACCGTTTGCTGTTGTTTTAAGGCATAGTTACCAAAGTATACCGTACTTTCTATCATGTTTACAGTACCGCCGTTTGCCATTCTTTCGCTCACTTTTCGGGTACGTTGTTCTGCACTGTCGTATACATAATAATCGGCATCATCTTCTTCTTCCGGGCGGGTAATAATAGCGGCGCGCACCAGATTTTCGCAACAGTTATAATCCAGCGCCACGGGTTTATTGATCATAATCTGACGCAAATTCCCGGAGTCGTCGTACGTAATACCGGTTAAATGATTGGAATTCACCTCAACCGGTAAATCGCGGGTCCAGGAGGCTGATTTGGCAATATGTTTTAACTGAGTTAGGTTTCCGGAATTATCGTAGGTATAGATTTCACTATAGTTTTCCAGTTTATCATAATCAGAAGGTGCAACCGAAAATTTACTTTGTTTAAAGTCGTTGTTCACCACGTTATTCTGATAGGTGTTGGCTAATATTCCGGGATGCTGATAGCCGTTTGCCGCCAACAAACGGTATAAAATATCGTAGGTATAATCCGATAGCGGCACCACCTTCTGATTGTTATAAAAAATAGTATCCCTACTTAAATCCCGTAATCTTGTAATATTACCCACAGGATCGTATACATAGGTTATGTTTTGCAACAGCGGATTTTCGCCCATAGTTACCAATCGGGTATTTTTAAGGGTGATCAATCGCTGTGTAGTCGCTTCGTAAGTACAAACCGTTGATGAATTGTTGGCAAAAACAATCCGGTTTCGTTGGTTTGAGGCGTTATATTCAATTCGTTGGATAACCGGTTTTGACTTTCCGTCCGGTAATTTCAGATCGATCGTTTCCAGTAAGCCCGATTTCGAATAGCCGCGTTGTGTTACAGTACCATCGGTTGTTGTTTCGGTTAGTAAATCGCCTACAGCATTATAGATTTGTTCGAGTGATAAAGTCTTGGGATCTAAAGGAACCTTTGCCGGATCGTTCCAATCGATAGCATCTTTATAAACGGTAGTCATCCGGCGGCTTTTCGAAATTGATTGTCCGGTAAGTGCATATCTGTTAAACGTTAAAATTCCCGATAAATCTTTTTGTTCGTACAATTTTCCGCGGAGGTTTAACGAGGCGGCATCCTGAATTTCTTCGCCATAAGTACACACCTCTACTAAAGGATATTGATCGACCGGAACAATCGGGTCGCCATCAACATATCGCTTAACCCGTAGAGTTTTCTGACGTTGTAAACGATCATAAGTAATGCGTTGGTTATACATTCTTGGTGTCCACGACCAACATAACAACCCCATGATATTGTTAAAATGAAACTCCATTCCGGCATCTGCACTTTCGGTGATCAGCGCACTTGTTTCGTTCATCTGATAGGTGTTGCGCTGATTAATATAATCTGTACCCGTAGTCGCATTCGTGTAATACAAGCGTGGATCTATTTGTATTAGCACCCGGCTTTGTATATCGGTTTCCGAGTAAGATGTTAATACACCTTGCAACAAGATAAGGGTAATCTGTTCTTTTATACCATTGAATTTCGGAGCCAACTGCAATTCAAATCCGAGTTGATAGGGTGTAAAAATTGCGGTAAGCCATCCTTCGGCAGTAATATAACCGGCAGTAACCAAAGCCTGTAAAATCTCGGCACTTGTACTGCCGGACCCGGTGGCAATGGTGTCGAATGTAGCAGCAGTAACTTTTCCCAGATTATTTGTCTGAAGCAAAAACTGCGTTCCGGTATTGTCGAAAACCTCAGTTGTGGGTGTATTATAACATTTGGCCGCCTTATCTAAAGCATTTTTTTCGTCCTGTTGTTCCTGAGTCGGATTGGCCGGATAATTAGCCATAAACGTTTTATAATAATCCGAATCCAATACCGTATCGTTTGCATCGTATGTTTTCTGTTCCCAGGCGGTAAAAGTGATCTGTGAAAAAAAACCTTTCGGATCGTCGGTACGAATTAACCGACCGAGAGAGTCATAATGCATTACCGAAGGAGGAGGCATATTCCCTTCATCAATCAATGTCTGCTGATTTTCGTAATCGGAAGTTTCACTAAAAAAAGGCAGGTATTGTTGTGCTACTAGTCCTTTATTATTGTATACGGTTCGGCCGGACGTATTCCAGCGTTCTTCGACCTCAACCAGTTTATTGTCGACATAAGCCAATCCCGGATCCACTAATTCTTTTTGTTCGATAATCCGGCCAAAACCATCTGAAAATTCAATCCGGATGCGACATTCTGAATTTTCAGCACCTTTATGAATAAAATTGGTTGCCGATAAAGATATAGCCGCCAACGGTTGTTTACGATCGGTCCAGTTGTACTCGTCGTAGAAAAAGTAAGTCAAGGCGCCTTGCATATAGTAGTCCTGTTGGTCTAAAACCGATTGTATTGTGATCGGTGCTCCATCCGGTGCTGTTGTTCGTGTTTGATATGCTGCCGGAAAACCGCCGTACGGATACAGGAGCATGCTGCCTTCCAAATCACCATTTTTAATTCCGAATAGAGATGAAACACGCACCTGTCCTAACGGGTCGTAAAGTACCTGCGACACATTACCATTAATATCCACCAACTGTTTGGGTGTACAGGTATGATAATCTAGTGTGAGTAGCTGTGTGTTTTTGATGTCGTTATCGGGATCAATATATTCTATTAATTCCACCACCTGAATGTTATACGGTGCATCGTAGCCGATCTTCCCGCAAACCGACAATTCTGAATCGGCTGCAACAAAAGGGTTGATCACTTCATTAGGCAAGAAAAACAACTCCGGTGTATCGGCTTTAAAATAAGTTTGTACCGTTCCGTTGTTCCACCAATAGCCCGTTTCTTTATCGAAAATAAATCCGGCATTGGTAACAACATCATTCGTTAATTTCCCCTTATAGGCTAAATCGATATAATTTTGGGTAAATTGTGCTGTGGCAGTATACGCCTGTAATCCCCGTGAGGCAATTGTGAGTAATGGTAAAAAATTATCTTGTGTTTCATTCCAGAAATAATTTCGGGTCCAGGAAAGCTGCAAGGCTGCAACTGTTTCTCCGGGTGATACTCCATAAGGAATGATATTTTGTAGTGCCTCTTCTATGAGGTGATTACAGTAATCGAAATCCATGTATTCCTTACCCGTTTCCAGGGCAAAGCCCGACAATTGAAACGCCTGCTCCTGGCCTACGATTCCCATCCAATACATTTCGTTTTCGTCAGCACTGATCACATCAGTCGTTGTAAAAGTCGCCAAGAGTTGTTGCTGTTCTGGATATAACGAAACGCTGTTAGTTAATGGTGTACGACGCGGCAGATAAATGACACATGCGCGTTTTACTGTACCACTTTGAGGATCTACTTCAAGTGTAAATTGTTGTTCTACCCGCGGATCGTTTGCGTTGCGTTCGTAATGATAAGCAATATGTTCCCGTGGATCGACGCGGAAAATAGCATGCTCTTCATCGGATGCCGCCTGAATCAAAGCCACCGCATAATTAGCTTGTTCTACCGCATAAGGCACACTCGATTCGGGTTGATCATCTAATCCGTAAACTTCCGTCCGGATACGGCTTCCGTTTAAGGCTACAAAAGCTTCCCGAAACGTTTTGCCATTGGCAGTATAAATATCGGTAGCAAACACATTGTCCGGAAAATAGTAGGCATTAGCATCGCCCTTAAAGAAATCTGCCCGGTATTGCTCCTGTAATGCGTCATAACTTTCAAACACTCCTGTATTAAACCATTTTTTGGTGTATACCGGAGGGACAAACAATTCTTTATTGATCTCGTTTACTGGGAACTCTTGGTTCTGAACGGTCGCGGTAAACGCTTCGTAGGTTTGTGTATCCCATGATTCTACAAAACCAAATCCGCGGAAACTTCTTTCCACAGGATCATAATATCCGTCATGATAACCAAACTCCTGAACGTAGCAAGATTGCGAAACAGTATCCGTCTGCGTAATGCGGTCGATAACCTGAACCGGAAAAAACAAACGGGTTTTCCAGGGTTTTCCGGCTTGTTCGTCTTCCAGATAAAAGCGCACCGAACTGGAATAATGCAAAGCCATTCGGCTACCGGTATTGTTATTGGTTTCGGTAAGCAAATATGGTTTTAATGTTACCATAGCGATATCCTGCGGATCGACTCCCGAAAAATTCAGGTAATAATGCCTTGGCGTATCGGTTAGTTTCGAAAAAACCAGGCAACTCGTTCCTGTTCCCAGTATATCAACAAAATGAATGCTATCTAACGGATCGAACGATTCCGGTAAAGTAATAGTAATGGCCTCCGAAAAACTATTTCCGCTTTTATTGAGAAATAGCTGAACCGTATTCCCTAATGCATATACAATATCCATAGTACCGGTTCCATTCAGATCGGCAAAATAGAATCGGGAAGCATCAAAACCGGCTTCAAAATATGGCGCATTTATTAATTGGATACGTTGCCCAAACCGACCGTATCCTAAGTTAGGCCAACAATAAACCGTTCCGTTTGCCACGGCAACCCGATGCTGTAATCCATCACCAAACAAATCGGCAAAAGTGACCGATGTTTTTCCGGAATTCTGACTTTGTAACGGGAACCCTTCCGGTGTTGGTACTTGTTGCGGTTCGCCATATCCAAAGTTTCCCAATCCGGGATAAACCGTCAGATAATCGTCTGAAGCCACTAAAAAATCCGATTTACCATTCCCACTCAAATCCACCGATTCCGTTCCGGCCAATGCGCTTGGATATTGTTCAAAAGGTTGGAACGGTTCCCAGCCCTGTCCGGTATTGGTATAATATCCGGGTGGACTGCTTACCATCAGGTCTTTAATTCCATTCCCCTGTAAATCGGTAATGACCCCCGAATCACCTACTGCAAAATCCGGTACGAGTTCCGGTTCTGAATAATGGCCACTTCCTTTCGGATTGTAATAAAACGATCCTCTATCGCGGGTATATAAAATGCCGGGTAAACCGGCGCCATTTAAATCAACCGGAAGGAAATCGCCTGTATCAAGTTTTCCGGGAATAGTCCCATTATCAGCAACAGTTAATGTACTAAACGTTGCAGTTGGTGCCACATCAAATACAGAAAAAGTAAGCTCCAGATCCGGTTTTGCTAATAATTCGTAACTGCTGTCACTTTGAATTCTGCATCCGGTAATGGTTACCTTTTTCAGGCAGGAAATCACTGCGGTCTGATCCGGTACCTTACTATAATCCGTTGTATCATAATAGGCAAGTTGCAAACGGTTTACCAGAAAAGGATTTCCGTTGTTTTCATTTTCAAAATGATGAAACAACAGTATATTTTGGCACCTGCGATAAGTGCGCAATTCGAAACCACTTCTAAACGAAGAAAACGGATCCGGTCGGCATGCCCACGGACGTACCTCAGCATAGGGGTTGGCCGCAGTTGTTGTTAAATTATCCAGTTCATGCGATCCGTAGTCAAAAATAACTTCGAAGGCAAATTTTTCTTCTTTTGAAGTATTGTAATAATTGCCGTAAAAAATACGGTCAATATAATTTCGTGTAAAGGCGCCTCGGTTTAAAATTCCGGTTTCCTGATCGTTTTCCCGTTGGTATCGAAACTGAACTTTATTTCCTTTGGGATCGGTTATCGAAACGATTTGCCAACTAAAAATCCGGGCCGCATCATCGGGATCGGCAACACGCGCCTCAGGAACGGATCCATATTCCGATACCGTATTATTGGTTGCAAATGTACGCCAGAAGCTCTCTCCAGTGGTTTGGTTTTTATGATATTCGATACGGGAATAATCATCTTCCACACGTGGAAAATAAATACAAATACTCCATATATCACCTTGTTGATCGGTTTCAGTGCGGGTCGCATTTTCTCTAGGTACCAGTTCTTTTCCGGAATAGAGAAAAATATCGGTTCCGTCATATTTGGGGATTCCCTTTTCGGTTCGGATTGTAAATTCAGGGATTTCGACATTCCATCCTACACCAAAGATACTGTTACCCGATCCGGAATTGTAGGCCAACGAAAGGGACGGTGCTAACCCGCGGCCAGCCGTTATGGGAACCGGGATTGTATAGGCTGCGGTTCCTGAAAATGAATTGGGCTGAAATGTTTCACCTATTCCTTTTATTGCTCCTCCTCCACCGGGCAGAGAAGTACCAGAGATCGATACTTTTTCCATAGCTATCATTTTGACTGATTGCAATTAAAACACGTTTAAATGCAGAACGACTTAAAACAAATAGAACCCAAACAAAAAGTTTACATTTTTTTCCTTGTGATCAAGTAATTTAGACCAGTATATTGGGTTACAAACAAAATAATTTCATCAACAATTATATACCTTAAAGATATGTACAAAAAAAAGCATTAAATAGAGTGTAAATACCTAATTTATAATTACGTACAAATACCTATTTGCGAAAAAACCTCTCTAGCAACTGATATTAATTGAAATAGAAAACAATAGATACTTTCGGCAATAAAGGAACATTAGTATCTGAATTGGTTTTCTGGCGTTAGGTCATAATCCATGGTTCACCATCTCTGAACAGTTTTCGGCTTCCCTATTTTCTATGGTGTAGTTTTATAGTTTTCTCTCTTTAGCAATATATAAGCTCCATGGGTTCCGGAACGGAGAGAGTATAGTCATAAGAATTATTTTCTACTGCTTCTTTCCATTGACCTTCTGCCAAGAAACAAGCGTGATTCATGATGTCCTGAATATCAGGTCGCTGAGGGCCTGGGTTAGATATCCATTACCTAAGTTTCTAGATGATACAAAATTTCCCCTAGTTATTAGTTTATTTTTATGGATTAATATTATGGGATAAAAATAATAGGTTCAAAACAATATAAATTAAGCCTAATACCTAATTTATGATACCGTTTTTTTACATATAATCAATAATTAATACAAAATAAACATAAATCTCTTATAGCTATTTCTCACCGATCAAATAAACATCCTCTCTTCATTGTTCATTTATTTTCAAAAAAATATCGCCAACTGAATACAGTTAGCGATTTATTTAGTAGATTAATTAAGTCTTTTAATACAGTTCTTTTTTAAGATAAATTCAGCGAGAAATTTATGCTACTTATCTTTAAATGAATACTCATCATACACTGTGGTTATAAGCTGTTCAGAATTGATATTCCGTGAAAAAATGGGATAATGAAATTGATCCAGTTTATTAAGAATACGTATAAGTTCCATCTTTTCGCTATGATTAAGATTTCCTGCAACAATATTAGTAGCTTGGCGGATCTTATCCATTTGCTTTTCCAGAATCATCAGTCCCCTTTCTGAAATACGGATTAATTTACTGCGTTTGTCTGTATCAGAATCCATCTGCTCAATAAGTCCCTGACGTAACAGCCTTGCTATGATAAGCATACCTACCGGTTTATCCTGAATATTTTTCTTGATCAGAGCCATCTTGCTCATCTCTCCAAAAGCTTTCAGATTAATTAAATAAATAAAGTCTTCCTGAGTAGAAAATTCAGAATCTGAAATGGCAGACTTTGAGTAGGTTTTCGCATACCGGTTAAGATGAACAAGCAATGTATTTATTGCGCTTTCCGGAGTTCTCCCATTCTCCTTACCCTCCCAATAAGGTTCTTCAGAATGAGCTACTTCCCTGGCATTCTCCTTATCAGAAATCCATGCTTTAAACCCCTGAATGGTTCCCGGGTACACATCAGGACAAGTACGGGCTTCCGTTTCAAAATCCTGCAGCAGGTCTATGAAGTCTTTAATAAGCGTATAATTCATTCGTTTCAAATCGTCTACAAAAATACCTAATTTCTTAAAGAATAATGCCAATATATACTCAAAACTATACTAAATAGAATTGATTAAGCTGCTCTTCACACAGAGTCCGGATAACTTCAATCCAACGGTCTTCATCATTCAGGCAGGAAATATAGGTGAATTTTTCACCACCTGATTCCAGGAATGATTCTTTTCCTTCAACGGAAATCTCTTCCAGCGTCTCAAGACAGTCTGAGACAAATGCCGGACAAACAATGGCAAGATTTTTAATTCCTTTACCGGGTATTGTTTCTAATGTATGATCTGTATAAGGTTCTATCCACTTATCTTTTCCTAATCTGGACTGAAAAGAAACAATGACTTTATCTTTTGGTAATCCAAGTTTTCTGATCACCCGCTCAGTAGTATTAAAACACTGGTGACGGTAACAAAATGAATGACTGGGATGGGTATCTTTATAACAACAGTCATTCATATTACATGTCTTTGTCTTATCTGTTTTGTAAATATGCCGCTCAGGAACTCCATGATAAGAGAACAGCAAAGCATCAAATTTTTCCGGAAGTTTCTCACGGATACTTTCTGCAAGACAATCCGTATAGAGATCCCGGTTATAAAAAGGCTGGATATAATTGATCCTGACATGAGGAAATTTTTTCTTTCTGATTTCTTCCGCTTTTTCAATAACCGTTTCTGTAGTACTCATTGCGTATTGTGGATAAAGAGGAAACAATACAATTTCTGTAATTCCTTTTTCAACAAGATTCCTGATGCCTGTTTCAATGCTTGGTTCCGCGTATCTCATTCCGATCTCAACCGGTATATCAACAAGTTTTTGCAGCTTTTGCTGTATCTTTTTCGTTATGACAATGAGAGGAGACCCTTCGTCTGTCCATACCGTTTTATAAGCTTCCGCTGATTTTGCAGGTCTGGTTTTTAAAATAATTCCCTGAACCAAAAGTGCCCGGAAAATCCACCGATAATCAATTACCTTCTCATCCATCAGGAATTCATCCAGATATTCTTTTACATCTTCTACCGCGGTTGATCTTGGAGAACCAAGATTGATTAATAAAATTCCTTTGTTAGCCAATTTTTTTTATTTTGTTTGTTATTCTGCCAATGCCTCTTTATAAACTTTCAATGCCCGTTCTCTGGCTTTTGTATGCTCTACAATGGGGTTTTCGTTATAATCTTCAGGAAGCCACTTCCTGATATACTGAGTATCTTTATCAAACTTTTTAGTCTGTTCATAGGGATTGAATATCCTGAAATAAGGTGCTGCATCACATCCACATCCTGCAGCCCACTGCCAGTTCCCGTTATTAGCTGCCAGATCATAGTCTAAGAGTTTTTCTGCAAAATAGGTTTCTCCCCACCGCCAGTCAATGAGAAGATGTTTAGTAAGAAAACTGGCTGTAATCATTCTTACCCTATTGTGCATAAACCCGGTTTCATTGAGTTCTCTCATGCCAGCATCCACAATTGGATATCCTGTTTTACCTTCACACCATGCCTTAAATTCTTTTTCATCATTTCTCCAGGAAATATTCTCATATTTCTTTTTAAAACAATGGTGTACAACACTTGGATAATGATACAGAATCTGCATAAAAAACTCTCTCCAGATGAGTTCATTAAGCCATACTTCATTATGTTTAACAGCATATTGTACACATTTCCTGATGGAAATTGTTCCAAAGCGAAGCGCAATCCCGAGATGACTAGTACGATCCATTGCAGGGAAGTCTCTGTAATCTCCATAAGTATCTATGATATCCTTCTCCAATTTAGGCTCTACAAACTCTATATCCGTTTTTTCAAATCCAATTTCTTTTAATGAAATAACACCTGAAGCTCCGTCATAATCTGCAAAGAACTCCCAATTTGTTGTAACGGATTCTACATTTCCCAAATTGTCTTTCCATTTCTTTGAGTAAGGAGTGAAAACAGTATATGGAGAAAGGTCATTTTTAAGGATGTTATTTTTTTCAAATATGACCTGATCTTTAAAGTTCCTAAATTGAATATGATATTTTGACAATAGTTCAGCCACCTGTCGATCACGCTGTATGGCTTGTGGCTCATAGTCCCTGTTACTAAATACAGTATCAACAGTAAAATCTTCTGCTATTTTTTTAAAAATGTCTATTGGATCTCCATGATAAACATGAAGTCCACTGTTATGCTTTTTCAATCTGCTATGAATACGTTGTAAAGCCTGGTGAATATAATCTACCCTTCTGTCTTTTTTATCCTGAAGCTGATTCAGTATATCTGTATCAAAAATAAAAATGGGAACAACATTTTTCCCGGCATTAAGGGCATGATGAAGCCCTATATTATCATCCAGCCTAAGGTCTCTCCTGAACCAAAAAACATTCACTCTATTCATGACCTCTCTTTTAAAAATATAAATATTCGTTAATCAAAATGAATACAAATATACTATTTAAAACAAAATAAAGAACATTAATAAACCAAATTAACTTGAAATAAAAACAATTTAGTGTATTAATATTCTTTATTCAATAAGAGGATAAAATTCAATACAAGAGTTAAAGCATTTTAAAGTATGTGATCAACAAACTAAACATCAAACAGTTATCCTTCTGTATAAGTCTCACTGCTTTGAACCCATTCCATATCTAATCAATTATATCCAAAACATTAGAGATGACCAATACTACTTTTAAGCGTTCCGACTTTTTTCTAATTTATCAATAAGTAAATCGCTATAGGACAACTTTTCTACCTGGTATAGATGAATATTAAAATAATCATAATAGAAATCACATTGCTTTTTCAATTCCTCTAAGTTGAACTTTTCTGTTTCATCTATTGCTTCTACCTCAATAAAGGTTCCAAGATCTTCAACTGTGTCAAAATGAAACTTTACATTATCTATTCCGTATATTTTTCTTTTTTTATCAACAATTACTTTTACTCCCATTTGATTGGAAAGGATCTGTTTTAAAGTATCATTCATACTGTGTTTATAGAGAAGAACATCAGACTTTTTACTTCCCTCAGTATTTTCACGGTGATAATCGATCAGCTTACTTTCTTTTCCTTTAATTTCACGTAATTTCAATCTTCCCTTTGGAGCATTAAAGTAAGTGTCTATCTGATGTTCTGTCCCAAAGTCAATAGGATTTAGTTTAAGAATCTGATCCTGATATTTTTCAAGCTCTTCCACTTTTGCTTTAAATTCAAAATTCTTTATTTTCATATTGTCACAATATTCATTTTAAACGGAGTTTCATATTCAAGAAAAAACATATTATCCTTCCTCGTAGAAATAAGTTTTGTAATGTCAAGCAGCTACAAGAATCCGACTCCATTAGAAGGATACCGTTCCGTAAGCTGCCATTGTCCATTCATCCTTTGTCAAACGGCTTATATGTTCCTTACGAACCTCATCTATAAATATACTTTGGCTGGTCTCTTCAATATGATGATGTCTAAATCCACATTTCTCTTGTGCCGTTTGAGATTTCACATTACCATCATAATATCCGCTCCAGATATTCACCAATCTTAGATCTTCAAAACCAAAACGTACTACCTCGCGAATTGCTTCCGGCACTATCCCTTTTCCCCAAAATGGTACTCCAATCCAATAGGAAATCTCAGCTTCTGCTTCTGTTATTGGGAAATTACTTTTTTCTCCTATAATCAGGCTAATCATTCCAATGGCAGTATCGTCTTCTTTGAGTGTAATGGCAAATACTCCATCTTGTGCAAATATGGTATTGATTATTTCTTTGCTTTGATCAACACTTGCATGGGGTGGCCAACCAGCTATTGGTCCTACTCTTTCATCTTTAGCATAATGATATAAATCTGCAGCATCTGCTTCCCTGAATGGACGTAAAAACAATCTTTCTGTTTCTAAAATCATAACATTATCTTTTTAAATTATTACAACGCAAAGATAAAAGGGACTTCACAAAAGTACATTGACTAAATTTGCGCATAATAGGTACTTTTGAAAACAAATAAGAAGGATATAAAGAAAAAAATGATAGATTTAAGGTACTAATTAAAACTTACTAATGCTTCGTTATTCACAAAATATTACCCAGGGAAAAGGTCTTATCATCATTGGAGAAACCAATCTAAGCAAAGGTTTTGGTTATCCTCTGCAACTTACTTACACCAACCTGATTATCTGTATTGAAGGCAGTGCTTTGCTGAATGTAAATTTTAAAAACTATCTATTAAAGCCAAATGATATATTGGTTTTATCAGAAGATGATGTAAGTATCGTAAAACGAATATCAAATGATTTCAGATCCTTTTATTGTCTCATTGATAAAGCTATGGCCGAAGAAGTGGCATATCATTTACCCAATGAGCTTTTCCTATTTCTGCATCAGTATCCACTGTGCAAAACTCCGGAATTAGAAGCTGATATGCTGAAAATGTGGATAACACAGCTTCAATATATTAAGAAAACATGTACTACCCACGGGCATATAATATTGCGCAACCACCTACAAAACCTTTTTCTTAGAATAGCAGAAGAAATGCCGGTGGCAGAAATAAAAAAAATGCATCCCTATAGCCAAAAAGAAGTATTATGCTGGAAATTTTGGGAGTTAGTAGGTAAATATGGTACTGAAAAACGTAATGTAGCTTTTTATGCTGATCAATTAAATATAACTCCATTCTACTTATCCCAAATAACCAAAAACTTCTTCAACGATTCTCCAAAAGGATTAATTGACAGACAAGTAATCCTGGAGATAAAGGCACTTTTGAAAACGACAGATCTGGCAATCAAAGAAATTGCAGACCGCCTCGATTTTAAAGATACCTCTTATATGGCTCGTTATTTCAAAAAACTAACAGGTGTTACCTTAACACAGTATCGAAAATGATTACTTTGGAATAAAAAAATAATGCCTTTCTAAATCTCAGGCTCCATACAACCCAATATCTAAATATAGCAACACCCAATCAGATGTATGATTGGGTGTTCATAATGCTATGAAAAAGAAGCTCTCAAACTTATTACCTGAGAAACGATATAAAGCATTATCTTAAGACAATGTCAAAATGAGCAGACAAAGAAGTTCTTATCCGATTCTGAATGGTATTGATCTCCTCATTGTTCAGGGTTCGTTCATTTGAGCGGTATGTAATTCTGTAAGACAGGGATGTCATGTTGTCTTTGGTAAATTTATCCTGTAAACGGACATCTTCAATCAGGTCATCTCCTTCTTCTCTTGCAATCTCGCAGAAGTTATTATAGTCTGACCAGATTCCCTCAAAGTTTTCCTTATATTCATTAACCCAGAATGATATGTCTTTATAGACAGGAGGATATTTTGAATATTCCCGGAATTCCACCAAGCCATTTGTAAACTGGGAAAGAAAACGAGGGTCATGGGTCCAAAGATATCGGATATCCGGAATATTACAATAAGAAAGCAGCAAGCGATCAAGTCCCAGACCAAATGCCCAGCCAGTTCCATCTATGTTACAATTCTGAAGAATTTTGGAGTGAATGACTCCTGCTCCAAGAACCTCCATCCACTCATCATTTTGGTATACTTCTATTTGCAGTGATGGTTCTGTGAACGGGAAATGATCATCCAGAAACCTATATTCCTTTCCGGGATACAGATACTGAATCAGTTTTTCCAATGTAAGCCTTAGATCCGCTAATGCATCTGCACCTTTGGGCATAATTTTGACGCCTTCCATTTGGTGAAAGACCGGATAATGAGTCTTATCTATGGTATCCTTTCGATAGACATCTCCGGTTACAATAAATTGTCTGTTACCGGCACGCAGCAATGCATTCTGATGTGCTGATGTCTGAGTTCTCAATACATTATTGTCATCAGTATAATAAGTGTCATTAGTAGATCTGGCTGGATGGTCCAAAGGAATCAGCAGGTCATCAAAATTGTCACGGATACTTACTACTTCATTTAAGTCGTCGAATATGGTAAAGTCTTTGAAGAAATGCTGTATTTTTTGTTTTAACTGAGTAATAGGATGTTTTGAATCGTTATGCAGTTTTCTTCCGCGTTTTTCATTGATTGTTTTTGATATATTATTCATATCGAAAATAATGGTATAGTATCTGCAAAAATAATGTTGCAGAGGTATGGTTTAAAAAATATATAAAAGTCTGATTTTGTTTTGAATATCCGTACGCAACGGATATATAGAATTATCTCGGCCCTTGGGGGCCAAAAAAGAAGAAGAAAAATAATATGTTGATTCTGGAAATCATCTTTGACACGAAGTTATTAAAAAAAACTAATAAATCCTAACCGGGCAATACGCCTGTTTAAAAAAATGGTTAATGATAGCTTTCAACTCCAATAGGAAACCCATGTATCATGAAATATAACTTAGAATGAATTGTTTATCAATACAAATTCAAGAATCACGTATAAGTATGGTAAAATTACCCCAAGATTTCCGAACTTTGTCTACAATTAAAATGTACAGAACCCCTAATGGAAGAATTTGAATTACCCGTAACCTATAAAGGCAAAGAGCAGCTATTTAATGTAAAACTGGCAACATTCACTTATGGTTATAAATTCTATGTAGATGTGGATGGTAACGAAATTGTTTTTGAACGCGACGATGAAGGCAATATGCGGGCTATGGTACAGGATACCTCATCAGAATCAAAGGTAGAAAAAGGGCTTATTGAGGCAATTATGGAAGTATTTAATGCTCTTTAACCTAAACAGGCTCTAACCGATATGCTTTAAGGCTTTTCCCTTTATGCCTTTTGAAAAACTTATTGATATGGCTTTCATCAGCAAAGCCAAACTCATCAGCAATCTCATGAACTCTTTTATCACTGAAACGTAACCGATGTTCTATCAGGCGAATTTTATAAGAAGAAATATATTGTTGGATAGATTCATTACACTGTCTACGGAAATAGCTTCCAAGATAGGTTGGAGATAATCCGAACTCATTGGCAATAGCCTCTACTTTTAATCGTTTTGGCTCACATATATTTTCCTGAATATAATCCAGCATCTGAAGAAGGCGGACATCTGCATTGGATGAGATATTCTGTGGTTTAACAATAGCTATATTTCTTGCTGCGATTACAATGATAGCATTCACAAGATGGCGGGTAAGATCTTCGTTGTATATTGACTCATGTTCTACAGCCTGCTGCAAATTCTGTATGAGCAGACCCATCATTTTTTTATCCTCATTATTCACGAGTACCGAGCCTGACAAATGAGAAGCGTAATACAAAAGACATTCAATGTGATCGATGCTTTTCCACTGATATTCTTTGATATAGCTTTCCCCAAAACGGATCACCATAAATTCACAGATTCCATTCAGATCAAATCCATGACAGTCATTGGGGGTAATTAAAAACAGGTCTCCCGTAGAAAAAGCAATTTTATTCTCGTTGACGATATGATTCCCAATACCGGAAATGACATACACCAGTTCAAAAAAATTGAATTGCCTGTCCTTTAACGGGCATTGATCTATCTTTTCATAAAAAACCTCAAGGGATTGGTGTATATTTTCTCTTGCCATAGTACAAAGATACCTAAATAAGCATTAAATATACCTATTTTTGCCCATTTTATCAGTCTATTTTTGCGACACAAAATAGAACTGTAATGCAGAAAAAAATAGATCCTGAGCTTTTAAAAGCCATTATTGACAGCCCATTTAGCAAAATTGATTATGACTATTTACTGGCCAATCATCCGGTAAAGATACGGGAAGAAGAAATGAAGATCATGACAGTGGAAGAACCATTGCCTGTTCCTCTATCTCTTTCTGTAGAGAACATCTATATTCCCTCTTCTGAACGTCAAAGAGACATCAGGTTGAGAGTTTACAGGCCAAAGGGAAAACAGAACTTACCGATACTGCTCTATTTCCATGGTGGTGCTTTTATATATGGAATGCCGGAACAGTATGATTTTATATTCTATCGGCTGGCAGTGGATATTGATGCGGTTATTGTCTCTGCAGGTTACCGGTTAGCCCCGGAACATCCCTTCCCTGCTGCTATGGAAGATGGTTATGATGCTTTACTATGGCTGTCTGAATCTGCTGACCGTATTGGTGGAAATAAAAACAGGATCATAATAGGCGGAAGCAGTGCCGGAGCAACCATTGCAGCTTCAGTAACACAGTATGCAAGAGATAAGGAAAAAGTAAATATTCAGCATCAATATCTGCTCTATCCACCTACGGACCATCTCCTGAAAACCACATCAATGAATGAATTAGCCAATGCTCCTATGCAGACTAAAAAAGCTGCTTACTGGATGTGGAAACATTATCTTCAGCATCAGATGATTGAACCGCCTCAATATTCTGTTCCGCTGCAGGAGAAGAAATTTGACAATCTTCCGGATGCTACCATTATTGTATGCGAATTGGATCCGCTAAAAGATGAAGGAAAGGAATATGCTCAAAAATTACAGCACGCAGGAGCTTCAGTGCATCTATTGGAAATTAAAGGTGCTGTACATGCTTTTGATTTCTTCCCTTGTAACATCTCTGAAGATTTTTACCTACAGCAAGTCAAATTATTTAAACTTATTTTAATTCAGAAATTATGAAAAAAATTGTTGTTATTAACGGCCATCCGGCTCAGGACAGCTTTAACTCTGTTATTGCAGAGTCCTATATCCACTCTGCTGTAGCTTCCGGTGCTGAGGTACGGTATATTGCCATTGGAAAGCTTAATTTTAATCCTAACCTTCAATTCGGGTATCAACAGAGAATGGAACTGGAGCCTGATCTTGTAAAAGCGCTGGAAGATATTCAGTGGAGTGACCATCAGGTATGGATACATCCTGTTTGGTGGCTGGGGATGCCTGCCATAATGAAAGGCTTCTTTGACAGGGCATTTCTTCCGGGAATTACTTTTAAAAGTGATAAAAAAGGGAACAGCGAAGGATTACTCAATGCAAGATCAGCAAGAATTATTACCACAGCGGGTGATTTGTCCCTCCAGGTTTATGAGAATGAATACCAGTCAAGTGGACTTATCCAGCTAAAGAAGGGGATTTTAGAATACTGTGGAGTTTCATCCATTAATAACCATTTTATAGGTCCACTGTATGAATTAACAGAAAAAGACAGAAAAGAATGGCTGGATACCATCACAGGATTGGCCCTCGCCGATTCTTTATAAAATTTTAGGTGACTGTACCGGTTGTATATATTTATCCAATTTTAATATACTTCCAGTTCTTTAGTTCCCTTTGGACGATAGAGATAAAGGGTAATGTAAGTAGTTGTTACATTATCCTTACCTTTTCTTTTAAAACCTCCCCAAAGCGCTGATTTTTCATTATTAATTTTCTGTAGGCATACGATTTTGCCATCGCCATAAAAAGTCATTTTATAATCCTCAATCGGCTTTATATCAAAAAATGTAATATCAGTATTTGTTCTGAATACATACTCATTCCACCTGTTCTTTATTTCATCCGGCAATAAGAACAGCTGTTTAGCCACTCTTTTTTCTCTATTATAATAAATATTAGCCAGCGTACTCCACGAACCCTTCATATAGATATCTCTTACCTTATTGTATTTAGCAACTGCCTCCTGTTCAATAGCCTGTAATTTATCTTTATCAGTAGTCAGTAGGACCTCTGCATTTTCCAGAGTTTCTATATGGTAAGGAATATCCGCAAAAAAGGTGAATGCGTCTTCAAATGTATTGCTATTGATGCGTTTCTTTTTAGATGTTGAATATTTTCTCACTTCGTCCTCTTCAGAGTTCCCACTCTTATTCTTTAGTGATTTTACAATCTTCACCTGAATTTCTGAATTAGGAGAAAGCTCCGTATTTAAAATATTTTTATCCTGATTAAATCCCGGTGTCATTTTAATGATGATTTTTTGATTTCCTTTTTTAGTAATCCATTCATTCAGCGGAAAATAAGACCCTGACAGACTACTGCCGGAAGTGTCATTATGCTTTATAACGGGAATATCATTAATTAAGATTTCAAAAGAACAGTTACTGGTAGAGATATAGGCCCCATAATGAGGTTCGTTATCAGAATATCTGATTTCCTGTGAGGTTACAGAAATATTTTGGTGGGATACCACAGGTTCAGTCTTTTTCTCAGCTTTAGCCAGCAAAGATAATATCAAACCTAATAAAATATATTTTTTCATAATTCTTATCTTATAATTTGTAAGGCTTTAGCCCCTTTTGGAATGTATAGCAGCATATCAATGAAAGAGGTTCTGCTCATTCCATTTTTATCTGTTATTGTATACCTAAGCAGAGATTCTCCCTTATGACTTCCCTCTTTAGGCTCTAATCTCACCATTTTATTATTAGCATAGAGTTTCATTATATAATTTTCAATGGGATAAATACTCTGCGAAGAAACGTCTGTCCCTGAAGTTACAGACTTGCCTTTTCTTCCTTTTACAGTTTGAAATTTAGTCATAATATCCTTAGGGAAATACTCTGCCTGATACCATTCGCTGTCTGCATTCAGAAATTGGGTATTCAGGTAATCATAATCTTTTTCTTTGAGAGCAGAAGCAATGGTATTGTAAAAATTGACCACTTTTAATTCCAGATCCTTCTGATCCAGTTGGGACAGATCTTCTCCATTTTCCCAGCCCTGAAGAATGTAAGGAACAGAAGCCTCAAAGTTTAAACTGGTTTTATACTCCGCTAATTTAGAAAAATCAGCACTCTGTTCATTATTTTTAAAGACTAATATCTCTTTAGGCTCTATCAGAGATTTATCTTTATTCCATCCTGTTTTTTCAATTTTTAAAATAAAATTCTCTCCATTTTCAAGGGAGTGCTTCTGAATTCCATCCTTATCATATCCTGGATAAAGCTCTATTTCAATTTTCTGTTTTCCTGCCTTTAGAATAGACGGATTAATATTTATCCTTGCCGTCACCGGAGTTTTATCGTAATTTGAATAAACAGGACAGCCGTTAATTATGATTTTAAAATTAAAAAACGACTGGATATCTATTTGGTAGAGCGGCTCATTTTTAAACTTAATAACCTTCTCTGATAAATATTCCAGTCTCTGTCCGGTTGACATAGTTACTTTTTTATCCTGGCTGCTGCAGAATGTTGAGAAAAGTAAACAGAAAAATAATAAGTTTAAACGCATAAGTTTTCAGAATAATTGATTCAGTCTCTGCAATCAAGAATAATCATTTTCCTGATCTGATAAAAATAAGGTATTTTTTTATACTGGTATACCCTGCTGCCTTTTATCAATTATATAATTCACGAGCAAGGGTAAATTGAATAAAAAGTATTTTCTTTGCAAAAAATTATATCCATGAAAAAAATATTACTGCTGGCCATCCCTTTTTATCTATTCTCATCCTGTAGTTCTGACACGGATGAACCTACTACTAAATCAAAAAAAATTATTGAAGTAAAACAAGATGGTAAGCCCTATTATCAATTTTCCTATAACAATGCTGGTAGTATTTCCGAAATCACAAACTACAACAATGGAACTTTAGCCAATACTACAAGAGTAGAATACACAAATGGTCTGGAAACGAAAAGAAGCGTCTATAATTCACAGAATGTACTATTTAATTATTATACATTTACCTATAGCGGCAGGCTTGTTACTGAGCGATCAAGCTACACCAGAAACCCATCAACAGGACAGGATATCTTAATGCAGGTGGTACATTATACTAATGATGCTTCCAAACCTTCCCATAATTTAACAGGTTCACAATATTATAACGGAACTGGAAATCTAATTGGAAAAAGTGAAATTACATACACCGATAGCCGCGGAAGCAACATAACGAATGTTTATAATGCAACAGGAGAAAAAACCAATGTCACTACCACGGTAAAAGATAACGCGGTTGCCTGGGATAAAGTTTTAGATCCTTTTGTATATCAGCATGAGCATAATTCGCAATCTGTATTGGATGATAATATCTTTAACGGGTCTAAAACCGGATTTACGGTAGAATTTACTTATGATAAAGATAACTATCCTCTCTCAGCCAAGTATTCGCATTCCAATGGGATAAAATATATGTATACATTCACTTGGGAATAAAATGTTATACCTATAAAAAATATGCCACCTACATACAATTTTACACTAATTACTTTTTCAATTTTTTGACTTCCTCTAATATTGTATTATAAGCTTCTGAAATAGAAATCTTATTACAGTAGGTATAAAGGACGAAAATAACAATACTAAGGCAAAATGTTTTCTTTAATACTGTTGAAGAATTGACCAATAAAATTAACGATTATGTTGTCAATGATCTAAACTTAAATAATGTAGAAATTTACATTGATGAGTATAATGAAGTTTTTTCTAATGAAGAGAAAAAAAGGCTAACTGATAAAGGCTATCATTTTGAATAAATACAGTTGATTCTTTATCTTCAATATATATATTGCATATAGTCTTCCATTGGGAGACTATTTTTAATTATCAGACTATTTATATAAAACTGAAGAGAATATTTCCGATATGGTAATTTTAATCATGAGCAAATCCACTAAAATCTTATTCATCAGTACCAATATCAGCACATACAAATGAGTGTGTTAAAATCTTATTTGTAACAATGATACTGTCTTTTTTAAATAAAACACCCTGCATACCTGTTCCACATATATTATCACTACTTTCTGCTCCAAATGTTTTTCTATCATCTTTTGTTGCCATGTTTCCAAGAATAACTAAAGTATGCTTTACTCCTACATCCGGATAAGAGAAGTTTTCAACTTTATTCTTTTCCCATCTTAAAAAATAGCATGGAGGGTTGATTTTTATATCACCGGATAATTTATATTCTTTAGTATTAATCTTTAATTTTGCTTTTCCATTGTCATTTATTAATTCCAATAATACTCCGTCAATATTAGTTGTATCAGTTACTATTATTGTATTTTTTTTAGTATTTGATTGAGTGTATTCTTTTTCTTGATTTTTTTTACAGGAAAAAGATATTAATGATAATGTTATTATAAAACAAATATTTTTCATAGTAGTTAAATTAAAGCCCAAAACCAAATTTCTGTACCTCTCCCTAAATAATCGAAAGCATCTCCACCTTTTAAAGACATTCCATTCCAAACATCTATGTGATCTGTACCTTCAGACCATCCATCTTTAATAAAAATGATCCCCTTCCCATTTTTGAAAGATTTGTGGTCCATTTTGGGATATTTTTTTCTTTCAAGCTTTAGTCGATTTCCAAATATTTCAGGATGCAGATGCATCCAATCAGCGAGTTCCTGAGCTCTTAATATGTGTCTAAATCCATCTTCATGTTTCTCCCAGCATCTTACTTTTTTAAAGGACATTAAATCAAACATTAGAGATTAAATTTATTATGTTAATTAATTTAAAATAAGCGTTTATCGACTACCTTATTTTCAGGCATTGTAAAAAATCCATGTCGTTTAAATTTTTCAATGTTTTCGTTTTCTGTATTTTCCATTTTAGATTAATTTTAAGTTATACTACTTAAAAAGAGGACATTGAATCCTCTTTCCTTTTTTATTAGAATCGTTATAAGATAGTTATATTAGAAAAATAATTTAGTGTAACATTGTATGTATTTTAACCTTTAATTTCTTAAGTTATTCAAAAACAACATAATTTACTTTGTCTACTCCTGTATTGCCTGTTTTCTCATGATAAGCATATAGAGTAAGTTCATAATTTCCTGGAGTACTGATGATATGATTGCCTTCAAATAAGTTGGTAGAAACCCATGACATATCAATGTTTTTAACCAGTTTTCCATCTTTTTTAAGAATTCCTTTCACTTCGATTTCATCAGAATTCCAAACTCCGCCTTTTTCGATAACGCATCCACACATCATAACAATATTCGCCTGAAACAAAAACGGTTTGTCTTTAATTGTATTCAATGCGATATACTGGTGAGTTCTTGGTTTTAAAATATCAATAATATATCCGGGAATCTCAAGAATGATTCCTTCGCCCAGAATATTCTTTCCGGGAATCAGCCATAATTCTGTACTTACCACAGCCTGTGCCTGTCTGCTGTTCAGTGGAGAAATAACTTCAACCGTCACAAAGGTAGGCTCATCAATATCAACTGTTGCTACAAAACCACCTGTCTGATCATCAGTAATTGAAGCTCCTCTCACTTTAGGAGTTTTCATAATCAGATCCGTATTGCCGGTACTTCCTGCTGTATTGCCTTCTGCTAAAATCTTTTGGTTTAGCTTATTCCTGACAATAATATGAGCACCTCCCAATGAACTTCCGATAAATTTAGCATCTTTTGCTTTTGCTCTTACTATCACCTTAGTTTCTGTGCCCCAAACCATAAGATTGGAAAAAAGTAATGCTGTAGCGAGAAAAAATGTTTTCATGATTGTATTGTTTTTAAGTATTCCTGTTTGAACCGATGATGGAAAGATTCATTCTTCAATTCCTGATCTATGGTATCGAGGTAAGAAAGAATAGATAAATCTTCTGAAAGTAATTTTAAAATGGCCTTTTCACAGCTGTCCCAGATCTTTTCCAATTGAGGAAGTATTTCTATTGCCTTAGGGGATAAAGAAACCATTTGTTTACGCTGATCTGTACTGTCTTTTTTAATCATCAGATATCCTTTTTCAGCCATTTTCTTTACAATGATGACCACAGACGGATGAGAATATCCCAATGGTTCTGCAATATCCGTAATGGAAACTTCTTCTTTTTTTTGCAGTAACATAAACACCAGGTACCAATTAGGTTCTACATCTACTCCAAACTCTTTATAGAATTTTCTGACATCATGAGACATCCGGTCACTGATCCTTTTCAACCTGCTGTCTAATGCCTTATATCCCAATTCTTTAATAAAGTCAAAATCCATTTTAAAAATCTTTGGTGTAAATATATAAAATACATAGCGAACTATATAGTTCGCTATATTAATTTATTAAAATTTTCATAACCCTAAATAAATCAATGTTTTAAAAAAATAAAAACAGTTCTGATGCTACTTTTTTATTTATTTTTCTTCCTAAATTCCCCTGGAGTAATCCCTCTGTATTTTTTAAAAAGTTTCGAGAGATGGCTTTCATCACTAAACTGAAGTTCATAAGCAATCTCACTGAGCCTTATACTGCTGTATTTCAGATAAGTTTCAACCAGCTTAAGCCGATAATCCAGTACATAGTCCTGATAGGAAACTCCGGTCTGTTGCTTAAAATATTCCCCGAAATAATTCCCCGAAATTCCAAAATGCTCTGCTATAGTCTGAATTCCTGTCTTATCTCTATCTTTGATATTCTGCTGGATATAAGTAATGATTTTCATAATAGAAAAAGCCTTCTTGTTCTTCTGCAGATCTGAAGTTTCACTCTGAATTATATTTCTGGCAATAAGATTAAGCAGGATCGAAATACAGTTACGGATGATGAGGTAATCCTCTACCCTGTTTCTAAATTCATTTGCAATCTGCTGAATAATCACTTTAGCAAAATCTTCATCATTTTTATTACGGAATACACATCCGGCACGGGCATGATAGTTATTACTGATGTATTGCAGCTTGTACAGGTTTTCACAGCTTTCAATACGGTCTGCTTCGAGGCGGATCTTATCAATAAATTCAATGGGGCATTCGATCGTAATCAAATCAGCATTCTCGCTTTCAAAACGATAGGATTCCTGTTGAGGAATAATAACAAGTTTACCTTCTGTGAAATCAATATAACGTTCATCATACAGGAGTTTTCCGGCTCCCTGTACAATGTATACAAATGATAAAAAAGATATGGTCTTAAAGGTTATTTCTCCTTTAAGCTTTATTTCTTTCACTTCAATATCTTCAAGATGTAATCCTTTCATGAGTTCGCACTATACTTTCCTCCAAAAGTACAATTTTCACAGAACAAAAGGAGGTTAATTTTGCATAAAAAAATATGAACACTTATCCGAAGCGATGGCAGGCACTCAATTTTCTGATCGCCGGAGCTTTTCTTTCACCCTTGGATTATTTTATTGTCAATATGGCATTACCTTCTATAAAAGAAGCTTTCAAAGCAAGTGAACATCAGTTACAGATGGTTATTGCCATATACGGACTCACCTATGGAGCTTTAGTAGTATGCGGAGGACGGCTTGGTGACCTCTATGGGCGTAAAAAAATTTTTATATTGGGATTGTATACCTTTTTATTTTCTTCGCTGGCGTGTGCATTTTCTCCTACAGTAACATGGCTTATTGCAGCAAGATTATTTCAGGGAATTGGAGCTTCGTTGCTGGCTCCTCAGGTTTTAGCTTCTATCAAAGTTTTATTCAGCAGCCAGGAACAACCAAAAGCTGTGAGTCTCTTCAGTTCTGTATTTGGCTTGGCCTCTGTAATTGGACAGTTGCTTGGTGGATTGCTCCTCAGCATGCATTGGGGAAACTTTTCCTGGGAAATGGTATTTCTTGTTAATGTCCCTATTACCATTATCTGTATTGTGGGAATTCATTTTACTATGGACAACAGCCGAAAGGAATCCGATTCTGGAATTGATTTTAAAGGCTCATTACTCCTTATTTTTGCTCTTCTCCTATTGATTTGTCCTCTTATCTTCGGGCAGAAGTATCATTGGCCATGGTGGATATTTACTGTTATGATATCAGGGGTATCATTATTAATCATTTTCTTTAGATATGAAACGTATCTATTGAAAAACAATCGCCCTGTGCTTATAGACCCAACATTATTACAGCATACACCTTTCGCTTTGAGCCTTTTGATTCTCTTTTTTTACAATTTCACTTCAGGACTGTTCATTTGTTACCCTTATTATCTGCAGGAGTTTCTACACCAAAGCTCCATGCAGACAGGATTGGCCATTATTCCTTATGGAGTTGCTTTTTTTCTGGCCCCATTAATAGTATCCAAAATAAAACAATCAACGTATACAATGATATACATCGGGCTCGGGTTACTAATAGGAGGATTTACTTGTACTGCAGTATACTTTTATTTTCAGCAGCAGCCTTCTTTCATCAGTTATATGACCTTATTTATAGCAGGACTAGGTCATGGAACGATCATGCCGGTAATGATGCAGACTGCTATTACTTTCACAACCAAAGAAAAGGCAGGACAGGCTTCAGGTTTGATCAGCATTGGAATACAGGTAGGCAGTGTAGTCGGAGGAGCTGCGATCGGAACCATATTTTTTAATCTGATTGACCTCCTGGGATTTCCAAAGGCTTTTGCAATAGCTATTTTTATGATCGGCGCTGTACAGATGATAGGAATACTTACCAACATCAGATTACGTAAATATGTTAACTCTTGATTTTCATCAACAACAAAAAATAGCTTTAAATTTAAATCTTATGAACAACAAAGAAAAAATTACCGAAGAATTAAAAGACTTCTGTGAAAATATTGAAAAATGGTTCCAGGGTAATGAAAAGGATCAGAATGCATTACTTAAAAGAATACTTTCCGGGTTTTCTCCTGACTTCAAAATGATTAATGGGGATGGAAATACAGCTACTTTATCCATGTTTTCAGAGTGGCTTCCTACCGTGTTTGGAAAGTTCCCGGACCGCAGTGTGCGGATTGAAAATATAGAAATTAATCATTCTGAGCATCATGGTCTGGCCACTTATACAGAAATTCAGATGACAGAAGGAGTAGCCAACACCAGAAAGTCCTCGGCTGTTTTCCTTTTAACTGAAGAAAGAGCACTGTGGGTTCATCTAGTAGAAAATTGGATATAAAAAATAAACGGTCTGTATTTCACAGACCGTTTGTTATAATATACAGTTTAATTCTTTTTCCTGAATACCTCCATTTTACCAGCCATAATGCTCAGTAAGATTCCAAAACAGGCAAAAAGCCCGTAAGAATACCTGAGATCAAAACCTTCCGCAATATATCCGATCAATGGCGGCCCTATCAGAAAGCCTAAAAATGAAATACTGGATACAAAGGACAGCGCAATACTCGGTGCCACAGTATTCACCTGGCCAATGGTACTGTAAACCGACGGTACACTTAAAGAGGCTCCAAGCCCGATAATCATAAATGCAATGATACAAATCCATAGTTCCGGAAGGAAAACACTCAGGAAAAGACCACAGCTCATTAAAATCCCACAAAACTGCAGAACAGTTCTTTTTCCGAGTTTTTCAATAATCCGGTTTCCAACAAACCGCCCCAAAGTCATCATTAAGATAAAACTTGTATATCCCAATATAACAAGGTTTTCCGGTGCCTTTACAATCGTTTGAAAATAAACACCACTCCAGTCAAACATAGCTCCTTCAATGGCCATACTTAAAAAACCAATGATTCCTAACCCAACCAATGTAGGATTTACAGATTTAAAAATAGATCTCGTCTGTGGTTCCGCTTTATGGATAATATTGGTGAGATTGTTTCTGCTATACAGCCAGATCAGAGAGACGAGGATAAAAGTCAGCACAAAATGATGAAAAGTTTCTATATGCAGATTAATGGTAATCAGGCCTACAACTGCCCCTATCAATCCGGCAAAACACCATGCTCCATGATAAGAAGACAATAACGTTCTCTTTGTAATTGATTCTATTTCAATAGCCTGTGTATTGATTGCTATATTACACAGATTCCCGGTAACGCCGAAAAAAAACAGAACAGTGGCCAACACCCAGTAAGAAGGAGAAAGACCGATCAGCAAAAGAAAACCCGGATACAGTAAAAAAAGACTTTTAATGATTTTACTGCTTCCGTATTGACTGATCAGCTTTCCGGATAACATCATGGTGGAAAGCTGCCCTATCGGCATCAGAAGCAAAAGAGTTCCCAGCTCTGCTTCATTGATGGAAAGAGCGTCTTTAATAATAGGAATCCGGCTTGCCCAAGACGAGAAAACAAGTCCGTGGGCAAAGAAAAGTAAAAAACAGGCAGCAGGCATTTTCGCATTGAGAGATTCTCGGTCTTGCATTATAACAGTGTTTGATTAAAATTTCCGTTTGCGAAGTTAGGAACACTCATCCAATAAAATATATTCCATTTTTGATATTTTATATTCCATTTTAAACAACGCTTTTAAAAAGAAAAATTAACTGCTTACATTTGATCACCGGAATGCACTGACGAAATTACTAACCATTCTGAGAAGTCATCCAACAATATTATGATAGAGATCAAGCCCAATTTTGAAGGATTATATATTCAAAAATATACCCTAAACAGCCTCTCTGAATTTCACAGAAAAGCAGAAAATCTTAATAAACTGCTGCTTTGTTTTGTATCAAAAGGGACGCTGGATTTTCAGATCAATACACTTCCTTTTCATGTAAAAGCCAATTCCATCCTCATGTTACTTCCTGACACAGACCTTAAAAACAGTTCAGGGAGTAATGAGCTTGAATTATCTGTGTTTTTTATTTCCTTGGATTTCATAAGCAGTTATAGTTTTCTGACTGTACTTCTGGCTAGTGATGAGATCAAATTCAATCCGGTAATGTCTATAGAAAACCCTGCAGGAAAACTAATCTGGTCTACTGTAAAACTCATTCAGGACTATCATGCTAAAACAAAAGAAGAAAGTACCGTAGAATCTGTACAATATCTGCTCTATGCCCTTCTCGAGCTCGTTTCAAAGCTCTATTTACCTGTGATAAAAAATAACAGCCTTTTGCAGACCCGAAGTCAGGACATTATAGAACACTTTTTTGAATTGCTGGATAAACATGGATATCTGGAAAGAAGTGTATTATTTTATTCTGATCAGCTGCATCTTTCTCCTCAGTATTTAAGCAGCTTAATAAAAAAAGAAACCGGAAAGCCTATCAAACAATGGATAAGCTACAGAGTGATAAAACAAGCTCAGGAATTACTCAAAACAACCCCTCTGTCCATTAAAGAAATCAGCAACCAGTTACAATTTGTAGATTCTTCCCTATTCTGCCGGTATTTTAGACGCTGTACAGGAATTACAGCCAACACCTACAGAGAAAATTATAAGATAAAGAAATAAAAGTAAGAAAGCCATTCAATAAAATAGTAAAGTGACGCGCTTATTATTTGTACTTTAGCACCCTTAAAAACGAATTATGCCAGGGAAAACATGGTTATTATCTACAGCATGTCTGCTGTTTATTCATTGTAAAAAAGAGAATGTTTCCAAACCGTCTGTTGAACAGGACACCATAACACAACAAAAAAGAGAAGTGGTGATCTCCAAACCTGAGGATGATTCTCAGATGGAGAAGGTAAAATCATTTCTGAAATGGTATAGAGATAATGAAGATAACCTATATAGCTTCAATACGATAAAAGGAGGACCTCAGGGCGAAAATGAAACTCAGGTTAATTATTATGTAGATTTTAATCAGGCAGAAAAAGAGTTGACCTTTCTGAAAAGCAGTGGTTTATTCTCTCAAAAATTCCTATCTGTTTACAAACAAAACTATGTACAAGGAGAAGAGTATTTCAAGAAGAACCCTACTAATGATGGGCCTCCGCACGGTTTTGATTATGACTACTTTTTCAGAACCCAGGATGATTATCAATCCGATTTACAAAATATTGAAGCCATACAATTCACTGTACAACAAATCAGTCCTGAACAATACGCTGTAAAATTTCACCTGAAAAACTGCGGTATGACTTATCAGTATACCCTTACCAAAGGCAATGGTGATCAATGGCTGATAGATTCCATTGAAAATATCAGCTGATGATTTTATTTATTTCAATTTAAAAACCAAACGAATATAGGCTTTTCATTAAATTAGCTTACCAAAAAAATATTTTATGAAGGAGCAATGGATATCCCATCCAATCATTTTAGAAGGCACAACTATTGAACTGATTCCTCTGGAAAAAGAACATTTTGAAGAATTGTATGCCGCTGCTGCAGATAAAGATCTTGGACATTGATTCCCACGAATGCTTCAGATAAAACAATATTCTATCAAAACTATGAATTCTCATTGTCAGAAAGAGAAAACGGAAACCAATACCCTTTCGTCATAAGACATAAGGAAACCCAACAACTGATAGGCTCCACAAGATTTTTTGAAATATATCCGTCAGATAAAAAATTAGAAATCGGCTGGACCTGGATCACAAAAGATTTTTGGGGAACAACGGTTAATTTAGAATGCAAATTGCTGTTGCTTACCTACTGTTTTGAAATATTAAAGACCAATCGGGTACAGTTGAAAACTAAAGATAATAATTTCAGATCAAGAAAAGCAATCGAAAAAATCGGAGGGGTATTTGAAGGTATTTTACGGAAAGATAAAATTCAAAATGACGGCAGTACCCGAAATGCAGCCTATTACAGTATTTTGGACAACGAATGGAAGGCCGCAAAACAGAAAATTGAAGCTCAAATCAGAGAAAAAGAAACTTCCGTAAAGCTCTAAAGTCAATATTCTGATAAACAGCAGTATATAAAAATCAGACGTAAAAGTATCTGACTTTACGTCTGATTTTATTTAAATGATTAATTTACTTTTTGATTATTTTCTTTGAAACCACATTTCCATTCTTCAATTCTCCCTGAAGAATATAAACCCCTTTGGAAAGCTTTGAAACATCAATATTTTCAGAATTTTCCACAGCTAAAACTCTCTTACCATCCAAAGAAGTTATCGTTACCTTTCTAATATCTTCTTTAGAAGCTATAGTAATAAAATCAGAACTTGGATTCGGATAGATGGCAAACTCTTCTGCTCTTCTGTCCAGCTCAGCAGTTGACAATACCGTAGGATCAAGATAAGACACCGACTTTGAAATATTTGTATTTCCATTCAGAACAAAAGTATTGATGGCAAAACTAAACACCATACCGTCTGTCTGGCTCACCCATTGATAGGATTCGTTGGTATAAGTAGCGGTAATGGGTGTAGGTGAACCGGCAAAAGTCTGCGTTCCCGTTCTCATTCTTTTTATTCTCAGCACATTAGCACAGGTTCCTTTCGGGGTAATTACTGTACCATAGCCGTCTACACTCACACTCACCTGTCCCGTTTCATTGGTATTTCCAATTGCTGCGGAAACACTGTTAAATTCATAGGTATCATCAAACTGTTGCAGATAAGTAATCGGAAATTTATACTCAGTCAGAGGATTAATATAAGTGACTGTAACATCTCCTAATGCAGGTCCGGAATAAGAACCCAACGTTGTTGCCTCAGTATCTGTCATAGAACTAAAGTCATGCGTATCAACAGTAGTCATTGTTGCAATCCTGTTAGCACCGGGAAATCTGAAACAGTTCGATTGGCCAGGACATGCTCTTACAGTATATACAACAGGATTAGTTCCCGTATACATTGAAAAATCCCAGGTAATATTAGCTCCTGACGAGCCTGCTGTAATAGAAGTACTGCTTACATCTTCTGATTTGAGATTAACTGTGCTGTTAATTCGGTCAACTCCAGCTCTTGTTACTGATGGCTGGGCGTAGGACATTATTCCTATGAAAAGGAATAAAACAAAGTTTAACTTTTTCATATTATATTGATTTATGGTTAGTTACACACACATATTTCCCACTATAAAGATAAATAAAATTTATTTTTTGTAAATCATATATCTACATAAAACATTTTGTATCCTACCAACTGCACACAACAAAAAATCCCCAGCCGCTCTGGCTGGGAATGTTATACTTAATTAAATAGCTGTCTGTAACTTAAAGGAGTCTGATCCGTTTTCTTTTTAAATAATTTATTAAAAGACTGTGGATGCTCAAATCCTAAGGCATAAGCTACTTCTGATACTGAAAAACTTGTTGAAGTAAGGTATTCCTTGGCTTTCTCAATCAGTTT
This sequence comes from Chryseobacterium sp. MYb328, assembly GCF_037572595.1. NCBI lineage: Bacteria > Pseudomonadati > Bacteroidota > Flavobacteriia > Flavobacteriales > Weeksellaceae > Chryseobacterium > Chryseobacterium sp. MYb328. The sequence goes on along the minus strand of NZ_JBBGZQ010000016.1, from coordinate 69,213 downwards.
TTCATGAATATGCTGCTGAGCATTCTGCCCTGTAAGGTTTCTTAACATATCGCTGAGGTAATGTGGTGAGAGATGAAGTTCAGAAGCTAAAAATTCTACAGTAGGAAGCCCTTTGGTCAATGTCTTTTCTTGATTAAAGTACATTTCCAGTATAGCATCCATTTTAGTCAATAGATCATTATTTACAGCCTTCCGAGTAATAAACTGTCTTTTATAAAAACGATTACTGTAATTCAGAAGTACTTCAATATAAGAAACTATAACGTCCTGGCTTACTTCATCAATAGCTGTATTCAGTTCATTTTTAATGCTATCCAGCAATCCCGTTATGATATTCTTTTCCTGATCAGAGAGGTGCAGCGCTTCATGAGTATCATATGAAAAGAATCCGAAACTCTTAATATTTCTGGCCAAAGGATAGTTTCGCAGAAAATCAGGATGTACCAATAACGTATATCCACAATATTCTGTATTTTCATCCGTAGAAAGGATCTGTCCTGGAGCTGTAAACATCATTCCACCTTCATTGAAGTCATAATATCCCTGCCCATACCCCATTTTTCCTACTTTCGAATATTTATAAGATACTTTATAAAAATTAAGAACAAAACTTCTGCTCAGCAGCTCCTTATTAATGGTCATCTTAGTATTATCTACAAGACTTACCAGCGGATGCAACGGCTTAGGAAGCTGTAAAAGGCTGTGCAGTTCCGAAATGGATGATATTTTCTGTGGAATATGCTCTCTTTTTTCCATGATATAAATTTACAAATTATTTAGACTGAAAAACAGCAATCCTACCATAATACTGTTGTGTAACAGATTATAAAAACTGTTTTCCCAATTGATCTCTGAATGCTTCAGCACCCAGCTCCAGACGTTGTGCATATAATGCGTTTGCATCGTCACCTGCAACATATCTCAACTGCTTTTTACCATCTGTTGCAGCCTCGTAGACCACTTCAGCAATTTGTTCCGGTGTAGAGGCAGCCTCCATCATCCCTTCCATTTTGGAATATAGGGAATCTATGATTTCTTCATAAGCAGGACTTGATGCAGAGTCTAGGGAACGGCTTACAAAATCAGTTTTAATTCCACCTGGAGAAACCGTTTTAATGTCTATTCCAAATGTATTCAGTTCAAAAGCCATACTTTCGCTCCAGCCCTCCAATGCCCATTTTGTAGCATGATAAATTGAATTCAAAGGGAAAGTAATCAATCCTCCAATAGAAGTGGTAGAAATGAACATTCCATTCTTTTTCTCTCTGAAATAGGGAATGAATTCCTGAGTAACACGGATAGTACCCAGTAAATTCGTATTCAACTGTCTTACAATCTGTTCATCAGCCAGAGCTTCCAAAGGTCCCATAAGACCATAACCTGCATTATTAAAAACAACATCTACCTCTCCTGATTCCAGGGCTTGTTTCACCGTCATTCTTATCTGTTCCGGATGGGTGATATCTAACGGAAGTATCGTCACATTATTAAGAGAAGCAAGATCTGAAGCCGCTTCAGGGTTTCTCATTGTAGCAATCACTCTCCATCCTCTTTGTTGAAATAACTGTGCAGTCGCTTTACCTAATCCTGTAGAAGCTCCTGTTATAAAAATTGTTTTCATTTTTTCTTGTTTAAAATTACAGGACAAAGTTCAGAATCAAAGAAAATATAAGAGTTGCCAAAACGGATTAAACTGTAGCCAAAATGAATTTTTAAACTTCCTTTCGTTTTCTTGTTTTTTTGTAAGTTTGTTCCCATTAATTTTTATGGCAGAATATATTCTTGAAAACATCAATCTCAGTACACTTTCCGTATATGACTTATTAAAACATACCACAGAAAGTGCATTTGTCGGGATCACAGGTTTTCATGAAATTTATCCTGTTACCATTGAAAATAACACCGGAATTTTCACAAAAAATTCTTCGCTACAGGATTTCCCAGTGGTTTCCATAAGCAGAATTGGCAATTCACTACTTTGCAGCTGCACCTGTGATAACTCTAAGGCTCAGCTGTGTTCACATCAGGCAGAAATTATCCACTGCATTCTGGAAGAGAAAAAGTACAGGATTTTCTTTGATGATATACTCCGTAAAAATACATTACTCCCCAGAGCTAAAGGGTATGGTTTAGAAAATGAACCTGACCTTGATCAATATTTTGAACTGCAGATCTCAGATGGTAAACTTGAAATTTCTCCAAAGATCAGGGAAATGCTTCCCATGGATGAGCTGATGTTCCAAAGAGACCTTCTGCCTCAACTTCCATCTAAATTAGATGAGCTGGCTATTTCAGAAACAGGTAAAAAGCAGATATTGGTTATCGGTAAACACCGTTACTACAATCATCTTGTATTTTCCCTTATGGAAGCAGAAATCACACAAACCGGCAAAATTAAAAATCCTGTAACTCCGGTAGATGCTATGCAATTAATATGGAAAGCCGAGAAACCTCAGGATATAAAGTTCTATACCGCTATTTCTTCATTTCAGAACAATTACAATGAAGACTATAATTCCGCTGAACTGGAGGCTTTAAAACTTATTGTAAAGAATCCTCTTGATCTGGATATATATTTTCACGATCGTGAAATCGCAGAAACAATCTCCGCAAAATCCCTGACCTCTATTAAACTTAATACTTTAGATGCTGAGATCCAACTCTCTGTATTTAAGAAAGATCCATTTTATGAAATTACCGGAGAATTACTCTTTAATGATTCTTCGGTCCCATTTAAAAATGTAATGATCAGGAATGAGTATTTCATCTATAACAACCAGACATTCAACTTAGTAGATAACGCTGATATGCTCAGGGTTATCAGATTTTTCAAAGCAAATAATGAGATTTTGCTCATTCATTCTTCAAAATATGAAGGGTTTATGCAGGGAATCCTATCTACGCTTGAAGAACGTATCCATATAAATTACAGCTACATACAGACCGCAACGAAAGTACAGCTTAAAGAAAAGAATTTCGGAACAGAAAAAATTATTTACCTTCGCCAGCAGGAAAATTATATTGGGATTACCCCAGTGATGAAGTATGGAGAGGTGGAGGTTCCTGTGTATTCCAGAAAACAGATTTTTGATACTGATCAAAACGGAAATCTGTTCAAAATAGAAAGAAACGATGCCGCAGAAGCATGTTTCACTTCTTTGGTGATGCAGCAGCATCCTGACTTTGAAGAGCAAATGGATGGCTATCAGTATTTCTATCTGCACCGGGATAAATTCCTTGATGACAATTGGTTTCTGAATGCATTTGAAACATGGAGAAATGAAGGTGTCATTATTTTAGGCTTTAATGAATTAAGAAATAACAAACTGAATCCTCATCGTGCAAAGATCAATATTCAGATCACCAGCGGACTGGATTGGTTTAATGCTAAGCTAAAAGTAGGCTTTGGACAGAAAGAAGCCACCTTGAAACAACTACACCGAACAATCCGCAATAAAAGTAAATTTGTTCAACTGGATGATGGCAGCCTTGGTATTCTTCCTGAAGAATGGATGGATAAAATTGCAGCTTACTTCCAGGCTGGAGAAATAGATGAAGAACTCCTAAAAATCCCCAAAATCAATTTTACCGAAGTCTCTTCTCTTTTTGAAAAAGAAATACTGAGTACTGAAGTACAGGATGAGATTTCCACCTATTCCACCCAGTTTTCAACGGTTAAGAATATTCCCCAGGTCAGTATCCCCACTGAATTAAGAGCTGAGCTAAGAGATTATCAGCATGATGGACTCAATTGGCTCAATTTCCTTGATAGTTTTAATTTCGGAGGATGTCTCGCCGATGATATGGGACTCGGAAAAACCCTTCAGATCATTGCTTTTATTCTCTCTCAGAGAGAAAAAAGAGGAAAAACCACCAATCTCGTTGTGGTTCCTACTTCCCTGCTTTTCAACTGGCAGGAAGAGATCAGCAGGTTTGCTCCTTCCATCAAAGTATTGTTACATTATGGTCCCGACAGGCAAAAATCAATCAATCATTTTTCAGATTATGAAGTTGTACTTACCAGCTACGGAATGTTGCTTTCTGATATCCGTTTCCTGAAAACATTCAGTTTCAATTATGTTTTCCTTGATGAGTCACAAACCATTAAAAACCCTAATTCCGAGAGATATAAAGCAGCCCGGTTGCTCCAATCCAGAAACAGAATTGTACTCACCGGAACTCCGGTTGAAAACAGCACCTTTGACCTTTACAGCCAGCTTTCCTTTGCCTGCCCCGGATTATTGGGAAGCAAACATTACTTTAAAGATATCTATGCTATTCCTATTGATAAATTTGAATACAGCAAACGGGCCCTGGAGCTTCAGAACAAAATAAAACCATTTATTCTCCGCAGAACAAAAAAACAGGTGGCCAAAGAACTTCCGGAGAAAACGGAAACAGTTATTTATTGCGAAATGAATGCTGAACAGCGCAGAATTTATGATGCATATGAAAAAGAACTCCGTGAATTCATTGCTGCTAATGATGACGATGATCTCAACAAAAACAGTATACACGTTCTTACAGGCCTTACAAGGCTCAGACAAATCTGTAACTCTCCTGTACTGATTAAAGAAGGGTATTCCGGAGAGCATGCCGTAAAAATTGAAATTCTGATGGAACAGATCCTTGGAAAATCAAGAGACCACAAGATTCTTGTATTCTCTCAATTCGTAGGAATGCTTGATTTATTAAAGCCTGAACTGGAACGGCATGGAATTCCTTTTGAATATCTTACCGGACAAACCAAAGACAGAGGTAAAAAAGTGACTAATTTTCAGGAAAATGAAGATGTGCGTGTATTTTTGATAAGTCTAAAAGCCGGGGGTGTCGGACTTAATCTTACCCAGGCTGACTATATTTACCTGATTGATCCATGGTGGAATCCTGCTACTGAGAATCAGGCTATAGACCGAAGTTACCGTATAGGACAGACTAAAAACGTCATTGCTGTCCGTATGATCTGCTCCAATACAGTGGAAGAGAAAATCCTCGCCCTTCAGAAAAAGAAGAAGCTATTGGCTGAAAATCTTCTTAAGACTGATGGAACTAAATTTCAGGGGCTATCAAAACAGGACCTGCTGGATATTCTGGATCAGAAATAAAGGATTGGGATTACTGGTTGAAGAATCTTTAGGACCTAGCTAGAGCTATTATACAAGTAACATTCCCAATTCATTTCCGGGAGGAATATCCTGTTGTTTGTGCCTGATTAATTTAAAATCGGTAAAATCCCCGCAGACACAACACACATCCATTTAATTTTCAAACACATACAATAAAAAAACAAAACCGACAGATAGAATCTGCCGGTAAAAAACAAAAATTGATATGGATATGATTAGATATGTGTTTTACTTTTTTATAACCTTTTCGGTGATTATTTTTTTATTTTTTGTCTGAATTTTAATCAGGTAAGTTCCCGGAATAAAGCCGTTCATATTTACCGTATCAGAATTTCCTTCTGAAATTTTCTGGCCTGCAACAGTATAAATCTCATACTTCTCCAGTCCTTCTTTTACTCTGATGGTTATATTTTCATGGGTAGGATTCGGATATATTTTTATTTCAATGGATTTGTCTTTAGCAACTTCAGCAGTGGAAAGACTTTCCGGCTTAATATTGATGGTATAATCTTCCACCTGACCGATAACCCATCCTGAAGGACACGGCAGATTTTCCAGTGTTCCCATCCATGAGTTGGATTCATATGCTTTTACCAGTCTGAAACGTGTATTTCCCAATAATGCATTAGCTGGAATAGTGATTGTTTCGGATGTAATTCCTGATTCATGACCTGAAACCGGATTTGAAGCATCCAAATATCCCAGATTAAATTTTTCATCAGCATCAAACTGATTATTATGATTAAAATCAATATAAGCATAAGCAGAAACCGTTGTCTGACCATGAGTTCCACCTGTTACGGTTATCGGATACGCATTTCCACGGCTGGCATTAAAAATAGTTCCCGTAAAGTCTTCAATAACACTTGAATTTCCGTCAATCTGGCTTTCATTTGTTATTCCTGCGAATTCCACCTTGCTTATTTCACTTACGGTAAGACTTGTTATCCCCTCAGCCCCGCAATAAGGAAATGGAAAAGAAGTATTATTTCCGGAAATATTCACTGTATAATCTTCGGTCTGACCAGCTCTTAATCCTGAATCACAGGCAGAATGAATAGAGTTTTCAGCATTGGGATCTGAATAGGCCAATACATTTGTATTTTTAAGGACTCTCATTCTTTTACTTCCACCAGATGCGTTGGCCGGAACCGTAATCGTGTTATCAATTGTGAAAGCATTTGCCGGATTAGCGGCTTCCAGCCTTCCTATATAAAAGCCTTCACCGGCATCATCAAAGTTTCCATTCCCATTAAAGTCGATATAAACCATTACATCACTAGGAAATGTACTGGAAGGACCTTTTACTGATATCGGATAGGTATTTCCTGCCACCAGATCAGTTACGAGTGAAGTAAAATCTTCATATTCCTGTACAGTGGATGAATTGGTGGTTGAATTATTGTTGATGTTACCAAAAGTAACATTGCTGATCATATTACTGCCTGCATCATATTGAAATGTTGGAGTGCAATACTGGGCATCCATCAGCCCACATAAAATGACAGCAGAAAGAGTAGTTATTTTTTTCATAGAGTTCTTAATTTTTGATGAGACAAATTTATATTTATTTAGAATCAATAAAAATAAGAACATGATGATATTTATCAGTTTACTGATATTTAGCTTTGAATTATTTTAAAACAAACAATAAAATTTAAATTAATTATATAATTATCAATATCTTAATTCATTATCGAGATGAAATAATTTCTCTGGCCTTCTGCTTAAATTCCTCATATTTTTCAGAATAAGCTTTTAATTTCCTATTAAAATCAGGATGATTACGCTTAATTTTCCCCTCACCTTTACCAAGTAAACTTACATATCCCTGATCTGTATAATCCTTATTGGCAAACAAAGGCCATGAAGTTTCATTTACAAAGCCTTTTATAATTTCTGGTTTTGCAACTTCTAAAAAAGCGTATTCTCTGCTATCTAAGGTTTCTCTTGGTATTCTTATCTCTAAAAGCTTTTCCAGTCTTAAAAGAGATGTAAAGGCTGGAAAAGAAGCCTTAAGAGTAACATACATAACACTGAGAATTTCAAGTTTGGGAAGATCTTCTAAAAAGGAGAAGCTTTCTATAGGCTGCTTCCAGTCTAAAGTACCATCAATATGAAGGTATTTCAGGTTCTTAATTCCTCTTAACCCATCAAAACCGGAGACCTTTCTCAGATTTTCAAGATGAAGTGCTTTCAGCTCCGAAAGTTTTTGCAGTGGAGAAAGGTCTGAAAAGCCTGAGACATATTCCAAAGACACTTCTTCTAAGTTTCCCAAAGTACTGATAAAGCCAATGTCTTTAGTACGGAATGATTTTATTCTTAACCTTTTAAGACTCTTTATCTCACTGATAGCTTGAGCCTGATCAGGAGTAGGTTGATCCAGGGTTATTTCTTCAAGATTGGGACAATCAAAGATGAGCTTCCAGTTTTGATGGTGCTTGCCTACTGTTAAAACTTTAACTGATTTTATATCTGTCATTTCTTTGTCTACAGAATAAGATGCAGAATGATGGGTTGGAATTATTTTCCAATAATGATCTATATTGCCTAATAATCCTTCAGATTCCTGTTCCATAACTTCATATTTCTTTATTGGAATAAATTCTTTTAGCGGTCTTTTATCCTATAAAATTATGTTTTTTAATTCAAATTCTCAATAAGAACCGCAGATGCGCCGCCACCGCCATTACAAATCGCTGCAATTCCATATTTTCCGCCTTCCTGGCGCAGTACATTCACTAATGTTGCCATTATTCTCGCTCCTGATGCCCCAATCGGATGTCCTAGTGCCACTGCTCCACCATATACATTTACCCGGCCCAGATCATATTCCAGAATCTGCTGATTGGATAAAATCACTGAGGAATACGCTTCATTGATTTCAAAATAATCAATATCAGCTAAGCTAAGCCCGGTATTTTTCAAAATCTTATGAATAGCAACAGAGGGAGATGTTGTAAACCATTCAGGAGATTGGGCAGCATCTGCATAGGCTATAATCTTTGCCAGTGGTTTGAGATGATACTGCTGTACAGCTTCCGAAGAGCCCAACAAAATGGCAGCGGCACCATCATTCAGATTGCTTGAATTGGCTGCTGTGAGCATACCGTCATTTTCAAACGCAGGCTTCAAGAGAGAAATTTTTTCAGGAATAAGTTTATCAATATCTTCATCCCGATCTATAATTATGGTCCCTTTCTTATTTTCAGCAGATATCCTGATCAGTTCCGAATTGAACTTGTTAGCCGACGCTGCTTCCTGAGCTCTTTTATAAGACAGTAATGCATAATCATCCAGCTGTTGTCTTGTTAATCCATATTTTTTCACTCCCAATTCCGCAGCACTTCCCATATGAAAATCATGATATACATCCCATAACCCGTCTTTAATCAGCCCATCTGTAAGGGTGGCATCTCCTAGTTTCTTCCCATGACGGAGATAATGGTAATGAGGCACATTGCTCATACTTTCCATTCCTCCCGTTATCACAAGATTTTCCATTCCGAGCTGGATTTGTTGTGCTCCGATCATCGTGGCCTTCATTCCGGAAGCACATACTTTATTTACAGTGGTAGCATCTTTATCTACCGGAATTTTTGAAAAAATGGCGGCCTGCCTCGCTGGTGACTGCCCCACCCCTGCACTCAATACGTTTCCCATGTATACACTGTCTATATTTTCTGGAGAAATCAATACACTTTCATAGGTTTTCTGTATAACTATCGCTCCCAACTGAGGGGCAGTAAAACCAGATAAACTTCCCATAAAACCTCCGATAGGAGTTCTTTTTGCTGCAATGATAAATACTTCTTTCATAGTTTTGTTTATTAAAATAAATACCAATCGGTATATTTATATTTAAAAAAATTCCGCTCTTATATTCAAACGGATTTAATTACAAATATAATAAAATATACCAATCGGTATATTGATAAGGTAAAAAAATCTTATCCAAAAATAGATAAGACAAAGTATTGAACTATTCTCTGCTGAGCTGATCAAGTTTTTTCAGTAAGGTAGGAATTCTGAAAGCGCCATGCATCTGCTCTACATCAAGTGTAATCTGATCCACATCAACTCCTTTGGCAGTTACAAAAAGTGGTGTTTTACTATCTCCACGAAATACACTTCTTCTTTGAGAATCTGGAGTGGTAAACTCATTCTTGGCAACTCCCACTATAGGAACCTTACCCTGCAGAACTTCATAGAGATGCCCTCCTAAACCAATTTTACCTTTATCATCAAGAGTGACATATCCGTCCACAATAATGATATCTTCTTCTTTTAAAACTATTTTACTTAATAAACTCAGAATACAAGGCAATTCCCTCTTGTAAAAGGCTCCGCTTTCATATTCTGAAGTAATAGGCGTCTGCTCTGTAAAGATTTCCACTTCACGATCGGATTTCCAGCCTTCAAATGCAATACATACAGTATTGGCATAGTCTTCATAATAATAGGTATCAAATGCGTAAATCATTTTGTTCTAATTGTGCTGACAAGATACATTAACTATTGATGGCAAACAAAAAGTATGTACAAGTAATGAATGCAGAATTCTCAGGATTAAAAAAATTCACCAAAATGCCATAATATCCCTGAGGGATCATGTACAAAGCATTCTTTTCCCCAATCCATAGTTTTTACAGGAATAATTCTTACATTTTCATATTTATCCTGAAGCCCTAAGGCAAGAAGTTCTTTCCAGAATTCTTCTGTATCAGCAACTTCCATAAAAATCATCGTATTATCAATCCAGTCTTTTGCATAATAGTCCTGAAGATAAAACCCTGTTTCTTCTCTTATAAACAATGACAGCTTAGGCTCAAGGATTACTTCTTCAAATCCCAGATCTCTGTAAAAATTTCTGCTGACCCCGAAGTTCTTCGCTCCGATAAAAGGTCTGATGGATTTCAATTGTCTCATACTATTTATTTTTCCAACTCTTGAGGGTCATTTCAAACTTGATTTCTTTTTCCCCGTGTATTCCGATTTCTTCCCAGCCTGATTTTCGGTAGAAAGTTTCTGCTCTTGTCTGCGGTGAAGTTCCAAGCCAAATGTTCTCTTTTGTATGTTCAAAATACCAATCAAGCATTGTATTGTGAAGTTTTCTTCCAATGCCTTTGTTTTCAAAATCAGGATGTACAAATAATGCCCAGATATTATGTTCTTTCAGATCAACAATAGAAAATCCTACAATTTTGTCGTTTACTTCACTCACCCAGCCTTTTCCTCTTTCAAACATAAACAGTTCACAATCTCTGTCTGTAACCAAACCTGGATCTGATAAGGTATTTTCTTTCACAGAGTTTCTAACGATCTGAATTTGCGAAATATCTTCTGGTCTGGCTTCACGGATGATCATATTCATAATAAATTAAATTGAGTTCAGCATAAAACAAAGGTGCAAAAAACATGTTAATCCATTTGATTTCCAAGAAAATAACTAGTCTTAAAAATCTGAATCCATGAAATCCTGCACCTCTGCATATATCATTATCTTCCAGCTTACACTGGTTATCTTTATTTTTTATCTACCACAATCCTTTCTGCTCTGTTGGCAATATCCCATGCAGTGGTAAATACAAGCTGAGTTCTTTTTTCCAACAGATTATAGTCGATCTTGTCTGGGTCATCTGTTGGTTTGTGATAGTCTTCATGAATTCCGTCAAAGAAAAACGCTACAGGAACATTGTTTTTAGCGAAATTATAATGATCTGAACGGTAGTATAACTGTTGAGGATCATTAAGATCGTCATATTTATAGTTCAGCTCAAGATTATTGGTTCTTTTATTAGCAGCTTCGTTAATTACTTTAAGCTGGGAACTTAGCATATCAGAGCCTATTACATAGACATACTGTTTTCCTCTGTTATCCGGATCATCACGCCCGATCATATCAATATTAAGATCCACAACCGTATTAGCCAATGGGAAGACAGGATTGTCTGTATAATATTCCGAACCGAATAATCCATGTTCTTCTCCTGTTACATGAAGAAATAAAACAGATCTTTTAGGTCCATTACCCGCTTTTTTAGCTTCCTGGAAAGCTTTAGCCATTTCCATAACGGCAACGGTTCCGCTTCCGTCATCATCAGCACCATTATATACTACGCCATTTTTTGTTCCTACATGGTCATAATGTGCAGAAACCACTACAATTTCTTCAGGCTTTTCGCTTCCTTCGATAAAGGCCAGGATATTTTCAGAATCCGGAAGGTTACCTCCGCCTCTTTTCTTCATAAACTCTGAAGGAACTTTCTGATAATAAGAACCTAAGACTTTAGGATGAGAAACGCCTAGGCTTTTATAGTAGTTAACAATATACTCCCCCGCTTTTTTCTGTCCTTTACTTCCTGTATCACGGCCTTCCATATCGTCAGCAGCAATAACGTATAAGTTTTTCTTTAAATTCTCAGCTTTGATCATACTATAGGCATTCGTAAACGCTTTATTATGATTTTTAGAAACCGGATTTGAGGATGCACCATCAGCAACCTTCGCTGTTCCGCAACTCATCATCAGAGTAAGGGCAAATAACGGAATAAGTAGTTTTTTCATACAGACATAAATTTCTTAAAAATAACATTTTTTATTGAATCTGAAACATATAATGCAATATCACGATAAAGAATACCGGTTTTTCAGGTATCGTTAATAAAATTCCCGTCTATTATTAAATGCTTCCCTGCCAATAGGAAATATTTAAAAAACCAAAACAAACATTAACATATTTTAAAATATACATCCAATACGATATCAATTTTTTATTACATTTGAACAAAAACAAAATAAATGAAAGAAATTTTCGGATTTACTCATTATTCCTTTTTTACAGAAATGTCTGAACTGGCTTTAAAACATGAGAGCTTTGATCTTTCTTTAGGCCTGCCTGATTTTGATATTGATGAACGCTTAAAATCCTTTTTAAAAGAATCTGCAGATCTGGACACTCATAACTACGAGCCTCTTGCAGGAAATCCTTTGCTGATTACAAATATTATCGGTTTTAATACAAAACGGAAAAACAGTATTCCCTTACAATCAAATGAAATTACTATTGTACCCTGCGCAACCTTTGCTTTATATACCGCACTCAAATCTATTTTAAATCAACATGATGAAGTTATCATCATCCAACCTTCCTATTACACTTATGCACCGGCCGTTGTGATGAACGGTGGCATTCCTGTTTATTATGACCTGGAGCCTGACTTTACCATAAACTGGGACCTCTTGAAGACCTGCATTTCTGAAAAAACGAAAGCAATTATCGTCAATTCTCCACAGAATCCAACCGGTAAAATATGGAAGCAGGAGGACTGGAATCGGTTATATGAACTGATAAAAGACCGGGATGCCTATCTGATTTCAGAAGAAATATATGACACGTATTGTTATGATGATGCTGAGCATTACAGTTCATTTATTCATCCTGAGCTCAAAGAAAGAACATTTTGCATTTTTTCTTTTGGTAAAATGTTTCACACCTCAGGATGGAAAGCCAGTTATATGCTTGCCTCTGAAAAATTAACTGCTTTATTCAGAATCCACCAGCAATATATTTCCTATAGTGCTAATGCTCCCGCTCAGTATGCACTGGCAAAGTATCTTGAAGTATTTGATCCTTCGGAAAATAAAGCAATGATGCAGAAAAAACGGGATATCTTTGATGAAATGCTTAAAGAAACCCCCTTACAAATTGAAAAACAAGCTGAAGGAAGTGTTTTTCAGGTAGTCAACTTCAGAAATGTTTCCAAAACAATGACTGATGTGGAGTTTTCAAAATGGCTGACCATTGATAAAAAAGTAGCCTGCCTCCCACTTTCTGCCTTCTATAACTCCAGACAGAATTCAGATTACATCCGGTTCAGCTTTGCTAAAAAGGATGAAGTGATCATCCAGGCACTGGAACATCTTAAAAAAAATCTATAATAATAAACTAACTTTTTTGGGCTGGACATATCCTAGGGATAAAAAGGTTCTCAGTAAAGGACACAATATATTTTTGCCAAGAATACCAAATAAAAAATTAGTGAATCCGTGGCAAATAAAATGATCATGTTAAAATTCAGGTTGTAATGACCTAAATCTTTGTCCAAAAAGCATAAAAAAAGCATCGCTCATGCGATGCTTTACTATTATCTATATTGACATTAAAGAGCCAGAACCCTTACATCAATTCTTCTATTTTTAGCCTTACATTCGTCAGTATCATTAGCTTCACAAACCGGATGTAGGGATCCATACCCTTCAGCTTCTATTCTATCTGCAGATACTCCCAATTCCAATAGCTTAAGTTTAGCTGTTTGTGCTCTCAGATTAGATAATTTTTGGTTACTTTCTTCATTACCACTATTATCAGTATATCCTCCTAATTTTATTTTCAGATCAGGATAAGCGTTCAGAATTTCTGTCAGATTATTCAGCTGTAGCTCGTACCCTGCTTTCAGGTCACTTGATCCTGTTTCAAAATAGAGGTTTTCAATCGTATACCATTTATTAGGATCCAGAACAGTTTTGTCTTTCTGATTAACAGCATTGTAAAGTTGATACAGCTGGCTGGTTTCTCCCAGTTCTATTATTTTCCCACCTTTCAGTTTTACTTTTTGCAGATTTCCGGTTTCATATACAAAGTCTCCGTTTTCATTTAAATGCCCTTTCACCTCACCGGGAGCTGCGGGAACTTTAAGATCTGAAGCTGTTCCAGCTGCTGCTGAAACTCCTGTTAAACTTTCTATTTTAGCTTTTCTGTTCGCTTCAATTTTATCTTTATGTAAAACGGCTAAAGTAGGTGCAATAACCAAGGAAACAATTGACATCAGCTTAATCAGAATATTCATTGACGGTCCTGAAGTATCTTTAAACGGATCTCCCACCGTATCTCCTGTTACTGAAGCTTTATGAGGCTCAGAACCTTTGTAATAGGTCTGACCATTGATATCAACACCTTTTTCAAATGATTTTTTCGCATTATCCCAAGCGCCACCCGCATTATTCTGGAACATTCCCATCAATACACCACACACGGTAGCTCCGGCAAGAAATCCACCAAGCACTTCAGGTCCAAAGATAAATCCGATCAATAATGGTGAAATAATGGCAATAGCTCCCGGTAGCATCATCTTCCGGATGGATGCATCGGTAGAAATGGCAACACATTTTTCGTATTCAGGCTGGGCTTTTCCTTCTAAAATTCCAGGGATTTCACGGAACTGTCTTCTTACTTCTTCCACCATGGCCATAGCCGCCTGTCCCACTGCAGTAATGGCTAATGAAGAGAATATAAACGGAATCATTCCACCAACGAACAGCCCTGCCAAAACATCTGCTCTGTAGATATCAATACCGTCAATACCTGCAATTCCAACAAAGGCTGCAAATAAGGCCAGAGCTGTTAATGCTGCAGAAGCAATCGCAAACCCTTTTCCCGTAGCAGCTGTTGTATTTCCTACAGCATCCAGGATATCTGTTCTTTCACGGACTTCTTTTGGGAGTTCACTCATTTCGGCAATACCTCCTGCATTATCTGCAATAGGTCCAAAGGCATCAATTGCCAGCTGCATGGCTGTTGTTGCCATCATTCCTGCTGCTGCAATAGCAACTCCGTAAAGCCCGGCACATAAATAAGATCCGTAGATTCCACCTGCCAGTACAATAATCGGAAGTAATGTTGATTCCATTCCCACGGAAAGTCCACCGATAATATTGGTAGCATGTCCGGTTGAAGACTGTCTCACAATACTGGAAACCGGTCTTTTTCCCATAGCGGTATAATATTCGGTGATAATACTCATGAGGGTTCCAACAACCAGACCAACCATTATGGCCCCAAACACACCCATTTTAGTAAATTCATGACCTCTTAGAATCATTTTTTCAGGGAGAATATAAGTAACCAGAAAATAAGAGGATATAGCTGTAATGACAATACTACCCCAGTTTCCTAAATTCAATGCATTCTGTACACTGGAAGTAGATGACCCTTCATTATCATTGATCTTCACAAATAAAGTTCCTATCATTGAAAAGATAATTCCTGTTCCTGCAATAAGCATAGGCAGAAGAATTGGAGCAAAACCTCCGAATGAATCATCAGAAATTGTTTCCCTTCCCAATACCATTGTTGCCAGCACGGTAGCTACATAAGATCCGAAAAGATCGGCTCCCATTCCTGCAACATCCCCTACATTATCTCCTACGTTGTCTGCAATAGTAGCAGGGTTTCTTGGATCATCCTCCGGAATTCCTGCTTCTACTTTTCCTACCAGGTCAGCTCCAACGTCTGCTGCTTTTGTATAAATACCACCACCTACTCTTGCAAAAAGAGCAATGGATTCAGCTCCAAGGGAAAATCCTGTAAGAATCTCTATGGTTGTTTCCATTTCGTGAGAGTCTACTGTGGCTTCCGGTGCAAAGATCTGTTTAATAATTAAAAACAAAGCTCCTAACCCTAACACCGCAAGTCCTGCAACTCCCATTCCCATAACGGAACCTCCTGTAAAAGAAACTTTAAGAGCCTTTGATAGCGAAGTTCTTGCTGCTTCTGCAGTTCTTACATTGGCTTTAGTCGCGATTTTCATCCCTATAAAACCAGCTGCTGCAGAAAAAATAGCTCCCATC
The DNA here is from genome assembly GCF_037572595.1 of Chryseobacterium sp. MYb328. Taxonomy (NCBI): domain Bacteria; kingdom Pseudomonadati; phylum Bacteroidota; class Flavobacteriia; order Flavobacteriales; family Weeksellaceae; genus Chryseobacterium; species Chryseobacterium sp. MYb328. The sequence goes on along the minus strand of NZ_JBBGZQ010000016.1, from coordinate 53,458 downwards.
ACAAAGGCAAGCCCTATACTCCAGTGAGAATTGGCATTGCTTGATCCCATTACTGCCAAAAGAATGGCGACAATGACGACAAAATAGGCTAAGACTTTATATTCAGCTTTTAAGAAAGCCATGGCACCATCAGCAATATGTCCGCTGATTGTTTTCATTTTTTCATTTCCGGCATTCTGTTTACTTACCCAGTTGCTCTGAAGAAATGTATACACCAAAGCTACGACACCAAAAATTGGCACTAACACAAATAGATCCATAGTTTAATATTTTTTTGGTAATAGAAAATTAAATATAATAAATAATTACCATCAAAGCATCAAAAAAAACATGGACTTATCATTATCAATCAAAAGAATTTTAAATATGAATATTGATTTCTCTTAAAAATATGCAATATGAGAATCAATATAAAAGCTTATAGAATGAGGACTGAAAATGGTTTTGATTTTGTAAACAATTAAGGTTTAAGCAATAAAAAGCACTTCAAAGGGACAGCCTTTCATCATTAAATCCTTCAATAACTTCCTTCTTCCAGCCCCCAGTTTTCTTAATTAACAAAAAAGGATAAACAGTTTCCCGTTTATCCTTCTTGTATTATTTACATCAGAGAATCTTATCCTCCGAATTTATCTGCATAGTCTGTTTGAGAAGCTTTGATTACTTTTCTAGCATGCTCAGCACCGTAAACCTCCTGAATTCTGCATTTTGCAGGCTCGTCCGGCAGGTTTTTATAGGTTAGGAAATAGTGCATCAATCTTTTTACTTCTGCTTCCGGTAACTCAGTAATATCTCTGAAGTGTCCGAAAGCATGGTCATTGATCATTACAGCAACAATTTTATCATCAGCTTCACCACCGTCAATCATTTTAAAACCACCGATTGGAATAGCTTCCATCAATAAACCTCCAGCGTGGATATTGTGAGAACTTAAAACACAAATATCAAGCGGGTCATGATCTCCCATTGTTACATCAGTAGCCCCTGCTTCTACAGCAAGTCTCATCACTTCTTTATCACAATATGTTCTTGGAACAAAACCATACAAAGCCGGGATGATGTTAGAGAATTTCTGAGGCCTGTCTACTTTTAAATATCCTGTTTCTTTATCTACTTCATATTTAATAGTATCTGAAGGAACAATTTCCACAAATACGTTTACAACATTTGGCGCATCTTCTCCTGCAGAAATTCCATGCCATGGATGTGCTTTAAAATTTGGAATCATTATTTATCTGTTATTTTTAAGTTATTATTAAAATTTCTTTTCTTAAATCTTCAATTGTTTCAGCAACGTAATCATTGCTTTCCATATAATTCATGATGAAAATGGTTTTGAACTCATCCAGTTTCACTTCACCCTTCAACCCATCATAAGTCTTATGAAGAAGGTCAATAATGGCATTTTTAGAGTCTACAATATTCTTCCAGGAATTCTTCGTTATATAAAGCTGCTGAGAGGAATTGTATTCAAATTCTTCATTAATTGCTTTTTCTGTAAGGAAAATAAACTCATGAACCGCCAATCCTTTATCAAATCGCTGAATCAGGTTGGAAGGCTTTATCCTGTCCAGAAATAAAGTCATCCTCTCATAAGAGTGAGCTTTGTTTTCTGAATTAGATTTCACAGTAAGTAATTTGAGTTCCTGGTTTTTAAGAGTAATATACGAGTGTACAAATTGTCTCAGCAAAACCAGAAAAGGAATTGCAATAATTAATGCAAATGCATACGGTAGATATCCTGAAAGACTCGTCATAATTTTAGGATGCAAAATTACTAATATTTTCTGATATTACAGTTCAAATAATGCGGGTCTTTGTGTAACTTCATGGTAGCATACACTGTTTTCGTCAAAAAAGTGATATACCAGGCTTTTCCGGGTTCTGTTTTTATCAGTATGTGGCTCTCCCCCGTGAAGAATATTAGCATGCCAGATCAGCATATCTCCTTTTTTCGCCCTGAAAATTTCTTTTTTCAAACCCAATTCTTTGACTTTATTTTCAAGAAATTCTTCATATGCCTTATAGCTTTTCTTCCCTATTTTTAAAGCAGTTCCTTCATTATCATAGTCCGAGTTCAGGAAATAAGGCAGTTTATGGCTTCCCGGAATATAATGCAATGCGCCATTGGTTTCATCTACATCTTCTAATGCAATCCATACTCCTAAAAGTCCTCCCAAAGGAAATGTTGTCATGTGAATACTGTCGGAATGGGTCTTCTGCTGGCTTCCGTTAATAAAATTGATACTTTGAAACAATTTAGCCTTACCATCAAGCAAAACAGATAGAAATTCAAGGAAATTTTTATCGCTTCCGATATTTCTGAGAATTTCCGAATGGTGAATTGCAAACATCAGTTTCCCACCGTAACGAAATTTTAAGGTTCCGTCTTTCATCAGCTTTTCAATCTCAAGATTGATATTTTCTGCTGTTTCCGGGGTAATAAAGTTTCTCAGAATCATGTAGCCGTTATCATCATAATGAAGAGCACTTTCTTTATTTTCTTCTGATAGTTTTTTAAAAAAGGCAGTAGAAGAAAGCTTTTCTTCAGCAATACTTCTTTCTGTCTGCGGAAGGTGTGAAAAATCTTTACTTGAAATGCTCGAAAAATAGCTTTTGCTGATCCCGTATTTTTTATATAATGGAATATTATGCTTTAATTTACTTTTTTTAAAGAAATTATAAAGCATATAGGATAATTTATAATTACGAATTTGTTGTAACATGACGGTTATATAACTGTTATAAAGGTACGGAATAATACTACATTAGAACCAATCTAAACAATGCTTTTTATCATTAAAAAATCCTTCCTTTTAAAAATAAAGATCCTAATTTTTTAAAAAGGTCTTTTTTGGAACGCTCAATAATGGCATAAGGTTTCAGCTCTGGGCGAAATCCTCTGAAAAACTCTTCTATATTTGGAATATCTCCCCCTTCAAAATCAAAGATATGGGTTGCAATGGTTTCTTTAATCATCCGGTCAATCAGAACAGAAGCTCCGGATAGCTTTACATATTCTTTATCACTGAAATTCCCTAAAAGCGCCACCATACCACAGTCTGAATAAGTAGCAATAACATTGATGATTTTCCCTTGATAGTAGAAAGCTAGAAACTTCAGATATTTCAGACTGTAGAAAGTTTCATAGATATCCATAAATCCGGCTAGATCACTTTCTTTACTCAATCCTATAATATTGGATTCTATAAAAGGTTTCACTTCACCATAAGAAACGCTTCTCAGTTCCGAATGATCCCAAACTTCCTGATCCAGCCTCAGTTTTCTCTTCCTTTTGGGTGAATATCTTGTATAGACATCCTCATAGGCATCAGGATAAATCAAAAAATTTTTCTTTATTCTGAAAGGTGTACGAAGTTCATTGCCATCATTAAAAGGATATGCTCTTATCAGATAGTGACTTTCCAGATAATCTAAAAATTTCTCATTAAGATTCACATCATCCTTTTCGGAAAAAACTCCTAGCTGTTGACAAAGCTTAGGATTATGAACTATTTTGACACCATATTTCCTCACAAAAGGAATGGGCATTACTGCTTCATAATCGTTATATACAAGTATTTCCCACTGTTTCGGTGCAGTGGTATCCAAAAAGTCTTTTGCAGCAGAGTATTTTCTTTGTTCAGAACGGTCTAAACACTGAGAATATTTCACAAAATCAATTTCATTGTATTTCAATCTTCTAATCATAATAATCCTGCGTCTGAAAAGCTAAAATAGGAATTCTGTGTAATGATAATATGGTCTAAAAGCTGGATGCTTAATACTTTTCCCGCTTCTTTTATTTTTTGTGTAATGTTAATATCTTCTTTGCTTGGTTTAAGGCTTCCTGAAGGATGATTATGGGCGATAATTACTCCTGTTGAAAAATGTTCAAGGGCTGTTTTAAACAGCACCCTTACGTCTACAATAGACTGACTGATTCCTCCCTGGGTAAGCTGCGAAATATGTATCACCTTATTGCTGTTATTCAGAAAAATGGCCCAAAATTCTTCAGTTCTTAAATCTGATAATTGGTTTTTCAGAATTGCATAAGCATCATGACTGTTACCGATAATTGATTTTTCAGGAATTTCCTGTCCGGCTCTTCTTCTTCCGATTTCAAGCGCTGTAATAATAGAAATAGCTTTTGCCTCTCCTATGCCTTTGAATTTCATCAGATCCTGAACAGAAAGTAAGCTTAGCTGATGCCAGTTATTATTGACGGATGCTAAAATTTTCCTTGACAGTTCCAAAACGCTCTCTTCCCTATTTCCGCTTCCCATAATAATGGCTAAAAGTTCAGAATCGGAAAGTGCACTCTTACCTTTTTGCAAGAATTTTTCCCGGGGTCTGTCGTCTTCTGCCAAAAATTTCAAGGACATAGAATTAAGATAAATTATAGGTTAATAGAAAGTGTATAAGATAATAGGTTTCTCTGATTTGTCAATATATTTTGCTGTTTCTTTAAAAGCATTGATTGAAAGCATTGGGCATCCCAGGCTCAAAGTGGCAGGTTTTTCCGATTCTACATCAGAAACACTGCTAAAGGAATGCAGGACAATAGCTCTTAGCATCGCATTATCATTGGTAGGATCCAGTCCTTTTAAGCGGTAAGCTTTTCCAAATTGTCCAACATAGCTTCCTCCAACTGCATATTTCCCAAGGGAAGACTGATAAGACCCCTCAATATTACTGAATTTCAAAGCATTTGATCCGGAAATTACAGAACCGGAGCCATGAGCAACAATTGCTTTTTGTACTATTTTATTATTTTTCAGGTCGTAAATGAAGTAACGGTATTTTCCGGATGGAATTTTAAAGTTAATAAAAATGGCCAGATCCTGATTGTAGGCTTTATCTTTAATAAAAGTTTTAATTTCTGAAATTCTGGATTGGGGTATACCCAATACTTCTATCTGCTGAGATTCAGCTTTTGAGCAGGAAACTAAAAGTATAAAAAGAAAAATAAAGTGTTTCATCATATGTGTAAGAAGGCTATTCTATAATCATTCCATCTTTCATAACGAGTTTACGGTCGGTAATTTCAGCCAGATTCGGGTTGTGGGTTACAATCACAAAGGTTTGATTATACTTATCTCTAAGGTCAAAAAACAGCCTGTGAAGGTCATCCGCATTTTTTGAGTCCAGGTTTCCCGTAGGTTCATCAGCAAAGATAATTTTTGGTGAATTGATTAAAGCTCTTGCTACAGCTACCCTTTGTGCTTCTCCACCGGAAAGCTGATTGGGTTTATGATTCAGTCGTTGTTCAATTTTAAGATCCTCAAATAGGGCATATGCCTTCTCCATAGCCTCTCTTTCATTAGCTCCCGCAATTCTGGTAGGAAGTAAAACATTTTCCAAAGCAGTAAACTCAGGAAGCAGCTGATGAAACTGAAATACAAAGCCAATATTCTGGTTTCTGAATTTCGATAACTGTTTGTCATTCATATTGATAAATGATTCTCCTGCGATCTCAATTTCGGTATCATATTTCCCGGATTGAGTAGGATGATCCAAAGTTCCCAGAATCTGCAGCAATGTTGATTTACCTGCACCGGATTCTCCTACAATAGAAACCACTTCCCCTACTTTGATGTGAATATCAACTCCTTTCAGTACTTCTAAATTCCCATAAGATTTATGGATATTTCTCGCTTTAATCATGAGTCAAAAATAGTAACATATTGTTGATTTTACAACAAATTGTCATAACATTATTTGTATTAAAACAAAAAACCTCCCAAATTGGGAGGTTTTATTATTTTCATTCTAGAAATTACAGTAACAAAGTTAATGGATTTTCTAAATATGTTCTTAAAGTTTGTAAGAATTGAGCCCCTGTAGCTCCATCTACCACTCTGTGGTCACACGCTAATGAAAGCTTCATTGTGTTACCCACTACAATCTGACCATCCTTAACGATTGGCTTCTCAATGATTGCTCCTACTGAAAGGATTGCAGAGTTTGGTTGGTTAATGATACTTGTAAACGTTTCAATTCCGAACATTCCAAGGTTAGAGATAGAGAATGTAGATCCTTCCATTTCATTAGCCTTAAGACCTTTGCTCTTAGCTCTTGAAGCCATATCTTTTACAGATGCAGAGATCTGAGTGTAAGACATCTGGTCAGTATTCTTCAATACAGGAACTACCAGTCCATCAGGAATAGCTACAGCCACTCCAACGTTAATATTTCCTCTGTGAATGATCTTATCACCTGCCCAGCTTGAATTTACCTGAGGGTGCTTTCTTAAAGCAATAGCTGTTGCTTTAATGATCATATCGTTGAATGAAATCTTCGTATCTGGAATAGAATTGATCTCTTTTCTAGCTTCGATCGCTTTATCCATGTTGATTTCAACCATAAGATAATAGTGCGGAGCAGAGAACTTACTTTCAGAAAGACGTTTTGCAATAATATTTCTTACCTGAGAGTTTTGAGTCTCTGTATCTTCTCCCTGTACGAAGTTTACCGCAACCTGAGCAGCAGCGCTTGCAGCCGGAGCTGAAGCAGCTGGTTTTGCAACTGGCTGATAGTTTTCAATATCTTTTTTAACGATTCTTCCATTTTCACCTGAGCCTTGAACAGCATTGATGTCAACTCCTTTATCCTGAGCCATTTTCTTAGCCAATGGAGAAATTGCCACTCTGTCAGAAGATGAAGTGTTAGCAGCCGGAGCAGCTTTTTCTTCGGTTTTAGCTTCCGCTTTCTGTTCAGCTGGTTTTTCTGATGCCGGAGCTGCTGCTTTAGGAGCTCCTACTGCTGAAACATCTGTTCCTGCAGGGCCAATAATTGCCAATACTGCATCAACCGGAGAAGCACCACCTTCTTCCACACCTTGCTTCAATAGTACTCCATTGAACTCAGATTCGAAATCCTGTACTGCTTTATCTGTTTCGATTTCAGCAAGAAGATCACCTTCTTTTACTGTATCTCCAACATTTTTGTGCCATTTAGCAACCTTCCCTTCTGTCATAGTATCAGAAAGTCTAGGCATTGTAATCACTTCTACTCCTGCCGGAACTTCTGCGGAAACAGTTTCCACAGCTTCTGCTTTAGGCTGTTCTTCTGATTTTGTTTCTTCAGCACCTGCAGCCGGAGCAGCAGCTCCACCTGTTAATCCTGAAATATCTTCTCCTTCATTACCGATAATTGCTAAAACTGAATCTACAGCAGCTGCAGCACCTTCTTCTACACCAATGTATAAAAGGGTTCCTTCTATTTCAGATTCGAAATCCTGAACTGCTTTGTCAGTTTCAATTTCAGCTAAAATATCTCCTTCCTTTATTTTATCTCCTACTTTTTTATGCCATTTCGCCACCTTACCTTCCGTCATAGTGTCGGAAAGGCGGGGCATCGTAATTACTTCTGCCATAATCTATATTGATTTGAGATTCGAGATTTGAGATTTGAGATTTCAGAAATTTCAAACTTCAAATTTCAAATTAATTTTATTTTTTAGTTTTCTAATTTGTCTAAGAATGGATAATCTTCCTGAGCATACACGTACTCATAAATTTTCTCAGCATCCGGATATGGAGAATTTTCCATGAATTCGATGCACTCTTCAACAAAGTCTCTTGACTTGTTATCCATAACTTCCAATTCAGCTTCTGTAGCCCATCCGTTTTCAAGAATTCTGTGTTTCACCAATTCGATTGGGTCATCATTCTTGTGAACAGCTACTTCTTCTTTAGATCTATAAGGCTCAGCGTCAGACATAGAGTGTCCTCTGTAACGGTAAGTTCTTGCTTCGATAAACGTTGGTCCGTCTCCTCTTCTTGCTCTTTCGATAGCTTCGTAAGCAGCTTCCGCTACTTTTACAGGATCCATTGCATCTACAGCAAGACAAGGCATTTCGTATCCTAATCCTAATTTATAGATATCTTCGTGGTTGGCTGTTCTTTTTACAGAAGTTCCCATGGCGTATTGGTTGTTTTCTACCACAAATACTACAGGAAGCTTCCAGTTCATTGCCATGTTGAATGTTTCATGTAATGAACCTTGTCTTGCAGCACCATCTCCGAAGAAACAGATATTTACAGCTTTTCTGTCAAAATATTTATCTGCAAAAGCAATACCTGCTCCCAAAGGAATTTGTCCTCCAACAATACCATGACCTCCGTAGAAACGGTGCTCTTTACTGAAAATGTGCATAGATCCACCCATACCTCCGGATGTCCCTGTAGCTTTACCACAAAGTTCAGCCATGATTCTCTTAGGATCTACTCCCATCGCCATTGGATGAATGTGACATCTGTAAGCAGTAATCATACTGTCTTTAGTAAGGTCCATTGCATGTGTAAATCCGGCAGGGATTGCTTCCTGACCATTATACAAATGTAAAAATCCTCTGATCTTTTGTTTTAGGTAAAGAGAACGGCATTTGTCTTCAAACCTTCTCCACATTGTCATATCTTCATACCACTTCAGGTATACCTCTTTAGAAAATTCTTTCATGTGTTAGCTCTTGCTTTTTTATGATGAAATAGTTGAGCAAAATTATGAAAAAAACTTTGTTTTTATTGTATGCATAAGTAACTTTTCCTTTTTTCTCTAAAATCTATTTGCAGGCGGAACAGATTATTCTTAATTTTCGACCCTTAGAACCCCCCATAAAACAGCAATTTGTCTGTTATTTTCTTATTGCAATACATAAGAAATCAGCCTGTCAGTATAGTCTTCCGGGCATCATGAATGAAACAGACTATCAAAAAACCACTTGATTTTATTCTCTTCCTCTTTCCTCTTTAATTATTGTTAACATATCTTTTGGTTATTTCAACAGCTTCTTTTCCGGTGAAAAATCTGTAAGCTTCAGTGTTCTGTCTTCAATATTATTGACAAAATCACCATGTAGTTTTGCAGTCTGAGCCTTAATCTCTTTCCATTCTTTATCTGCCATAAAACCCTTCCATGCTATTTTCATTGTGTTTTCATCCTTCCATTCCAGCAAATAGACAAACTCTGTTTTTTTTTCAGACTCTGACTCCCAGATTGACACAATATTGAATCCATACTTTTTCATAATTCTCAAGGCATGATCTCTGAACCGGTCTAAAAACACCTGTCTGTTTTCTTTTGGAATTTCATAAATTCTCAACTGGTGAACAGGAAGTAGTGAGGGCGGAGAATCTGTTGAAGAATAAGTTTGTCCGAAAACAAATCCACCCAGAACAAATATGAATAATGTAAATAGTTGTTTCATTATATATATAAGTATTGATATTAGTTTATTAATCCTTTGTATCAGCCTTTATTATATCTGATATTTCAAAAAATATTCAATGAAAAATCATTCCTTTTATCTTCAAAAACAGAAGTGATTAAAATTAAATATTTCCGGAAATAAAGCGGATTATTTTCAAAAAAAAACAAAAAAAACATTCTGTATAATAAGAAGCGTCAGCACTTATCTGCATTTTCAGTATCTCAAAAACGTAATCATCATCCGGTCTTCGTTTGTTTTTTGGGCTTATAATCTTATATTTGGTCTTTAAACTTAAATATGGAAGAAAAAAAGTCTTCGCTTCTTCACAAAATCTCAAAGGTTATCTCAGATTTCTTCAATCCACTGGTTTCTCTGATTATCTTTTTTGTGTATATGAGCACCAGGGAGTATACTTTTAAGGAATCTCTGCTTTATTTTCTGCCTATATTATTAATGATTATTGCTCCAGTTGTTATCTGGCTGATATGGAATGTGAAAACCGGAAGATACACCAATATGGATGTTTCTAACCGGGTACAGCGAAAAACACTGTATGTATTTATTGCTGCCTGTGTTGTTGTTTATCTTATTTTCCATTATATCAGAAACGGGTATATTGATCTGGTAATGCTTTTTATTTTAATCCTGCTTTTTGCCCTTCAGATCAGCAATTTTTTCATTAAAAGTTCGATGCACACTGCATTTAATATATTTGTAGCTGCATTATTTTTCACTTTAGACTGGAAAATGGGTCTTGTATGGTTAGGGATCGCCAGCCTGGTGGGACTCACCAGAATTATTTTAAAAAGGCATACGGTAAAAGAAGTATTTATGGGAGCTGGAATAGCTTTTATGGTATCTTTTATTTATCTTTATTGCAATATACAATTTCAACATTAGAAGAATATATGAAAATCAATCATCTTACTGCCGCAGAAGAAAACTTTATGAAGCTGTTTTGGACAATGGAATCTTTCTATCTGAAGGACGTTATGGAGCAGCACCCGGAACCCAAACCACACCAAAATACGGTTTCCACATATTTGAAAATATTGGTTGAAAAGGGCTATTTATCTACTGTAAAAGAAGGGAGAATCTTCAAGTATACGGTACTTGTTCCGTCTGAGGAATACAGGAAGTTTTTATTAAAAGAACTTACACACAATTTTTTCAATGATTCAGGAAAGGAAATCCTTGAGTTTTTGTTCAGTGAGAAGCTGCTTACACAGAACGATCTTAAGGGTTATTTTGATCTTAAAATTGAAATCAAACCTGCGAAAGTTGAAGAACCGAAATTTGAGGTTGCTGACGAGATATTAAATCCGAAGAAAGAAAAAGACAAAAAGGCAAAAATCAGCAAAGAAAAAGATAAGGATAAAGAAAAGAAGAAAAAGAAAAAGAAACCATAAAAAAAGCGGCTTAAAAAGCCGCTTCATATTTTTTACCAACGATTTCCGCCGCCGTTACCACCACGGTTTCCACCGCCGTAGCCACCGCCACCATTTCCACGGTTGTTACCACCGTAACCTCCGCCTCTGTTGTTATCGAAGCTTCTTCTTGGCTTCTCTTCTCTTGGCTTAGCTTCAGATACGTTTAATGTTTTTCCGTTGAATTCTTTTTGATTAAGAGCTTCAATAGCCTGCTGTCCTTCTTCATCACCCATCTCGATGAAACCAAAACCTCTAGAACGGCCAGTTTCTCTGTCTGTTACGATTTTAGCTGATGATACATCACCAAATTCTGCAAATAGATCGTGCAACTCATACTCTTTAGTTGCGTAATTGATGTTTGAAACAAAAATGTTCATTTTAAAATAAATTAAAAAATTAATAAAAATTTGGTATATAAAAGAAAAGCAACATAAATTAATGAACAAATATTGATTCCAAATATAAACGTATGCAAGATACAATTAAAAACGTTAAATCAAAGCTTTTTTTATCTCTTTCTCACATTGGTTTGAATTTAATGTTTAAATTCTAATAAAATTAAACATTAAAAAACTGATTATCAATAAATTAACTCTGAAACATGTTAAAAAGTTAAAGTTAGTTAACATAATAAAATTCTTTTAGTATTATATATAAATAAGGTGTAATTGTTTGGAATAATCACATCCCATATAAGACTCATTGGCTGCCGGCAACCTATATTTTAGAATACAAACATATATTAGTATATTTATAATCCTTTTTTAACATTACATTCATGAAGCCTTTAATGGGATTTTATTATGAAACAACATAGCACCAATTACACGAATACTTTCATAGAAGTTGCCGAAGACTGCCCCGTCTCCCATGCACAGGTTCCCCCTGATAAGAAAGAAAAAACCCTGGCGAACCTTCAATATGAAAAGATCAGTAATCATCCTTATCAATATTCATCAGATGATATTGTTTTTGATGGCTATGCCTTTAAAAATGATATTTCAGAAAATGAAAAACAGAAAGTAAGAGAGCAATTCTTTTCCAAAGGTCAAGCCTGCCTCCGCTCTTCTCCCCTCGCCAAAAGATATGGATTCGGGTTTCATCATAATAAGGAGGGGAAAGTAGCAATATTCCCCGTAGAAAGTGAAGAATACCAAAAATTCTTAAACGATCCCCACATCGCAAAAACGAAAGCAATGCGCTCCAAAAGAAAATAATTGAGAAAATGAATAATTCTCTTCAGATCCATAAATGCAATTCTTTTGATAACACCAGCTTTTAACACTAAATTTGTACTGTAAATTATTAAGAATATGAACTACCATACAAGAAAATGGGTAAAACCCGAAGATTTAAATCCTAATCATTCACTATTCGGAGGAAGACTATTACAATGGATTGATGAAGAAGCAGCATTATATGCAATCATCCAGCTTGAAAACACCAAAGTAGTAACTAAATTTATTTCTGAGATCAACTTTGTAAGTTCCGCAAAACAGGGAGACATTATAGAAATTGGTATTGAAGCCAATCACTTTGGATCCTCCTCTATTACTTTAAGATGTGATGTCCGTAATAAAATGACCCATCAGACAATCATTACCGTAGATAAAATCGTCATGGTTAATCTAGACAGTGACGGAAACCCAGCTCCTCATGGCAAAACCAAGATTGAGTTTGTAAAAGACAGGTTAAACAGCGAACTATGAAGATATTCATAAAGAATATGGTCTGCAGCAGATGTATTTCCGCTGTAGAAACCATCTTCAATAATGCAAATGTAAACACAAGTTCTGTTATCTTGGGAGAAGTAGAAACAGAGTCGGATGTTTCTGCAACGATCATGCGGTCTATTGAAGAAAAACTGCTTGAAACCGGTTTTGAAAGAATCATGGATTCTGCCCATCAACTTATTGAGAAAATTAAAAATCTTATTATTATAAAAGTCAGTGACCTTGACATTGATGAGAATTTTCTTCTTTCTGAATTTTTAAGTTCAAAACTTCATAAAGATTACAGTTCCCTTTCAAAAACATTCTCCCAGAATGAAAACATCACACTGGAACAGTTTTTTATTCTTCAAAAAATAGAAAAGGTAAAGGAACTTCTTTTATATAATGAATTTAATCTTACGGAAATTGCAGGAAAACTTGGCTATAAAAGTGTTCAGCATCTTTCTACCCAATTCCGTAACGTTACCGGATTCACACCTACTGAGTTTAAAAAATTAAAAGACCATCATAGAAAACCCCTCGATACTCTTTAATTGAGTTGGAGAGTATTTGAGTATGAGTGTCAGAATATTTGATATTATAATAATGTATCAATTCCCTGCTCCTCTAATACTCTCCCACTCTCAAACCTAAATTCTATAACTATTATCCTTAAATTTATAACAGCCTTAGATTTTCATTTTGGAAATTTGTAGTATAAATTTAAGAATCATGGACCAACAGTATAAAATACTCGGAATGACCTGTTCCGGTTGCCAGAAAAAGATCTCTAACCAACTGAACAGTATTGAAGGCGTTACTGCCGATGTAAATCTGGAAAACAACACGGCTACGATCACTTCTGATCACGCAATTGCCCTTTCAGTTTTAAACGATTCCCTGACAGAAATAGGAAAGTACAGACTTGAAGACCCAAACAATCCTGAAAAAGCTTTTGTAAAACCTCAGGATCGTGTATCCCCATCTTCAGTATATTATTGTCCTATGGAATGTGAAGGGGATAAAGTATATTTCAAACAGGGAGAAAGATGTCCTGACTGCAATATGTATCTGGTTCCGATTGAAGAAAAACTTGCAAAAGATCCTAATCATAAGCCCACTTACTCATCTACCCATCTTCCTGAAAGCTTTAAAGACAGTATTGGCAAATACTATTGCCCGATGTTCTGCGAAGGAGATAAAGTATATGATGAAAAAGGAGATTGCCCTGTATGTCATATGCGTTTAGAGGAAATCTCCGATGACATGGCTAAAAACGCAGTTTCACACCACAATCATTCACACTCACATTCACATAATCACAACCATCATGAAGCCCCTAAGGTCACTGATGAAATGGCAGGAAGATACTACTGTCCGATGTACTGTGAAGGAGACAAAACCTATGATTCCAACGTGGGATGTCCGGTTTGTGGAATGGACCTGGTAAAATACCCGGAGAAGAAAACCGCAAAATACACTTGTCCGATGCATCCTGAAATCATCAGTGATGAACCGGGAAGCTGCTCAATTTGTGGAATGGATCTGGTAAGAATGCCCGACAGTGGAGAAGATGATGAAGATGAAACCTACAACATTCTGAAAAGAAAATTTCTGATTTCACTGGCATTCACCATTCCTGTTTTCATTCTCTCTATGGGTGGAATGTTTATAGACTTTCCGTTTTCACATCAGATACAGGGATTTATTGAGCTTGCCTTAACACTTCCTGTGATGTTTTATTCCGGTTGGTTTCTGTTAAAAAGAGGTTGGGTTTCCTTCAAAACCTGGAATCTGAATATGTTTAGCTTAATTGCACTGGGTGTGGCTGCTGCCTTTATTTTCAGTATTGCGGCATTAGCTTTCCCTGACATTATCCCTCATGAAATTCGTGGACATAATCATGAAATCCCACTGTATTTTGAAGCAGTCTGTGTGATTCTTACCCTTGTTATTCTTGGACAGCTGATGGAAGCCGCTGCACATAAAAAAACAGGAAATGCCATCAAGGAATTGATGAACCTTTCACCGGATGAAGCGAATCTTATCGTGAATGGCGAAGAAAAAAAAGTATTGCTTTCTCAGGTAAAAATCGGAGATCTTTTAAAGGTAAAACCGGGTGAAAAAATTCCGGTTGACGGAAAAATTACAGAAGGAAACTCTATCGTAGATGAAAGTATGATTACAGGCGAGCCTGTTCCCGTTGAAAAAACCGTTGATGACAAAGTTTCTTCAGGAACAATTAACGGAAATCAGGTATTCATCATGAAAGCCGAAAAAGTAGGTGATGAAACATTGCTTTCACAAATCATTAAAATGGTGAATGAAGCCAGCCGAAGCAGAGCACCTATCCAAAAACTGACAGATAAAGTATCAAAGGTTTTTGTTCCCGTAGTAATCCTTATTGCTGTTCTTACTTTTGTTTTATGGCAGTTCTTTGGCCCGGAAGGGAAAAGAAGTTTATTCGCTTTCGTGAATGCTGTAGCAGTTCTAATTGTAGCATGTCCCTGTGCTTTAGGACTGGCTACTCCAATGTCCTTGATGGTAGGCATCGGAAAAGGAGCTAAAAACGGTATTCTGATCAAAAACGCAGAAGCTCTTGAACAAATGAATAAGGTAAACGTTCTGATCACCGACAAAACGGGAACTTTAACGGAAGGAAAACCTTCTGTAGAGCATATAGAGACAGTAAATAACGAAGATAAAAATCATATTTTAAAACTTGCCTTTTCACTGAATCAAAATTCGGAACACCCACTTTCAAACGCTGTTATCAAGAAAGCAAAGGATGAAAATGTATCCGCTGAAAAAGTAGATCAGTTTGAAAACATTTCAGGAAAAGGGGTAAAAGGAAACGTCAATGGGAAAACAGCCTATCTTGGAAATGAAAATCTATTAATCTCCCATCAGATCCAGATTCCTGCAACATTAAAGCAGAAAGCTACAGAAGTACAGTCAAAAGCACATACTATTTCTTATATTGCTCAGGATCAGAAAGTATTAGGGTTCATCAGCTTTACGGATAAAATTAAAGCAAGTTCAAAAAAAGCAATAGATAGATTAATGAGCGAAGGTGTTGACATTATTATGATGACCGGAGATAATGAACATACCGCCAAAGCTGTTGCTGAAGAATTAGGAATCAAACATTTTAAAGCCAATTGCCTTCCTGAAGATAAGCTGAATGAAGTAAAAAAACTACAGCAACAAGGTAAAGTTGTAGCGATGACCGGTGATGGAATCAACGACTCCCCTGCCCTTGCCCAGTCGGATATAGGAATTGCTATGGGAACCGGTACCGATGTTGCTATTGAAAGCGCTGAAATCACCTTATTAAAAGGAGATATTTTAGGAGTAGCAAAAGCAAAATTATTAAGTGAAAAACTTCTTAAAAATATTAAAGAGAATCTGTTCTTTGCCTTTATTTATAATGTTCTGGGAATTCCGGTTGCGGCAGGATTATTGTATCCATTTTTTGGAATCCTCTTATCACCGATGATTGCAGCAGCAGCAATGAGCGTAAGTTCATTATCCGTGATTTTAAATTCATTAAGATTAAATTCGGTGGATCTGGATATAAAATAACAGCATGAAAAAAGAAAATCTTTACATAGGATGCTCAGGGTTTTATAATAATGACTGGAAAGGGTCTTTATATCCTGAGAATACCCCCGGTAAAGATTTTCTTTCCTTATATACCAGAACTTTTAATGCCGTAGAGATCAATTCTACATTCTATAGAATACCCACTGCCAAGACACTCTTAAAATGGCATAACGAAACACACGGATCGTTCAGGTTTTTTATTAAAATTCCTAAAACAATTACCCATCAAAAACGTCTTGCAGATTCAAAAGATGAGATCACCGTCTTCTGCAGACATATTCATAAACATCTTCAACAAAAACTTTCCGGCTTCCTTTATCAGTTTCCACCCTCTTTTAAACATACTCAGGAAAATATAGATTTGATCATTAACAATATTGACAATCGATTTTTAAATGTTATTGAGTTTCGTCACGAATCCTGGTGGGAGAAGGAGATTTTTGATCTTTTAAAAAGCAATAATATTGTATTCTCAGGAGTAAGTTTTCCCGGAAATCTTCCTGAAGACATTATCATTAATCATTCTGAGGTAATATACTATAGACTTCATGGAAAACCAGTTCTCTACAAATCTGCTTATACCGAAGGTTTTCTTAATCATCTTGCAGAAAGTACAGCAAGTACCCAACAGACTGTATTTATATTCTTTAATAATACATGGGGAACTGCTGCCATTGAAAATGCTTTGTACCTGAAAAGCATTTTAAAATAAATATCATACTGTCAAAATCGTTCTCATAATATGTCTTACGTTTGTTAAAATAAAATAATTCCCAAGTAAAGGAAGAATATTATTACTTCAACATAAATAGAAAAAGACTATCGCTTTAATATTTATAAATGTTAAGAATTACAGAAAACAAAACCATCTCACAACAATCAGTAATTTTACGGAAATCACCTTTAAAATAAAGTTCTTAAAATAAACTTAAAAAGAAAAATTACTGAGAAATATGGCATATAATTTGTTAACATTCTACCGTTATTTTTAACGATTTTTAACAATTTAAATTTCCATTACCTTTATGAGAAAAATTTTTGCGGGAAAGTCAAAAAACAGGACTTTTCTCGGGATGTTTGCATTGATGAGTGCAACTTCAGTAGTATTAAACAGCTGTAATTTTAAAAGTGACGTGAACGACACTATGAGTTCACCGGAACATCCTACCGCAAAAACAGTTCCCACGATGGACGATGAAAACGTAGATCCGGATAAAAGAGTGATCTACCTTACCTTCGACGATGGCCCCAATCAGGGAACAGAAAATCTTTTAAAGATCCTTGATAAAAGAAATGTATGTGCCACAGCTTTTTTAGTGGGAAAACACGCCTATGGAAGCACAAAACAAAAAAATGACTTTACCCTTTTAAAGGAAAATCCTAGGATTGAGCTGGCCAATCACAGTTTTACCCATGCCCATAACAAATACAGTGATTTTTATAAGAATGCTGATGCCGTGGTTCATGATTTTGATATTGCCAAAGACAGTCTGAAACTTCATGATAAAATAGCAAGAACTCCGGGAAGAAATATCTGGAGACTGAACAATATTAATGTAACGGATATTAAAAGTTCCACTGCAGCAGCAGATGGTCTTAAAAGAGCAGGTTATAAAGTCATTGGTTGGGATCTTGAATGGAGACCTTCTCAAAAAATGACCTTAAAAGGAAGCCATGAAGCCATGCTGAAAAAAGTAGACAGCATCTTTCTGAACGATCTTGAAAAAACATCAAGACATCTGGTTTTCCTTACTCATGACCAATACCTTAGAGACACTGATTCTATCAATGAGCTGGATCTGTTTATTGAGAAACTACAGAAAAGCAACAAGTTTGTTTTCAGAAAGATCTCTCAGTATCCGAAGATCAATGAGATCCTGAATTAATTCAGGCATTAAAGTGAAGCCAAAAAAATTCGTAAAAAGCATATACCTATAGGAAAACATCTGTTTTTCCACCACTTTCAACTTAAAGCTTTGAACCTTGAACTAAATTTCGGAAATTTGCATGTATGAGTATTAAGGAAAATTATAAAGCAATACAAGGTCAGCTTACATCAGATGTTCAACTGGTTGCCGTTTCAAAAACGCATCCGGTTGCTTCTATTCAGGAGGTGTATGATCTTGGGCAAAGAGTTTTTGGAGAAAACAAAGTTCAGGAACTGATGGAAAAGGCTCCTCTCATGCCTGAAGATATCCAATGGCATCTGATCGGACACCTACAGACCAATAAAGTAAAATACATCGCTCCGTTTATAGATACCATCCAAAGTGTGGATTCAGAAAAATTATTGACTGAAATCAATAAGGAAGCTGGTAAAAACAATAGAAGCATTAAAGTTTTGCTTCAGGTAAAAATTGCTGCAGAGGAAAGTAAATTTGGGCTTGAAATTTCTGAAGCCAAAGCGCTTTTCCAACAGTATATTGATGGAAATTATCCACATATTGCAATTACCGGTTTGATGGGAATGGCTACTTTTACGGATAATGAGTCCCAGATCAGAAAAGAATTTTTAACTCTAAAAGTGCTTTTTGATGAATTAAATCAACTAAAATCTTTAAAAACCTTATCAATGGGAATGAGTGATGATTTCCCTGTGGCTATTGAATGTGGTGCCAACTCTGTGAGAGTGGGATCTGCAATTTTTGGAAGAAGAGACTATTCTCAATAGAATATTTAGGTATGGTTTTTGCTAATAATTGAAACAAAAAATTTAAATTTGCAACTATGCAAAAAATCCTTATAGTAGAAGACGAAAAAGCAATCTCAGGAGTACTTCACAGTATTCTTTCTGACGAACTTACAGATTATGAATTTGTTATTGCCGAAGACGGCCTTGAAGGTTACAAACAGGTAGAAAAAGAAGATTTCGCGTTGGTGATTTCTGATATCAAAATGCCTAAACTTTCAGGAACCGAGCTTTTGAAGCAGAGTCTGTTATTAAAGCCTGAAACTACTTTTATCATGATTTCAGGTCACGCAGACATTGATTCTGCCGTTTCCTGCCTGAAAGAAGGTGCATACGACTTTATCTCTAAGCCAATTGATATCAACAGGCTTATTACAAGTGTAAAGAATGCTTTAGTAAAAGAAACCCTGAAGAAAGAAAACAAAAACCTTCAGACAGAAAATAAAACGCTAAAGAGAAAAGTAAATAAAAAATACCAGATGATCGGAAATTCTCCTGCTTTGCAGAAGATTCAGGATATGATCGAAAAGGTAGCTGTTTCTGATGCCAGAGTTCTGATTACAGGGCCTAACGGTGCGGGAAAAGAATTGGTAGCTCATGCTATTCACAATCAAAGTGAGCGTGCAAGAGGACCAATG
This sequence comes from Chryseobacterium sp. MYb328, assembly GCF_037572595.1. Classification (NCBI taxonomy): domain Bacteria; kingdom Pseudomonadati; phylum Bacteroidota; class Flavobacteriia; order Flavobacteriales; family Weeksellaceae; genus Chryseobacterium; species Chryseobacterium sp. MYb328. Next base: position 34,169 of record NZ_JBBGZQ010000016.1, on the reverse strand, counting down.
ATAGAGGTAAACTGCGCGGCGATCCCATCTGAACTTATTGAATCTGAACTTTTCGGACACGTAAAAGGTTCTTTTACAGGTGCAATTAAAGATAAGCAGGGAAAATTTGAACAGGCTAACGGAGGAACTATTTTCCTTGATGAGATCGGAGACATGAGCCTTATCGCTCAGGCTAAGGTATTAAGAGCACTTCAGGAAAGTAAAGTATCTCCTGTAGGAAGCGATAAAGAAATAAAAGTTGATGTGAGAGTAATTGCAGCAACGAATAAAAATATGCAGAAAGAGATCGAAGAAGGGAAATTCAGAGAAGACCTTTACCACAGACTTTCTGTAATTGAAATCTATGTTCCGCCATTGGATGACAGAAAAGACGATATCAAATTGCTGGTTGAGCATTTCTCTGGTATGATTGCTGATGAGCATGGTACTGCTATGAAAAAGTTTGAAGATAAAGCTATTGACGCTTTAAAAGCTCTTTCGTGGACTGGAAATATCAGGGAGTTAAGGAATGTTGTGGAAAGATTGATTATTCTTGGTGGAAATACTGTTTCTGAAAGTGACGTTGCAAGTTTTGTAAGGAAATAATAAAGCTATTATTACAATATTATAAAAATTTGCAGTACACTACTGCAAATTTTTTTTTTGGACTATTTTGAATGATAAACTATATGAATCTTAAAATATTATGAAATTTTTAAACAAAAACTACACAAAAGAATGCCTGACTTTGGCTCTACCTGTAATGCTTACCCAGGTAGGGCAAGTTTCAGTGAATTTATTTGACAATATTATTGTTGGAAAACTTTTAGGCGCTGATGCATTAGCGTCCGTTTCATTAGGTAATGCAGTGTTCTTCTCTATATTTGTATTGGCTCTTGGATTTTCATTTGCGATACCACCATTGGTTTCGGAAGCACATTCAAAGGAGGATCATGCTACTATTAATTCTGTTTTTAGTCATGGTTTTATCATCAATATGGCTGTGGGTGTTATTCTTATGTTGGTATTATTCGCAGTAATGCCACTACTCTATCATTCCGGGCAGCCAGAGAAGATCATTCCTGATACGATAGGCTTTTTAAGTATTATGGTGGTCAGTATGATACCTATTATGGCTTTTCAGACACTTCGTGAGGTTTCAGAAGGCTTATCTTATACAATTGGAGTTACCAAGGCTACCATTATTGCTAACATCATCAATATTGTTCTAAACTACGTTTTTATCAAAGGACTTTGGGGAATTCCGCCAATGGGAGTACAAGGTTCTGCTTTAGCAACTTTAATCTCTAGAATCTTCATGGTAGTTTTCCTTTATTTTGTATTGTTGAAGGAAAAGAGAACGAGACGTTATATCAAGGATTTTTCATTAAAAATCCAAAGTTTCTCAAAAGCGATGTTTGATAAAATGGTAAGACTGGGACTGCCTACCGCATTACAGATGTTTTTCGAAGTAACAGCTTTTGCAGGAGCAGCATTTATCTGCGGATTAATTTCGGCACACGATATTGCCTCTCACCAGATTGCTTTGAGTATGGCTTCATTCACCTTCAACCTTTGTGTTGGATTCAGTGTAGCTTCTACCGTAATGATCGGAAGAAAACTGGGTGAACAAAACTTTGTGGAACTCAGAAAAGTAGGGATCAATAATTTAAAGATCGCTTTTATTTTCATGTGCATCTGTGGATTGGTCTTCATTCTTGGAAGAAATATACTGCCTACTTTCTTTACGAAAAAAGAAGAAGTAGAAGTGATCACCCTGGCTTCAAAGCTGATGATCATTGCAGCTTTATTCCAGCTTTCTGATGGAATCCAGGTAACAGCTTTAGGAATGCTGAGAGGGTTACAGGATGTGAAAATTCCATCAATCTACACCTTTATTGCCTATTGGGTGATTACCATTCCACTGGGATATTTCTTCTGTGTAACATTGGAAATGGGAGCTTTCGGAATGTGGATCGCTCTAGGATTGGGATTAACGATTTCAGCCGTATTCCTTGTTAAACGGTTCTTAAATATGTCAGCAAAGAGAATCAAACAAAATATTGAGGTTAAAGCATAATAATAAAAAAACGCAGAGATAAAAACTCTGCGTTTTTTTATTATTTTTGACGACATTAATTAATAAGCATGAAAAAAACACTGATCATCTTCGCTCTGTATGCAGGTGCTCTATATCAATCTCAAACGAACAGATTCACTTACGAACTTCGATACCGAAACGATTCTTCCCAGGAATACATCACCAACCTGATGAATCTGGATGTAAGCCCCAGATCTGTTAAATTTTATGATAAAAGTTTTGCCGACTATGATGTAAAAAATAAAGAAAACAACCAATCAATATCGCATTACAGTACAAGAACAGACCAGGTAATTGAAAGAAAACCCGAATCTTTCAAAAATAATTGGTACAGAGATTTTTTTGACTATTTTGTGGTAAAAACAAATGATGAAATGAAATGGCAGGTCATCCCTGAAACCAAAGAATACAATGGTTATAAACTTCAAAAAGCTACCACAGAATTTGGAGGCAGAAGCTGGATTGCATGGTTTTCTAATGAGATCAACATCAAAGAAGGCCCCTATAAATTCAGAGGACTTCCCGGCCTCATCTTTATGCTGGAAGATCTAGATCAGAATTTTGTGTATAAGCTTATCAACAATGAAAAACTAAGTTCAGATTATGATACTCAGGATTTCGTAGAAACCCATTATGGAAAACAGGCTATTCCTATCACCAATGAGAAGTTCAATAAGTATATCGAAGATATTTATCAAAACCCTACAAGGATGTTTTCGGAAGGAATAAAGAACGGGCAAAAATCAACCTTTAAGAATGAAACGATAGAATCTATTGAAGCTCTTAACAGTAAAAAAGAAATGCTTCAGAAAGGAATCAAAGGCCGATATGTTTATATTGAAAAAGATAAGCAGCCTGCCTTCTGAGACTCAATGTAATACTAATCATAAAAGCGATCCTAACAAGGTCGCTTTTTATTTAAAAATCTTTTTCCCCAATATTACAAGGCTTCTTTCTATTCCATCCAGAACGGCTACATTAGGAAGGTTTCCCCAATCTTCAAATCCAAAGTACCTGAACAGCTTTAAACTCGGTTTATTATGAAGAAAAATAAGTGCAACCAGGTTATTCACCCCAAATTTTCCTGCATTATCTATACAATATTGAAGAATCATTTTGCCATACCCTTTTCCTCTACAGCTCTCATCCAGATAAATACTCACTTCCACAGTACCACTGTAAGCCGACCTTTCATGGAACGAACTGAAACTCACCCAGCCTATCATTTGACCATCTGTATCTTCTACAACCCAAAGTGGTCTTGTTTCAGTATTATGCTCACTGAACCATTGTACTTTACTTTCTACAGAAACTTCTTCAACGTCTGCAGTCACCATTCTCGAAGCAATTGTTGAGTTGTAAATCGCTACAATTTTATTTAAATCGGCTAATTCTGCATTTCTGAATTTTAAATTCCCCATTGGTATTGTATTCAATTTTATTATGCAAAAATAATAAATTTAAAAACACCCCCTATTTAATTAAACAGTTTATTTAAATTTAATTAATAAAAACCACCCAACCCCTATAAAAACCAACAAAAACAATAGACTGACCTTATTTTTCATAATAGAATACGAAAAGGCACAATAAAATGTAAGACTGGATATTTTTTAAGGTATAATGATTTTATCTTCAATACAATTATGTACTGCTAAAATATATTGTTAGAATGAATAGTTTTATGGATTAATAAAAACTATAAGCTGATGTACTTAAAATCCATTTTAAAGTTCCATAGAGACTTAGAATATTGTAATAGAAAAAAAAGTTGAAAGTATTTTTCCTGCTGAGAATCTTTGATTCTCTTGCCTCTTAAATAGATATAAAGTTGGTTTAAAATCTTTGCACTTACCAACAACTATTTATTTCAAATCTTTCAAAATTCTGTTCAGGCTTCGTACTGTGATCCCTAAATATGCAGCCATATCTTCTTTGGAAATCTGAATATTCTGTTTAGACTGCATTTTAAGTAACTGCGTCAATGTGTGTTCTACAGTATAAAGCTGCTGATATGAAGCTCTGCTGGAAGTATTGATAATACGTTCTGCAAAGGAATTCAATAATAGGTTATTTAAAATAAGATCTTTTTGAATCAACTCATTAAAATATGACAGGCTGATCGTATATACCACAACTTCCGTTAATGCTTCAATACCGCATAGACAAGGGATATTTTTAATCAGTTCCACTTCTCCCATGATTTCACCACTTCCCAGAAATTCAACAATGTATTCTTTTCCATTTTCTTCTTCAAAGTAGCATTTCGTAATTCCTTCTTTAATAAGCATTACTTTAGAAACAGAGTGATCCTGGATTAATAATTTCTGACCTATGAAGAATGATTCCAGAACTATATTTTCTCCGGATTGTTTTTGATAAAGTGTTTCCAGATGGCTTAAAAAAGATTGATTTGTTCGTAACATAGGTCTTCGGGACAATTGTCCTTTGCTGATTTATTTTTTATACAGAAATTTGAACCAGAAATTTACAAAACAAAAATGAATAATCATATTACAACAATAGCTTTCGATGCGGATGATACACTTTGGATCAATGAGCCTTATTTTCAGGAAGCCGAAAAAGAATTCTGTATACTGCTTGAAGACTATCTTCCTCAGCATTCTGTCTCTCAGGAATTGTTTAAAACAGAGATGAAAAATCTCCATTTATATGGTTATGGAGTCAAAGGATTTATGCTGTGTATGGTTGAAACTATCGGAAGAGTGTCTGACAATACTGCTTCTCTCCGACTGGTCAACAAAGCTATTGAATTGGGACAGGAGCTTCTTCAGAAACCGATTGAGCTTTTAGACGGAGTAACAGAAACCCTGGAAAGTCTAAAGGGAAAATACAGGCTGGTTGTTGCCACCAAAGGAGACCTTCTGGATCAGGAACGCAAGCTTAAAAATTCAGGATTACAGGAGTATTTCCACCATATTGAGATCATGAGTGATAAAAAGGAAAATGATTACAAAAAATTACTGAAGCATCTTGACTGCCAGCCGGAAAATTTCCTTATGCTCGGAAATTCAATTAAGTCTGATATTCTGCCTGTATTGGAAATCGGAGGATCAGCAGCTCATATTCCTTACCATGTGACCTGGAGTCATGAACAACATGATCCAAACCTTGAACATGACCGTTTTATGGAATTAAAAAATATTGATGAGATCTTAGAATTTCTTTAATCCTCCAATTAACTTTCATTGTCATTCTGTAAAAATAAAGGCTGTCCCAGAAATGGGACAGCCTTTAATATTATTTTTTCAGACATTTTTCTAGGAACTGATCCTGTTCCCATAAAACGTGAAATATATTCTCTTTAGCCTGATATCCGTGTGATTCTTTCGGAAGAAGAACCATTCTTACTGATGCTCCAAGGTTTTTCAAAGCCTGGAAATACCTTTCCGTCTGCAATGTAAAAGTTCCCGGATTGTTATCTGCATCACCATGAATCAGAAGCAATGGAGTTTTCATTTTATCTGCGTTCATAAACGGAGACATGGTATTATAGATCTCCGGAACATCCCAATAGTTTCTTTGCTCAGTTTGGAATCCAAATGGGGTAAGTGTTCTGTTGTAAGCACCACTTCTTGCAATTCCACATGCAAAAAGATTAGAGTGTGTCAATAAGTTAGCCGTCATAAATGCCCCATATGAGTGACCTCCAACAGCAGCTTTCTTTTTATCGATATACCCTAACTTATCTACTGCATTAATCGCAGCATCAGCATCAGCTACCAATTGCGTAATAAAGGTATCATTGGGTTCTGTTTTTCCTTCTCCGATGATCGGGAATGCAGCATTATCTAAAACAGCATATCCTTTAGTCACCCAGTACACGAAAGAGCCATAATAAGGGAAAGTAAAGTCATTATCATTCTGAGTACTCTGCCCTGCTGTATTCTTATCCTTAAATTCTCTTGGATAAGCCCAGATCAATAAAGGTAATTTTTCTTTCTTCGCCTTTCTGTCATAGTTTGCCGGCAGATAAAGAGTTCCCGTTAATGTAACACCATCATTTCTTTTGTAAGTAATTACTTCTTTGTGAACATCTTTGATACTTTCAAAAGGATTGGTAAAATGAGTTACCGCTTCAGCTTTGCTAGATTTGATATTCTTTTTGAAAAAGTTCGGATATTGACTTGAAGATTCCTGCGTTGTTAAGATTTCTCCTTTTGACGGATTTAAAATATCTACAATATTTTCTTTAGCGCCTTTAAGATTAGAGGTGTATAACCTTTTCTTTTTCAAAGATTTAATATCCATCTCATCAATAAACGGATGCTGACCTTCTTTGGTAAATCCTTCTCCTATCAGAAAAGCTTTACCTCCTTTCATATCAACAACAGATCTACCATATTGGTTTTTCACTGTATTGAATTTTCCCGGATCGCTGTAAACGTCCTGAGAATTTCTGTCATCAATTATCTTTGATTCACCATTGTTAAGATCAACCAGGAATGTTTTGGTATTTCTTGTATCATACCATTCTTCAGACACTAAGGCATAGTGGTCATTCGTCCAATCTACATCCTCAAATCTCTGTTTGATTTTGAAGAATGATTTAGGAGCAGCTGTAAATGGTGCATCCCAGGTAAAAATTTCATCTCTGTATTCTGAAGTTTTATATTGATCTCCACCATCAAGAGCTTCTGTAAAGACTAATGTAGCCGGAGCATCATTTCTCCAGGACATTTCTCTCTTTCCTGTTCTTACTGATGAAAAGCCTTTAGGCATAATTTCATTCAGAGGAATTTCATTGACAACTTTTACCGTATTTCCTTTTGTATCAGATACCGTTGTGGTCATAGGAAATCTGTTCAGCGGAACAATATAAGAAAATGGCTTTTTAATGACTGAAGACAACAGGTAATTTCCATCAGGAGAAAAACTTAATCCTGTATACATATCCTGGTCCATTACCTTTTTAAGGTTTCCGTTCAGATCTACATTGAATACTTCAGAAGTTACTAATGTCTCGAAGTTCTTTTCATCCTGCGGATTCTTTAAAAGATCCTGGTATGTTCTGTTTTGGGATACTTTTCCATCTGCTGTAGAGACAATGGGTCCTGTGGGAAGATCTTTTCCTGAATCAATCAAAGCAGGTCTGTTTTGAGGCAGCGTTCTGATTAATAAACTTTGGGAATCATTATACCAAAGATACGGAGTACCTAAATTGGCATTCAGAATGTCTCCTGTAATCTTTTTGGCTGTAGCTGTTTCCATATCTACAATCCACAACTCTACTCCCTTGTTCGTTGTATTGGTAAAAGTGAGTTTTTTTTCGTCCGGTGAAAACTGCACATAGGCAATTTTGGCACCTGCAGGCAGATTCTTCACCTGAACCTCATTTTTATCACTGAACTTTCTTACTTTAAGATTGTTGAAATAAGTAACAGTGCTTGCTATATTGGTAACCGGATTGATCCTTAATCCACCCAGCTTCATTTCCTGCTGATTAAGATCATCCAACGTTTTGTAAGTTGGACGGTAAGTAAACACCACCCAATCTTTTTTATTGTTCATTAGAACTGATGGTGGTCTTTCATAATCTGCCAGTTTTAAAATTTCGGCAGAGGGTTTCTGATAGGTAATATTCTCCTGTGCATCATAAAAATTGAGAAATGCCAGAAGGCAGATTGTCAGTTTTATCTTCATATAGATTCATTTTCTACGAATGTAGTGATTTTTGAGATAAATTCGGTATAAAAAACCACCTATAAACCCTAATAATAAAGAGATTTATAAAAATAACTCCAATAAAAAAGAGCATCTTAAGATGCTCTTTTGATTATATATTGTAATGTTTTTACCAGTCTGAAGCCCTTTTTCTTCTCTCAATCAAATGATCTACAGAAACTTTTCCGGCTCCTGTCATCATCAGAAGAAGGTATACCGAAAGATAAATAAGGCTCATTTCTCTTTTTTCAAAAGGATCTGCTCCATGAACTACAAATCCGGCGATGATCATTGTAAAGATCAGGAAACCTAAGGAAACCCTTGTGAAAAGCCCTAATATCAGCAGAATTGAACAAACAAATTCGGCAAGTACTGTAAGAATCAGAGTAATCTGAGGTCCCATGCCCAGAAAATCAAAGAATTCGATTTTTCCACCTGCCAACAACATTTGTAGTTTCGGGTATCCGTGAGATAGCATTGCAAAACCCACAAATACTCTTACTACTAATAAAATAATATCTTTAGGTATTGAGCTCGAATTTGAATTATTATAGTTCATCTACTAAAAAATTTAGACTAAGGTAATAAAAATCTTTTAATACAAGGGCTTTTACAGCATTTTTAGTCTATCTGTAGCCAAAATTCTTAAGGTCTCTATCGTTCTTTCTCCAGTCTTTTTTCACCTTAACAAATAAATTTAAGTGAATTTTCTTGGAAAAGAACTTCTCCAGGTCTAATCTTGCTTCTGTTCCTACTTTTTTGATAGCTTCTCCTTTATGTCCGATAATGATCCCTTTTTGGGTATCTCTTTCCACATAAATAATAGAATCAATGAAGATAATTCCTTCTTTTTCTTTAAACTGTTCCGTCACTACTTCCACAGAATATGGAATTTCCTTATCATAGTTTAAAAGGATTTTCTCACGGATTGCTTCATTTACGAAGAACCTTTCTGGTTTATCCGTATACTGATCCTTATCATAATAAGGTGGATTTTCAGGCAATAAAGATTTTAGTTTAGGTAAAATAACCTCAGTATTAAAGGCATTCAGAGCAGAAATAGGAAGTATTTCCGCTTTTGGAATCCTATTATGCCAGGTTTCTACTAATGTTTCAAGCCCTGCCTGATCAGTCTGATCTACTTTATTCAATAGTAAAAGTACAGGAACAGGGATTTTATTTAATTTATCAATTAAAAATTCGGAAGGTTCAGCTTTATCGGTTACATCAACAATAAACAGGAATACATCCGCATCCTGTAGGGAATCTTTTACAAAATCCATCATCTTCTCCTGCAATCCGTATTTTGGATCCAATACTCCGGGAGTATCTGAAAATACAATCTGAAGGTCCTCTTCATTATAAATACCAAAAATTCGGTGACGGGTTGTCTGGGCTTTCTGCGTTACAATCGCCAGTTTCTCTCCCATTAATTGGTTGAGTAGTGTTGATTTTCCGGCATTGGGCTTTCCAACTATATTTACAAATCCAGCTTTGTGCATAAAAATAATATTACGAACTGCAAAGTTAGTAAAACAAAATTGGTCTTTACGGTTAATATCAATATTTAAAAGAAAAAAGAGAGTTATTTGTTTCTCAAAAAGATTTTTGAAGAAAGTTGGGCCTCCAGGTTTTTAAACTTTTATATCTGAACCATAAAGCCCCAAAAGTTTTTTGAACACTTAAGTTCACTTTAGAAAGCTTAAAATGATGCTATAAGATAAGGGCACTTAAGTTTTGAAAATCTAAGATTTTCATAGATATACAACAGAATATCAAAAACTTAATATGATTCTTATTTAATCAAGGCATACATTGATGAACAACTCTCTTTCTTCCTTTCTCGCAAAAACTGCAAAATAATTTTGTATTGCATTGTCTAAAACTGATATTTTTGAATATTAGAATTCATCTTTTATGAATATAGACCAGATTCTTGACCAGATTTATACACTTCCGGAAGATTCGAAAAATCGTTTAAAAGCATATATCTCCGAAGTTTCCCATCCCAAGGGATACTGCCTGATGGAAGCCAATAAGGTCATTCCTTACGTTTATTTTATCCGGAAAGGAATTGCCCGCGCCTATTCATCCACATCGGATAATGATATTACATTCTGGTTTGGAAGTGAAGGTCAATGCGTCCTTTCTATGAAAAGCTATGTGGAAGACAAACCGGGTTATGAAAGCATTGAATTACTGGAAGACTGTGATCTGTACAGACTGGAAACGGATAATCTCAAAAAGCTGTTTAATGAAGATATTCATATTGCCAACTGGGGAAGAAAACTGGCTGAAGCAGAAATGATAAAATCTGAAGAACTGATTATTTCAAGACAATTCAAAACGTCTCTGGAGCGATACAAAGATATTATCCAGTATCAACCTGATCTGCTTAAAAGAGTTCAGCTTGGGCATATTGCGTCTTATCTTGGAATTACACAGGTGAGTTTGAGCAGAATCCGGGCGGAGATTAAATAATTTATGTGTTTGAGGATGGAAGCTGGAAGAGGGAGGATGGAAGTTTATGGCAGTCTGTAAAGGCACCTCTGGTTTATTAATTGATCTAAAGGTCATTTTAAGTTTTGGCTAAAGCCGAAGGAATGGTTATTTATATTGAGAGCGGACTTTAGTCCGCTTCTATTGATATTATATTGTACATGATCTCAATATTGATGATTATTTACTGAAATAAAAGGAAGCAGTAATAGCTTTTATCTAAAAAGCTCTCATTAGTTAAGCAACAGAATACACTCATTCCAACTGCCATAATTTCCCTCTCCCAGCTCCGAGCTTCCTATGAAAAAAGCCTCCTATTGATTAAATATCAGAACACCCCCCATTCCAACTACCATAACCTCCCGCTTCCAGCTTCCCTTCAAATAACAACTCCATTAATTAAACATCAGAACATGCCCTATTCCAACTACCATAAACATCCCTCTCCCAGCCTCCAAGCTTCCCTCTTATATAAAACATCATTTTTTAACAATTGTAAAATGTTTTCTCCATTCAAATCCTGAAATTTGCAGTAGAAAAATTTTAAAAAATGAATTGGATAATATTAGTTATCGCAGGATTATTTGAGGTTGCCTTTGCCTCTTGTTTAGGAAAGGCAAAAGAGACATCAGGAACGGAAATGTATCTTTGGTACATCGGTTTTCTGATAACGATGACTATCAGTATGCTTCTTCTGATTAAAGCAACACAAACGTTACCTATTGGAACTGCTTATGCGGTATGGACAGGAATTGGAGCGGTAGGAACTGCTTTAATGGGAATCATCTTCTTTAAAGACCCTGTAAGCTTCTGGAGAGTATTCTTTATTATGACTCTTATTGGTTCTGTTGTAGGATTAAAAGCTGTGTCTTCATCACACTAAGATAAAAATATAAACTTCTATCTATATTTAAAAATGAAACCGCCTTCGATATGAAGACGGTTTTGTTTTTTGATTATATTTCAGGATACTTTGCAGCCTTAGCTTTGTTTGTATCCATATTTATATTTCTTATTATTTTTTGAAGACTAAAGGTAAGATTTCATTGCTTCTCAACCCGTACTTCTTTATTTCTTCTTCAGAAAATTTCTGCGAATAGAAGTTCGCATCTGTTTCAAAGCCGACTTTTTTTAAACGGTCAAAATAATCCATTCCGTACCAACGAACGTGATCATATTGGCCAAAATGTTTCTGGCGTTCCTTTGGATCTTTGATGGTAAAATCTTCATAGGTTTTTTCCAGTGAATTTTTCATCGGAACCTGAAGGATTCCCCATCCACCTGGCTTCATTACTCTGTATAGTTCACTCATTGCTTTTGCATCATCTTCAATGTGTTCCAGAACGTGGTTACAGAAAATGATATCAAAACTGTTATCCTCAAAAGGTAAATCAAGAATATCAGCTTTTACATCAACAATGGGAGAATATAAATCTGCTGATATATAATTCAGATTGCTCATTCTCTTGAATTTCCTTAAAAATTCCTGTTCGGGAGCAATATGCAGAACTTTATAACTTTTAATGAAGAAATCGGTTTCATTCTGAAGATACAACCACATCTGGCGGTGTCTCTCCAGACTCAGGGTTCCCGGAGAAAGGGCATTTTCTCTTTGCTTCCCGTACCCATAAGGCAGAAACTTCCGGTAAGATCTTCCATCGATAGGATCATAAAACTGATCTCCTTTGAAAAACTGATAAATAAGCGGTCTTGCCCAGATGCTCATTTTAATAAGCATCGGACGTGGAATTTTGTTCAGTAAAAGCTTAGTTATCTTTTTCATTAAAAGTCCAGTTGGAAAGCTTTTTCTTCATCACTTACAATCCCTAATGCTTCATACACATAATCAAATGTGGAAAGCAATACCGGCTTACCATTAATTACTGCTACATCATGCTCGAAGTGTGCAGAAGGAAGGTTATCTAAAGTAGTTACCGTCCAGCCATCGCTGTGGAACTTTACTTTTTCTGTTCCAAGGTTGATCATAGGTTCAATAGCAATAGCCAAACCGTCTTTAATCACCTTTCCACTTCCTTGTCTTCCATAGTTAGGAACCTGAGGATCTTCATGCATCTGTCTTCCCAATCCATGTCCTACCAATTCTTTTACCACTCCGTATCCTTCTTTTTCACAATGTTTCTGGATAGCATGAGAAATATCTCCGATTCTTTTTCCTCTTACACACTGCTCAATACCTTTATAAAGAGATTCTTTAGCAACTTTCAATAGTTTTTTAACCTCTGGTTTTACTTCTCCGATTTCGAAAGTATAAGCGTGGTCTCCCACAAATCCGTTAAGGATTACTCCGCAGTCTACTGAAAGAACGTCTCCTTCTTTTACCACTTCATTATTCGGGAAGCCGTGAACTACCTGCTCATTCGGAGAGATACACAGAGAATTCGGGAAACCTCCATATCCTAAGAATGCAGGGTGAGCACCATGATCTTTAATAAAATCGTGTGCTAACTTATCTAAATATAAAGTCGTAATTCCCGGTTTAATTTCTTTTGCCAACATTCCCAATGTTTTAGAAACCAATCGGGCGCTCTCCTTCATCAGACGCAGTTCGTCTATTGTTTTTAATTGAATCATTGTATTAATTTACCAATGTATTAATATATCAGTGTAACAATATGATTGCTCAATCGGTGCACTGTTAAATTGTTATTTTTTATTCTACCAGAAAAGACCTTTTTTCTTTTCTTTTTTAAGTTTTGAATAGGCTAAAACTTCTTTTCCTTCTACACGGAATTCTATTCTTTCCTGAATGATATTGTAAATTTCACCCCATCCAGGGAATCCGCCTAAATTTCTATCATCAATGAACCAGTCTGCATCCAACTTTCTGGATTGGTTTTCAGAATCAAAAACTTCTCCTTCGAAACTTGAGTTCACTGCATAAAATTCTACTCCATTCTTTTTGCAGAATTCTATTGCATCTTCTAATGTTTCTCCGTGTCTGTATGTCCAAAGAATAAGCCTGTATCCTTCTGCCTGCAATCTTTTCAAGGTCTCGAAAGCGAAGATCTTTGCCTTCCCAATCCCCGGATAAGCATCATCAACAATAGTTCCGTCAAAGTCAACAGCAATCTTTTTATTATTTAACATTTTGTTCTTTTTTTAGCTTTGCAAAGATAAGAAATAAAAAAGAGTGCCAAAAAGAAAGGCACTCAATACTTTTATAATTTAAAATAATAATATGGGCTACTAGCTCTTAACCCAGTTAAACTGGAACTGAAGATCCGGAGTAGAAACTCTGTCGGTAATCTTCTGTAGTCTTCCAGGAAGCTTCATCAGGTATTCCTGAGCTTTTTCAGCTTTTTCTGTAAGACCTTTTACGTGCTCAATCTTCCATTCATCTAACAAATCTTTCATAATATTGATATAATCCTGACCGGTATATACCATACATCTTTGTGCAGCATCTGAGAAATGCCCCCAAAGTTCACCTGCTTTCTGTCCTGACTGTCTCATCAGGTGAGCTGGCATTACGATCTTCTTACGCATCATATCTTCGAAGGCAAGAATCATTTCTGATGGATCTACTTCAAGGATTTTAGCTACGAAATGCTTGTAAGCTTTTGCATGTCTTGCTTCATCAGCAGCAATTACACCACACATTTTAGCTAATTTTCCGTTTCCGGACTGTTTAGCCAATGTGCCTACTCTTCTGTGAGAGATATTGGTTGCTGTTTCCTGGAAACTTGTATAAATGAAGTTTCTGTATGGATCCATGCTTGTTCCCAAGTCGAATCCATCATTAATAAGATATTGAGTGGTAATTTCTACCTCTCTCATATTTACTCTACCACATAGGTAAAGGTATTTATTTAATAAGTCTCCGTGTCTGTTCTCTTCTGCAGTCCAGGCTCTTACCCAGTTTGCCCAGCCTACTTTTTCTTCCTGATTAATTCCGTCAACACCCATTAACCAAGATTCATAAGAAGGAAGAGCTTCTTCCGTAATACAGTCTCCAATCAATGTTACAAAAAGATCGTAAGGCATTTCACGGGCAAAAGTCTGAATTTCTTCCAGATCATGTTTAAATTCGTCGCTTGAAGGGTCTGGTAAATAATCAGAAGGCTGCCAAATTTTTTCAATTGGAGTTAAAAATTTATCAAGAAAAGAACCTACTTCCTTTTCCAATAATCCCATTACTTCTTTCCTAACAAGCTTTTGATACATTTTTATATTCAGTTTTAATTAACAAAGATATGATTTATTTATTATTTAGCGCATAATAAAGTATGCAACTCATACTTTATCTGACATAAATCATAAAAAAATGCCGATATATAACTATAACGGCATTTTTTTAACAATATTATTGAATTTTAGCTAACTAAAATATCTCCTGTCATTGCATTTGGTATTTCAACCCCCATTACATTAAGGATTGTAGGGGCTACATCCCCCAATTTACCGGGCTTTAAGCTCCATGTATGATCTTTATCCATCACAATAAAAGGGACAAGATTTGTTGAGTGCTGGGTATTAGGAGTTCCATCAGGATTCAGCATAACATCTGAATTTCCGTGGTCTGCCAGAATGAACACTGCATATCCATTTTCATAGGCTGCTGTAGCTACTTTTTCGATACATGCATCAACTGTTTCTGCAGCTTTTACTGCAGCTTCAAACACACCTGTATGCCCTACCATATCTGTATTGGCAAAGTTCAGGCATACAAAATCTGCTGTTCCCTGCTCCAGTTCCGGAACAATAGCATTAGTAATATCGTACGCAGACATTTCAGGTTTTAAATCATAGGTAGGAACGTCTTTTGGACTTGGGCACAATAATCTTTTCTCCCCATTGTATTCCTCTTCCCTTCCTCCTGAGAAGAAGAATGTAACGTGGGGATATTTTTCGGTTTCAGCAATTCTGATCTGAGTTTTCCCATTCTTCTCCAAAACTTCACCCATTGTTTCCGTTAAAATATTCTCATCAAAAACAACCTGAACATTCTGGAATGTTTTATCGTAGTTGGTTAACGTAATATAGTTAAGGTTCAATTTTTTCATTGAATATTCCGGGAAATCCTTTTGGGAAAGAACTTCTGTAATTTCTCTTCCTCTGTCTGTACGGAAGTTGAAGCAGATCACTACATCATTATCAATAATTTTTGCTACCGGTACAATGTTTCCTGTAGCTGTTGTATTCATTAAGATGACAGGTTTCAGAAATTCATCCGTTACCTTATTGTCATAAGAAGCACGGATAGATGCCAATGCATCTGTACTCTGCTCTCCTACTCCTTCTACAAGAGCATCATAAGCCAGCTTTACACGCTCCCATCTCTTATCCCTGTCCATTGCGTAATACCTTCCTACGATGGTAGCCAGTTTTCCGGTGGTTGCTTCCATATGGTCCTGAAGTTCTTCAATGAAACCTAAACCGGAATGCGGATCACAGTCTCTTCCGTCAGTGAATGCATGTACAAATACATTTTCATTCAAGCCGAATTCTTTTGCAGCAGTCAGTAAACCTTTCAGATGATTGATATGTGAGTGTACTCCTCCATTGGAAACCAATCCGATGAAATGTATTTTTTTATTTTCTTTTTTAGCGTATTCGAAAGCATCCTGGATCACTTTTTCCTGTCCCAGTGTTCCATTTTCAACAGCCATATTCAGTTTTACCAGATTTTGATAAACAACTCTTCCGGCTCCAAGGTTCATATGTCCTACTTCGGAATTTCCCATCTGCCCCGCAGGAAGACCAACAGCCAAGCCGCTTGCTTCAAGGGTTGTGTGTGGAAATTTTTGATAACAGCTATCTATAAATGGTGTATTTGCTTTGTCTATGGCAGAAACTTCAGGGTTTGTTCCCAGTCCCCATCCGTCAAGGATTGCTAATATTGCTTTTTTTGACATTTTGTAAAACTTTAGTACACAAATTTACCTAATTTCCGATGAATAGAAGAATTTGAAACCTTGAAATTTCTTTCTACTCATCTATTCCGAATAAAAAGAAAAAAACAGTGAACGATTTTATGTTCCCACAGATCCCACAGATTTACACGGATGTTTATGGATAGGAAAATCGGAGATTTTCAAAAAACCTATGTATGATTACAAAGGCTTTCACTCTAATTTAAGGGAAATTATTCTTTAAAAAAGTCTTCGAACTTCATATTGTTTTTCTTTGTATATTCTTTGATATAAGAATCTAAGAAGCCACTTTCTTTTAAGAACAATAAAGGATCGTTAATATTTAAAATATCCCGAATTGCTTTATGCTTATCTGTCTGTTTATTGAAATAGGCTTCAGAAATTTTATATCCCATCCAATATCCGAGGTCATTGGGACGGTCATCTTTTTTAGTGGTCCCGTAAAGCCAATCCATGGGACTGCTTGTTTTTAATACCGTTACAAATTCTCTGTATAATTTGTCGGAATGAGCCTCACCATACTGATAAAATGGACTGTTATTAGTTTCTCCTGAAACCAGCTCACTGATAAAATCTGCACTCCCTTCCATAAGGCAATATTTCAGCAAATTATCTTTCCCTTTAATATCCTGCTGAAAATGAACCTGCTCATGGGAAATAAGGCCTACAATGCCATCCAGATTTCTAAGGTTTTCAGTTCCGATCATCACACCGTCTTTGGAGAATGTACCTCCGGCATTGAATCTTCCGTATACAAAATAGATGGGTGGAAACTTAGCTTCAGGATACCAGTACTTCATTCCTGCGTAAATGGATCGGATTCTTTTTTCTTTTTGTTTTAACCCTGATAAAATATTGCGGCTTTCCAGGTAATCTGCTTTTCTCTTTTTTACCATTGTGTGTAAAGAGTCTGCATTGATGATTCTGTTTTCGGTGAAGCCCTTCACTCCGGGAGAACCATTTTTCATATAGTCTATGAATGGATTTTGTTTTGAGGTATCCATTTTATCAAATGCTTTCCAGAAGTTTTCAGTATCTTTTGTTTCAAAAATAGCATTCAATGGATCTGTGGAAAAACCGGTTTGAGCGTTTGTCATCCCGAAAGCTAAAAGTAAAGCAGGAAGAATGTGATTGGTCTTCATATTAGTTTTTAAACGTAACGATCAAAAATATAAAAAATTGTACCGGATCTAAGTTTGAAACTATATTTTTCGATATCCAACCTCATCTTTAGAATTTGATGAAATATATTTCTCTAAAAAAGGTTTACAATTTCAGAAACAGATTTTTTATAAATCCATAAATCTTTTTTAATTTTGCAGTATGGACTTACGTGATCAATTGAAGAATCTTTTTCCTGCACATGAAGAGCAGGATTTTGAAATGCCTGAAGAAGAATTCAAGCAGAAAGAACCATTGGTATGCAAATTTGAGAAGAAGGGAAGAAACGGAAAGCCTGTAACGGTAGTTGAGGGTTGGGAAGGCAGTGAAGAAGACCTTAAAAAAATCTCAAAGAAAATAAAAACCACCTTAGGAATAGGCGGTTCTGAGAAGGATGGAACGATTATCATCCAGGGTGACAACCGTGATAAAATAATGGCTATCCTTAAAGATATGGGTTATAAAACCAAACGTGTTGGCGGATAGGCCTAGAAATAGACCTGGGTTTCCGGAAGTAAGGTTTTTAACTTTTCAATTCTGGATTTTTCTATAGGATTTCCTGTAAGAATCAAAGTTTTCAGATTTTTAAGCTGACTGATTTCTACAGGAATATCTTTCAGATTATTGTTAGCCAGATTCATGCTTACAATGTTCTTTAATCCTTTTACTTTGGATGAAATTTCAGTGATATTGTTATCACTTGCATTCAGAAATTCAAGTTCCCGGGCTTTAAAAAGATTTTCCGGAAGCCTGCCAATTGCATTCTGCTGTAATTCAAGATATTTTAAATTTTGGGGAAATGATAGGTCTCCCATATCATTGATCTGATTATTTGCCAGGTTTAAAAACTTCAGATTTTTGATCTGATATAACCGGTCGGCAATAAAACTTATCTGATTTCCCTGTAAATTTATTTCTTCCAAGGCAGGAATTTTCATAAGTGCCTCGGGAAAAGTATTAAGATTATTGGCATCAAAATGAACTACCTTAAGATTTTGCAGCTTTGCTATATTAGGATTGATGCTTGTCAGACTATTCAAATTCATAGAGAATGTGGTGAGTTTTCTGAGCTGACTGATTTCATCGGGAATATATTTGATGCTGTTTTCGTTCACATTCAAAAATTCTAGTTCTTTTAACCTAAAGAGCTCCTGATCCATTTTCTCAAGCTTATTTGCCATTACATTTAAAAAGAACAATGAATCCAGTTTTACGATTTGAGGAGGAAGATTAAACATTCCTTTTTCCCTAAAGCTCATACTGTAAACAGCTTTTTTGCTGTTCAGAGCGTCTTCAATATTTGTAAAAGTAGGATATTTAACTGGGTCAATCTGAGCATTAACCTTGGACAAAGATAAAATGGAAATAAACAGGATAAGCTTTTTCATATGAAGATGTTGATAGTTTTTTAAAAGCCATAGGAAATCACATCATTCTGACGTATGTTTGTGTTTGCAAGTCATGGCGATTTCATAAACAGAAAATGCCTGCCAGTAACTTTCGTCACCAACAGGCGGAATTATAAATAATTTATTTCTTTAAAAGTTTTATCGTTTTCTGGAATCCTCCTTCTGCTTCAATATTCAGAATTAAAACTCTAGACCCTTCCAATTGCTGTGTAAAATCAAGGTCTAATGCTTTGTTCGTTCCATTGAACTTCTTGCTATAAACAATTTTTCCGTCCATACTATAAGCAGTTACAGAAATATCTTTTAAGCCTTTTGGCGAATTGATTTTCACCATTCCTGAGGTTGGGTTCGGCGCTACTGTTACTGTATTTTCAGAAGCTAAGTTTTCAATTGTTCCTAAAGAACCTTGTGTTCCTAGGTTTCCTTTAAGAGCAATAACTATTGTAGCTGATTTCCCTCTATAGTCAATCGTATTTCCTGTAGCATCAACATCTGTAGAGATGGTAGAATCCGGATGCTGGATAGAGAAGAACCCGAATTTATGGTCAGGGGTAAATGTTAATCCTGTAGGTTCAGATCCTGCCGGCATAGATGCAAATAATTTTACTTTCGGATTGGCCTGTGTATGATCCGGAGCAATTACCCAGATATAGTTTTTACCACCATCCTGAAGCACCCAAAGGTTTCCAAGTTCATCAAAAGTAAGGTTGTCATTTCCATCGCCCCATGCTTCAGATTTTAAACCTTGTGCTGTTTCAAAAGAGTATACAGAGTTAGCACCTCCTACGAATGTCTCCACCTGAGAAGCTGTTGCTCCGTTATCCTGTAAACGGTAAACCTTATCTAACCCTTTTGCCGTGAAATAGATTTTCCCATCCAGAGGGCTGATATCTACATCTTCTACTCCATTAAACCTTGTTCCTCCTAATGACTGAGCAAGTGATGCTGTATTATTTTGATCTGCTTTCGTTTTGTTAGGAACCTGAATCCATGTTGCTGTAGTTCCAGCCGGATCTCCTGCTGCTGTTAATCCCTGATCCAGTTTTAATACATAAAGATTTCCTGAAGCAAGATTATTTGGTGTATCCATCACATATTTATACACCATGTGAGTTCCACCATCCTCGCCATAATACGCAGTAGTTCCTGCGTTATTAATCACCACATTTTCATGGTTCATAATTCCCATCTGCCAAAGTTTCCCTTTAGAACCGTCAGTATTTTTAGAAATAACCTGAGCTGTTGCAGGATCAATTTCTACCAACCATCCGTAATCCTTGTATCCGTCACTGTTTGAATCATTAGAAGTTACAGATTCTTCTGCTGTTACTACAGTTCCCCAAGGAGTAACTCCTCCCGAACAGTTTCTGATTGTTTGCACTAAACTAGGATCTGAGAAACTTACCGCTCTTGATCTTGTCAACTGCCAAAGCTTTGTACCAACATTATAATTAACCTCAGCCATAGTAACCCCACCCGGATTGGTTTCATGGTTTACTGAAAGGTAACCATTTGTACTGCTTCCTGATTTGGCAACATATGCTGTAAAGTCGTTCTGACCGCCTACTAAACCTCCACCTTCAGTATAGTTATCACCTTCTTTTAAAATAAGCTGATATTTATGCTCTGCAGGAATAATAAGTTTATTGGTTTGTGCAGTAGGAACAATTGAAGTAAAGCAGCTAATGTGTGATCCGTTACATACAACAGGTGTAGGTGTAGTATTAGATGTTGTTTTCAGGTAAGCATCAATTCTAAGATCTGAACTGCTTACACTTCTGTTATGTAATTCAACAGAAATTCTGTTAACACCGTTGATAAATTTTGATTTTGGAATAGAGAAAATATTATATACATTCTCAGCTGCACCATCAATTGTTGTACTTGAGAAAGTATTGTATGTAATCGTACCTGCAGGCATATTATCTCTTACTACCTCCTCTCCATTAAGATAAACTACAATACCATCATCTCTCATTACTCCAAGCTCCATATTATCGGAAAGTGTTGAAAGGTTTACGGTAAAATCCTTTGCAAAATATGCTGTAATCAGACCAGTAGTACCGCCATGAATGGTAGTAGTAACAGGATCACCATATCCTAATGGGCTATTACCAGCAGGCCAGGAAGAGATATCGTAGGTCTTGGTCTTCCATGCATCAGGTTGTGCCTGCTCAAGGTCTTGGTAGCTCCAGGATGTTCCTTTATCAAAAATAATGGTCTGCGCCTGAATGGTTGACCCAGCAAATAGAGCCAAAGCTCCAATTGTTAGTAGTTTTTTCTTCATTTTTAATTTGATTTATTAGACCTTGCAAAACTATTTTTTAAAGAGCACGTTCCTGTTAATAGGACTTTAAATATGGGTGGGAGAATATTAATTAATTTAAAACCTAATGTTAAGGGGATTAAATTTCTGTTAAATAATCAGCGTCTATTTTTAGTGATGCGGGTGTGGGAATAGAAAAAGCCTTTTGTTTTCGGGAATACTCTTACTTCATAGACAAGAAAACCTAACAGGTTTTAGAAATCTGTTAGGTTTAATTAGATATGGTAAAATTCTAGCTTCTCTATCCTGAAATTCGCTTACTTCGCTTTACTCACATCCGTAAGAGCATTCAGAAAGGCAATAATCTGGTTCATTTCCGTCTGGGTAAGGTTTAATTTATCCGGCGCAAGGGTCTGATTCTTCATTTTTAGTCCTAACCCTTCTCCACCACCTTCATTGTAAAAATCCAGAACCTCTTCCAGAGTACTGAAAGCTCCATTATGGAAATAAGGTTTTGTAAGCGCAATATTTCTGACAGTAACCGTTTTGAATGAATAATCATAGATCCATGATTTTTCCTTTTTCACCGGACTATTTCCCCTTCCGGGATCCTGATCCAGTTCTATAGGAAGTTGTTTAATAGGTTTTGCAGTCACCCCAAGAACCTCAGACTCATTTTCATTAAAAAATGGAGGAACCAACCCTGAAAAATGAGGAGCAAAATGGCAGGTGGCACAATTCGCTTTTCCCATGAACAGGTTGAACCCTTTTTTCACCTCTTCAGAAACATTCTTTTCATTTCTCATAAAACGGTCAAAATCACTGTCAAAAGAATACAACGAGGCTACATAAGAGCTCAAGGCCTTTGAAAAGTTTTCTTTATTGATCTTACCATCTTTGAAGGCAGTACGGAAAGCCTTTTTATATTCAGGTTTTGTTTTTAGCTTCTGAACAATACTTTCATAGCTTGTATTAAACTCATCTTCATTATAAATTACGTGTTCGGCCTGCTGTTCGAGATAAAAAGCACGCAGATCATAGAAAAATCTTTTTGCAAAAACAGCATTATACAGAGACGGTGAATTTCTCAGTACAGTTTTCCCTTCCACATTGCTTGGAGACTTGGTTTTAAGATCAGTAAAAGCATTTTCCTGAAGGTGGCAGGTTGCACAGCTCATTTTACCGTTACCGCTTAGATTCTCATCATAGAAAATTGATTTCCCAAGGCTTCTAAGATCCGGATTATCTTCCGAAGACTTCAGCAATGAATAAAAATAAGGATCCAGAAAATCACTGCTGAAAAAATTTTTATTGCTGGCATTCCAGCCGGAAAACTCTTTCAGGTCATCAGCTTTTCCGTCCCATTTTCCCAGTTCTTCATACAAAGGCTGAATATATTTTTTATAAAATTCAATCCGGTCAAAGGCTTCAAAATCTTTATTTTTTGAAAGATAGCTGATGGCTTGCGTTAGGGTCTGATCTGCTTTTTGGGTATTATAATTTTTAAAATAAGGATCATCATTAATATATTTCTGCATTCCTGAAAACGCGTGACTGGCTTCTTCGGAAATATTTAAGGAACCCGGAGTATCGAAACCTGTTACCCCAAGGGAATATATTCTGATTAATTCTATACGCAAGGGCAAAGTCTTGTTGTTTCCTTTACTCATTCCATTTTTCATGGCACTCAGGTAGAACCCTGAATAACTGTTATATAAAAAATCGGTAATGGTTTTGATCTTTTCTTTTTCATTTCCCGCTTCTTCAGAAAATATCAGTTCATCTAAAACCTGTAATCCTTCAGGCGGAAGTGTATAGGCAGAGGTACCTGCTGCCTCAATATGAAAAAGAGGAGCCGCATTAAGGTGGGTTTTGGTAAATTCAGGATAATGATAGGCAATATAGAACTCTATTTCCTTAAATGAATTTCTCGTATTCTTCAATGATGCCTGCAATTCTTCCAGAGAAATACGATCTTCAGAGAACTCCCGTACATCCGACTTCAGCTGCTCGAGCTTACCTTTAAAATCAGTTAAGCCTTTATTAATATATGTATTCTCACTTTCTTTTCCTTTGTAAACAGGATTAAAGGACATTACTGCGAATCCTATTAAAAGGATGACCACAAGCAGTGGATAAGATCTCATGAATTTTTAGCGGCAAAGCTATTAATCTGATATTATCTTAACTTTAATAGCAGATTAAATAATGTTTATATTTCTGATACAATATTTTTCACTAATTTTAAACCCCGAAATCAGATTCATTATTCTTTAAGGAACGGTTTATTCTAAAATACCGGCAATAATAATGGCGAGAGGTTATTGGGAGAGGAGTTTTTTAATTAAATTCAACACATCAAAACTAAAACAGAAGTATGAAAACAAAACTATTGTTGGCTGTTACAGCAAGTTTTCTTTCTCTTACTGCATTTTCACAAAAGAAAAAGCAAGCAGAAAAACAACCCTTAAAACAGCAGGAAATGGCTGTATATGCAGAAAAAAAAGGCAGTGATTACTATCTGATCCGCCTGGAAAAAGATAAAGAGATCCCCAACGTTTATGTGTATTCCAATGGAGTAACCAGACCTTACAAAACCTATACAGAACTTAAAGACATTGTTATAGAGTTTCCGGGAATGATGACTTCCAATAATTCTACTAAAGAAGAACTGATCTCTGTTCTTAAAAAAGATAATCATTTCTATGAGATCACTTCACAGAGAAAAGATCCTAAAAATATTGAAAAGACCATTGTTACAGTATATGAAGTAATCAATGGGCAAAAAAGGATTATTGAAGAATATGACTCTATTTACCAACTCATGGCTTCGCCTTATAAGGAAGCAATTTTCATTAATTAAAAACAAAAAAATATAAATTATGCTAAACAAGCTTGCTGACTCAGAACTTATTCTGAATGAAGACGGAAGTGTATACCACCTGAACCTTTTACCTGAAGATATCGCAGATAAAATCATCCTTGTAGGTGATCCGGACAGAGTAGCAAAGGTTTCAAAATATTTTGACACCGTAGAGATCAAAAAAAATAAAAGAGAATTCTACACCCATACGGGGACACTTAGAGGGGAAAGAATCACAGTAATGTCTACCGGTATCGGAACTGAGAACATCGATATCGTTATGAACGAACTGGATGCTCTGGTAAATATCGATCTTAAAAACAAGGAGTTCAAAACGGAGCACAAAGCACTTGAATTATTCCGTATGGGAACTTGTGGAAGTGTGAATCCTGATGTACAGGTTGATAATATGCTGGTTACTCAAAACGTAGTAGGATTAGATGGCTTAATGCACTTCTACCAGGATTACAGCTTCGAAAATGAGTTTTCAAAAAGCTTCGTGGAAAGATTCCCTTACGAAAAGATCAAACCAATGCTTTACTTCTCAGACTGGGCAGAAGAAATGGGTGAATATTACAAAGATGCCAAATACCACGGAAATACAGCTACATTTCCTGGGTTCTATGCACCACAGGGAAGACAGCTTCGTTTAAAGGCTGTGGATGATAAATTCCTTGAAACATTGAATGACCTTGGAGTAACCAACTTTGAAATGGAAACTTCTGCCATCTATGCATTTTCAAAATTATTAGGCCACAAAGCTATTACGGTAAATAATGTAGTTGCTAACAGAAGACGTGGAGAGTTCTCTACAGACCACCACAATTCTGAGAAAAACCTGATCACTTGGGTTCTTGACAGAATTATTAAATAAATCTTTATAGGACAATTCACCTCCTGTTTCATACCGATCAGCAGATTGAATTGAGGTAAAGGAATATTTTTAGATAAAATTAAATGGCAAATGCCGTTTCTATTGAATACAAGCCTCTGGAAATTATTTTCGGGGGCTTTTTTATAAGTTTGGCTAAAGCCAATGGAATCTTGATAAAAAAGAACGGACTAAAGCCCGTTCCTATTGAATTTATAATTAAGATTTTAAGAATATTAAGATGAGCCTCGCTTGAAAAAGCCCTGTCTTAAGGGATCTTTTTGATATTGTTGATGAAAATTAATTTATTCAAGCTAATTATTATGAAATGTCCGTGGATCAGGATATTGAAAATCATATCCCAGTTCTGAAACCAATTTTGAAGACAGGACTTTCTTTCCTTTTACTTCAAGGGCACCTTTCCTATCCTCTATATTTTTCTGGGCATTGATTACCTGAGACTTTGACGGATGTAACGGAGCTGTTACATTATACAGACATCCTTCTGTTTCATTTTCGATCATATTTAAGAGAATACCCGCAATATCTACATAGTGAATATGATTAACAGCTGCTTCCAGGTTACTGATATTATAATTCTTCAGCAGCCTATTGTCTCCCATCAACCCTCCAAGTCTCAGAATATTTACCTGTGAATATTTGCTTTTTATCATTCGTTCTCCTGAAATTTTTTCAACAGGAATATCAACTTCGGTAAACTCTTTATCTAGATCGGGATAAACACCTGTAGAACTCATTAAAAATATCTGTCCTTTAAAGTCGCCAACAAATGCTGCTAAATTTTGAATTCTGTTGTAAAGAGAGCTTACACAACAACTTTTCTCCGAAATCG
Source organism: Chryseobacterium sp. MYb328 (assembly GCF_037572595.1). NCBI lineage: Bacteria > Pseudomonadati > Bacteroidota > Flavobacteriia > Flavobacteriales > Weeksellaceae > Chryseobacterium > Chryseobacterium sp. MYb328. The sequence continues at coordinate 8,588 of NZ_JBBGZQ010000016.1, read as the reverse complement.
GAATGGTAATAATTAAAACGTCAAGGCTTTCCATCATATCCCATTTGGGATAAGGTCCGGAAAGCTGATAATCCGGAAAGCTGGCAATTATAGCATGCAGTCCTTTAGCATTAAGTTTTTCAGCTTTTTCTTCAGTGGTAGTGGTGGTATATATTTCATAGTGAGCTGATAAGGCGGGTACAATTCTCTCTCCAAGCCAGCCATAGCCTATAATTCCTATTTTCTTCATATTTTGGAAATGGATTGTGTTGATAATATTTCGTCCAGCGCAGACATTAATTGATTCTTTTTTTCTTCATCCAGATGAAAACACTCCTGAACAGCTTCCGGAATATGCCTCGCTTTATCTTTCAGGGATTCTCCATTTTCGGTAAGGCTGATAAGCACTACTCTCTCATCATTCACACTGCGGGTTCTGCTTAAAAGACCATGTTTTTCCATGCGTTTAAGTAATGGAGTCAAAGTTCCATTATCCAAATGAAGATGTTCACCGATCTTCCCTATGTTCATTCCTCCATTTTCCCATAAGACCAGCATTACCAGATATTGAGGATAAGTTAATGAAATTTCATCCAGATAAGGTTTGTATAAGCCTGTAATATATCTTGAAACAGCATAGGTCTTAAAGCATAAGTGTTCTGAAAGAGCCATCACAATTTATTTTTAAAAACAAAAATACTTATTTTATTTTGCACACAATATATTTGTTTAAAATATTAATTTTGTATGAGCAATCAATTAATAATCTGCAAGAGGCATGATAGGTATTTTTATAAAAAAAGCCCTCCGAAACCGGAGAGCTTTAACACCATATCAACTATAATAAAACTTATTATCAAATTTAAAACTCGTTGATCATCACATAAAAGTGACCAGAGTTTAGACTGTTGGCACTTCCGGAAATATTGGTAAGGTTAATCACAATACTTGAAGTGGAAGTCATTCTTGGATTAGAAATGGAGAATGTTGAATTCCCTGCAAAATCTCCGGCTGGAGAGACAACAACAACGGCCCTTGTAGAACTTGGTTGAAATCCTGATGGAACTGCAATTTCCAATGTAGCAGATTTTCCCGAAGGCATATTATTAATGGAAACTCCCGGCCATACTTCAAAACTGATCTGGTTTTTCTGTACACTGCCTTTTTCACCAAGCTTATACTGCCCATTCACATCCAATCTTGCAGAAGTATTTGGAGCCCCTGTGCCAATGCCTACATTCGCATTATTATTCCCCAACACAACAGCATTGGCCTGAGAGGTATTTGCTCCATATCCTATGGCAGTAGAAAATTGTCCCAGAGCATTAGCTCCTGAACCTACTGCTGTAGAGTTTTCTTTATTAGTAACAGTATTATATCCTAAAGCGGTTTCACTGTTTGTATTTGTTTTTGCATTATATCCCAATGCAATAGATTGGAAACCTCCTGCTGAAGCATTGTTTCCAATGGCTGTGGATTCATTTTTACTGGTTTGTGCATTATATCCAATAGCTGTTGACTTAAAAGCGCCAGCTGTTGATTTATTTCCTATTGCTAATGCATCATTTGCTGAGACTGCAGCAGCACTACCAATGGAAATCCCCTGAAATGCAGAACTTGAACTTCCGATAGCAATCCCGTTCTGGCCAGCATTAGCCCCTAAACCAAAACTTACAGAGTTGTCTACTCCTAATCTTCCTGCTGTGGCAGCATTTACTTTAAAGACCAGGTCATCCATTGTTTTTGTTCCTAATGACAAAGCAGTATTGGCTCCACTATATGTTCCTGCATTCTCTCCCATAGTATTCCATCCAGCACCATCAATTCCTTTATTGGTATTAGCAGACGTTGACAGTCTATTCCATTTGGAAGCAAACCAATAATAAAATCCAGCTTCCGCTAATCCAGCTTTTCCGTTATTCCATACAATAAGACCATCTGCGGGAGAAGAAACTGTAGTAATATCCGTATCCGAAATCAGGGCAACGCTTGGAAGCAATACTCCTTTATCTTTAGCACTTACATGAAGCATAGCAGAAGTATCAGGATTTGGCGTACCAATTCCAACCTGCGCAAACGTAAAAAAAGTAAAGAGTAAAAAGAGAAGACTAAATCTTAATTTATAATTTCCTTGCATCACCTATTTTTTCGGAGGTGCAAATATACAAACTTTTTAATAAATACATGGTTTTATTAAAAATTCAATAATTTAAAACACATTAAAGTGACTAAAACAGTCTCTATTCACTTTAAAATGAAAAAACTTCTAATTAACAATAGTTTACACAACACATTATTCATTAATATTTAGTGAATTAAAATCAAATAAACCAGATAAATCACTTACACAATAAATAAAAAACATCACATAAAATTGAATAAAATATAATTTATCACTTTCTAATGAAACAAGTTTCAATATGATCATTCACCATACCCGTGGCCTGCATATGAGCATAAATAACTGTTGAACCCACGAATTTAAATCCTCTTTTCTTAAGATCTTTAGAAATGGTATCGGAAATTTCAGTTGTTGCCGGGACATCTGATAAAGTTTTTGGTTTATTATCGATGGGTTTTCCATCTATAAATCCCCAGATGTATTTTGAAAAGCTTCCGAATTCTGTCTGCACTTCCATAAATTTCTGTGCATTGATTATTGTAGCTAATATTTTAAGCTTATTTCGGATAATTCCGGCATTATTCATTAACTCTTCTATTTTCTGGTCAGAATAAGCAGCCATTTTTTTATAATCAAAATGGTCAAAAGCTTTTCTGAAGTTGTTTCTTTTAGACAAAATGGTATACCAGCTCAAACCTGCCTGAAAGCTTTCCAGAATAAGAAATTCAAATATAGTTTCATCATCATACACAGGTTTCCCCCACTCTTCATCATGATATTTTTTGTAGAGATCATCTTTTTCGCACCATGCACAGCGTACTTTTTCCATAATTTTCATATTATAGAGATAAAGGTAAACTGATTTAGAAAAGTATAACAAAAGATTATGAAAAGTTTAACAAAGCCATCTTGATTTAGGAATGGTTATTGTTTATTCAATAGTACCAAACCAAATTTATAGTATTATGAACAATTCAGATTACAACAAAGCGGAAAATGCAGTAAACAATGTAGAAAATTCTTTACAGAATGCAACGGAAAATGCCAAATGGAAAATCAATGAATTGGCAGACAGAGCCAAGGACTATATTAATGAAAAACGGAATAATGACGAAGAAGCCAAACAGGAAGACTGGCTAGACAGGGTAAAAGCTAATGTATCCGATGCATGGGAAGATATTAAAGATAAAGCAGATGAAGCTTGGGAAAAAACTAAAGATGCAGCAGAGGATGTGAAGGCAGAATGGAACAAGAAAACCAATTAAAATTTCAGTCATATAAATATTTTCAAGAAAATGGGGCCTTATAATTGATAAGGCTCCATTTTTATTATGTCATAACCACAATTATTGCTACATTTGTATTTCAATAAACATTAAAAAATTATGTCATACGGTTTACTTAAAGGCAAAAAGGGAATTATATTTGGAGCCCTTAATGAACAATCTATCGCATGGAAAGTTGCTGAGAGATGTCATGAGGAAGGTGCAGAATTCATCTTATCTAACGCTCCTATCGCTTTGAGAATGGGAGAACTTAATGGTTTAGCCGAAAAAACAGGTTCTGAAGTGATTGCTGCAGATGCTACTTCTATCGAAGATCTTGAAAAACTTTTTGATGCTGCGGTTGCAAAATTTGGTAAAATCGACTTTATCCTTCATTCTATCGGAATGTCTATCAATGTAAGAAAAGGAAAACATTATACGGAAATGAACTACGATTGGTTGGAAAAAGGCTGGGATATTTCAGCGGTTTCTTTCCATAAAGTAATGCGTGTGGCTTGGGAAAAAGACTGTATGAATGAGTGGGGAAGCATCCTTGCACTTACTTATATTGCAGCTCAGAGAACATTCCCTGATTACAATGATATGTCTGATAACAAGGCTTACCTTGAAAGTATCGCAAGAACTTTCGGAAACTATTGGGGAGAGAGAAAAGTACGTGTAAACACGGTTTCTCAGTCTCCAACAATGACTACTGCCGGTAGTGGTGTAAAAGGTTTCGGTGGATTCCTTGGTTATGCTGAAGATATGTCTCCACTAGGAAACGCTACAGCTCTTGAATGTGCAGACTATTGTGTAACTTTATTCTCTGATCTTACTAAAAAAGTAACCATGCAGAATCTTTTCCATGATGGAGGTTTCAGCAGCTCGGGAGTTACTCAAAAAGTGATTGGTAAATATGATACTGAATAACAGTATTTAATATATGATAAATCAAATCGGCGGCCTCGTAGAGGCCGCCGATCTTGTTAGAATCGCAACACCTCATTATTGATGTGTTGCGATTTTGTTTTATGGCCCTTTCCTATTAAAGACCAATTGAAGATTGTTATTTATCTACTATTTCAAATATAAATAAAAGACAGATTACAAGATATCTATTAAATTATTTGATAACATATACTCATAGTTCTACTACAATTTTTAAAATAGTACTGAAAAAAAACTATTTTGGCATTGTTTTTATCTATATATGGTGATATAATTAAAAACACACATGATCTTATGAAAAAAAATATCTCAAACTCAGAGAAGATTTCTGAGAACCATATTTCGGGCATCAATCGGGTCATTAAGCTTGATATTGTGGTTGGGAGAAAGCTCATTAATCATTTTAAACATTTCCGTTTACAACAGAGTGCTAAAACACATCATAGTTTTGAGCTTATTCTTGCTCATGATTCTTTGAATGAAACCCAAAACTACAATCTTGAACAAGCAAGGCAGTTCATGGGAAAACGGCTGACTGTAACGTTCAAATACAAAGATCCAGAACACGAAAACCCAGAGAGAACATTTGTAGGAATTATTACAAATGTATCATTCAGCAAGGAAAAGATGAGCTTAGGAAATATTGTACTCAAAGGCTACAGTCCAACCATTCTAATGGATTCTGCTCCACATACTCAAAGTTTTGGGGGTGGGCAGTCTGTTAATACTTCCATCATTGCAGACAGGATTATTAAGGAAGTATTAGGAACGAATGACTTTGATTTTAGAGTAGAAACTCAAAACAATAGCTACATCAACTACAGTGCACAGTATTGTGAGACTCATTATAACTATCTTGCCAGAATTGCAGAAGCTTATGGAGAACAGTTTTATTATGACGGTGAAGTACTCCACTTTGGGAAGCTCCCACCTAATGAAAAGTCTATTAAACTTATTGATGGCAGTAATATAAATGATGTAACAATAGAACTGAAGGCAGTACATACAAAGCCTGAATACTTTGGCTATAACAGCAGCAGTCATACAAAAATGTTAGGTATTGATAGTCGGATTAAGCATTTAGGTGAATTATCAGCCAAAGCTTATGAATTGAATGATAGCATCTTTAAAACCCGTTCATTAACCCCTACTCCCATTAATGCCAATATGTTTCGTGATGTGGATGATTCTCAAAAGAGCGCAAGAGGAAGTAAGGCAGTAGATGTTTTTACCGTGTCAGGAGAAACAACAGTTCCATTTCTATATATTGGTTGTGTAGCAGATTTAGCCATGAGGAAACCTGACAGCAATCAAACCTCACATTTTACCGCTTTAATGATTACTGAAGTAAGTCACGAAGTTGATGCCAGAGGATACTATACAGGAAGTTTTGAAGCGATTGCTGAAGGAACAGGTTTTATGCCAAAGCCTCATTTTGCAATACCTAAAGCAGAGCCACAAATCGCAACTGTCATCTCCAATGTTGATCCTTTAAACCAGGGAAGAATACAGGTACAATTCGATTGGCAACTAAATGACACAACAAGTTTTATCAGAATGATGAGTCCAGATGCAGGAGGAACAGATGCAATAAGCCAAAACAGAGGATTTGTAGCCATTCCTGAAATTGGAGATCAAGTAATGGTAGGTTTTGAATATCATCATCCAGATTTCCCTTTTGCAATGGGCGGAATGTTCCATGGAAATGTCGCACTGGGTGGCGGAGTCAATAATCACCTAAAATCCATTCAAACCAGAAGCGGAATCCGTATTTTGATGAATGATGCTGAAGGAAGTGTAAATATTATTGATCCAAGTGGTAATACTTATTTTATGGATGGACAAGGAAATATTTCAGTGACAGCACCAAAGAATATGACTTTCAATGCTGGAGAAAACGTAAGTATTAATGCAGGGCAAAACGTAAGTGTAATAGCAGGTACTAATATTATGACTTCTGCAACCTTGAATTATACTCAAACAGTAGGTATCAACTATATAAGCTCTATAGCAGGAAATGCAAGCCATTTCATAACTGGTAAACTGATGGAAATGATTGATGGGGATGTAATATCAGAATCTAAAAAAGACAGAAAAGAGTACAGTACTCAGGATATGGAGGTTCAGTCAGAAGGTAATATAAAAAAGTATTCTCAAAAAACAGTATACAATAACGGAGGTGACAAATCTAATTCCCATTAAAAATGAGCAGAATAAGAATTGTAAAAGGAAAGTATACCAAGATAACAGGTGGAGACCATCTGATGTTTTCTGATGGTAATATTATCTCGTCAGCAGGAGAAAAATATCAAGAATTGGGTGAAGAAGGAGGAATTGTTTTTGATGATCCTAAAGTCTATGAACCATGGAAATCCCACCCCAGATATGACTGGTATCAATGTGTATTTGGGCATACCACTAATAAAAAAATGCCAATTACAGATTTGGGAGTTAGTAACTTCAATGTAGAAATGTGTCTTACAGGGATCACTTCCATCATTCGTTTTGAAGCCTATGATTTAAATTCTACGGATAAATACAAATTTCATAATTGGGTGTATTTGTTGAATATTTACATCAATAACCGGGGAGAACTTGTAGAAGGAGGAATGGATCTAATTACTTACAAAACGGACAGAAAAATTGGTTCCCAGGAAAGGAATATTGAAAAATCAGGAAATAGTGATAAAGCTATATTTCAGAGAACTCGATATGATTTAAAATCAAAAGGAAAAGATCTTCATGATGAAGTTATTCTGGATCATAAACTTATCTTTTCCAATGGAATGAAAAGAAACATCAACTTTGGAACTAAAACAACAGAGTCTCACATGTTTTATGATATTTTTGGAGATTTCGTAAAAGAAGTGAGTCGTCTCAATCGTCGAGCTGATATTTCCTATGTATTTGCAGGAACAGAAAGTGCAGAAAGTTTCCTGAGCAAAATAAATGAAACAGCTGATAAAATTGCACTTGAAGTCGATAGTCCTCTTCTAGCTAACTCTTTTGATAAATACAAGGGTGCATCTATTTTTAAAGAGATATTTGGAGTGTTAAGTTATTTAACGGGTATTATTGATGATGGACAGGTATTAGCAGATAGAGTACGAAAAATCAGAGGTCCAATACAGCTTACAAATGTACAATGTGCTAGAATGAATGAGAGCAAAGAATTTCTAAAATTCACAGATGATAAAATCTATTTTGTAACCAGTGAATTTGAGTTATTAGGAGAAACATTACAAAAAACAAGAAAGAAAAAAACACAAAGCGATGAGTAACAAGATATATTTACCTGAAAAACTGGTTTTAGGACAAGAAGAAAAAGATTTATATCCTTATCACAGACGGGTTAGTAATTCATTTTGTATTGCATTTACATTGAATGAGTCTATTCAAATGTATACAGGAAACAAGTATACAGATAGTTTAGATGCTTGCCTTACTGCTATAAGCTGGGTGGAAGATAATTATTGTGAATATGAAACAACTGGTATAGGTAATAATATACCTAATCACGATCGTATTGTTAAAACATGTACTATATATATGGACAGAGGTGGATATATTGTTTCAGGACATTTTCAGGAAATGAAATATAGTGCCCACTCAATAGATAACAATATGCCTAAAAAAAATACATTAATTCATAATTTTAGACGTAAGTTCCTTAGTGGTACTAAGGATAATTTGTTACATAAAGAGATATTTATAAATAAGGTATTCAATATAGAAAGTTTTTCTGAATTTAAAATTAATCCTGAATCTGAGTTTTTTAAGCTCTTACAGCAGGTTTCTATTTACAACCGAAGTATGGAAATGTCATTTGTCTATTCCATTGCTCAAGAGAAAAAAATACAGTTAGACAATTTTAAAAAAATTGTAGGGTTTGTATCTATTCCCATAACAATTGAAGCTTATGCATGGGTAAAAGCATTACAGGGTGGTATATCTCTTATTAATTATCTTTGTACAACTGATGATGTTATGAAGCTGTCAGATAATCTGTTTGAGTTTAGAGGACCTTTAGTGATTTCAGATGTTTTTATTACTAATTTTATTAATAGATATTTTGATACTCAAAAAGGTATAATCCCCAAACCTAAAAAAGAAGATTTAGGAGTAGATCTACGAAATGATACTATAAAAAAGCAAAGTGCATTGAATGATTTTATAGAAATAAAAACACTTCTGAGAGAACAAATAAAAAAGATAAAAGAACCTGATACTGAAATAAAATGAAAGGAAAAATTATAATTTATATAATATTAAAT